>DASVRN010000001.1:0-5084 GCA_036388595.1 Chloroflexia bacterium
GACACTCTTTCCCCGTTTGAAGGAACGCATGGTGCAGCGGGGCGGCACACTCTCCGGTGGCGAGCAACAGATGCTTGCGATTGGACGCGCGCTCATGTCTCGCCCGCAAGTCCTCCTGCTCGATGAACCTTCGATGGGACTCTCCCCCATACTGGTTGAGACCATCTTCAACATTATCCGCGACCTCAACGCGACCGGTTCCACTATCCTGCTTGTCGAACAAAACGCGCTGCTCGCCCTCCAGGTGGCGCACAGGGGATATGTCATCGAAACAGGGCAGATAGTCCTCGAAGACACGGGCCAGAGTTTGCTGAAGAGCGAACGAGTGCGCAAAGCCTATTTAGGTGAGGACTAAGCGCCCTTACCGGACTATCGGTATGCCACGATTTAGAGTGCTCAGGTCATTCATGGCTGCCGTGCTGGCAGCCTTTTTGCTGTCGAGTTGTGGTGCGGACCCGGCTACTCCCCTGCCGCCCGCTCCGGACCGGAGCTTGCGCATCGTCTCCTCTCTGCCGTACAAGGGTAGCGCCGCGATGCAAGCGGACCTCATGCGCGACGGGATCGACTTAGCCATTGAGGAACACCGTGCTGTGCTCCCGGCCTGGGCAATCGAGCATGTGGCACTGGACGGTGGAGACGAAGAAACGGGTGAAACCTCCAACCGGATCGAAATGGCGAACGCCCGGGCCGCTGCCGGCGACGATAGCCTGTTGGCATATATCGGGCCGTACACGTCTGGCGCGACGATGGTATCGCTTCCAATTCTGAACCAGGCCGGACTCCTCCAGGCGCTGCCCGTAGCCACATGGCCGGGTCTGACGCAAAGCGGTTGGGGAAGCGGCGAGCCGGGCCGCTACTACCCCACCGGTGCACAGACCATGTTGCGGCTGATTCCTCCCGATTCGGTACAGGCAAGAGTAGCCGCGCGCAAGGCGCATGAGCTTGGTGCGACCTCGGCCCTTGTGCTGGCAGACGAGAGCGATTACAGCAAGGGCATGGCCGCTACATTCGAGGAGGAAGCAGCAAGGCTCAATATGAGGGTGCTCAGGGTGCAGGTACCGGCCGATAGCCGGGCTAGCTGGACAGCACCTACTCAGCCGGTTGATGCCATCTTCTTTGCCCCGAGCAGCCTGTCTATTGCACTTGCCGCCGCTCAAAAAATCGCGGAAGACGAGCCACGAGTGGGAGTGTTCACAACGGATATTCTTCTGAGTGAGCGGCTCTCAATCGAGGCGCGAGCCAAGATGGAGGGCTGGTACGTGGTCTTCAATGGCGATCCCACACCGGGCGGCACAGAGGGCTTTGCGGAGTTCTCGGAGAGGTTTCAGCGCCGGTTCGGGGTGCCACCCTCTCAATACGCGGCAAACGCCTATGACCTGACTGCGGCGGTGCTTGAAGCCACCTCGCGTACGGGCGTAGATAGACAGAAGGTAGCGGAGGCGGTACTAACCGGCACATACGATGGGGGAGTTGGCGGTCCCCTTACCTTTCAGCCGAATGGCGACAGGCAAGGTGGGTCCCTGGCCCTTTACCGGCTCGTAGCCGGAGAATTCACACTTTCCGAAGAAATTCCGGCTCCCTGAAGCGCAGGTTGGTACGCCACTCAGTTTGCCGGGTGCTCGTCGAGTTCAGCGTGCATACTCGCGATGCGGGCCACAAGTGCGCTGTTGCTGTTTATGCCAAGAGAGGCAAGGTGCTCGCGTACTTCAGCAGGCAGCGCGTCCCACTGTGATTTGGGATCGAGACCCGTTTCCTCTATCTCTTCTTGCAAACTCTCCAACTCTTCAAGCTCCAACAACTGCTGGTAGCTGTCGTCGCCTTCATGGTCGTTCACCAAAGTGCTACCTCCCTACGCGGACCTACTGGCCGAAGAACGCCGACCCAAAGACGACAAGCAAGCCCACAGCGCCAACGCCTCCATACTCTAACAGAGTGCCGCGATTCAGCCGTTGGTCTACGTAGGCCGACACGGTACCATAGGTGGCGTACAGGGCGAGGAGGAGGCAGGCCCCACCCACGAGGGTTGTGAGGGCCGCCCAGTAGTTGAGGCCCCAGGTCAGCTGCCCCAGGACCAGGCCCGCCGCCACCGACAAAATGACCTGCGTGCTGCGGCGGCCTTCGACGGGCCTCCCCAGCGCCCGGTGCCACGAAGCGTCACGGGCGAGCATTTCGTAGACCAGCAACATCGTAACCAGCGCCACGGCCGTCGCTGAGTAAAGGGCGCGCACCTTCAGCCCGTAGATGGTGCTGTAGAGCAGGAAAGCAGTAAGGTGGGCGCAAACGTTCAGTCCCGTTTGTGCGAGGCCAAAGTAGCGGTCCGCGGTGTCTGTGCTGTGGGCCGACGCCCAGTAGACGGCCACAAAGGAGAGCCACGCCAGACCAATCACCACTACTTCAAACCAGCTTCCGGTGAAAAGTTGCATGAAGATCGCGTAGCCCACGAGTAGTAGCGCGGGAAGCAGCGCATGGACCGGCACGCGTATGAAAGGCAGGTACACCGGTTCGAGCAGGGTGCTGGTGGGGACGCGCGGCCCGGACCTGAGCCATACCGAACCGCCCGAGGCCACGATTATGAGCGCGGCACCCAGCGCCCACTTGACCTGGTCCACACCGGCAGGGGCAGCTAGGTCGCCCCGTTGCAAGGCAGCCAGGATGCCCAGTCCTATGGTGAGCAAGCTGCTCAGGATGAATACACGTTCTGTGCGCATACTCTACGCTCGCCCGGCCTCCCACGCAGCCAGGACGGCGCGTATCTCCTCCTCGGCTATCGCACCCTCGCGCAACAGGCGCGGCACCGGCAGCGTGCAGTCTACGATGCTCGACGGCACGCCACCAGGGCTGCGTCCGCCGTCCACTATCAGATCAACCGAGCCTTCCAGATAGGCGGCCGCCTCTTCAGCGTCGTGAGCCTCCGGCTGGCCCGACACGTTGGCGCTGCTAACTGCAAGTGCGCCACCGCAGGCCTCTAAAAAGGCGAGCAATTGCTCGTGCCGGGGCACGCGAACCGCTATCGTATCTCCTCCACCGAGCGCCTCTGGCAAAGTAGGCTGCTGCGCCACCACGAGAGTCAGAGCGCCGGGCCAGAACTGCTTCGCCAGCGCCTCGGCCGTGGGAGGAAAGAGACGAGCCACGTCGCCTACCCTGTGCGCCCCCGATAGTAACAAGGGCAACGCCTTTGCCTGGTCCCGGCTCTTGGCCGCGTACAGCTTCTCTATGGCAGCGACATTGTAGGGGTCGCACCCAAGCCCGTAGACCGTGTCGGTCGGGAACGCGACGAGGCCGCCACGCCGGATTACCTGGCGCGCTTCCTCCCACGTTTCGGTTGAGGCCTTACGAATCGGCATGTGGACCGCCTAACTCTCCCTCGACAGCAAGAACAACGCCCAGGCGCGGAGTAGCTCGCGGTACTCACTCGGAGGTACTTCCTCTAACAGAGCGAGTGCCTGTTCTACGTAATGTCGGGCGAGTGTTGCTACCTCGTCACAGGCACCAGTAGAGTGCAGTATAGCCAGGACGCGCTCTACCTCTGAGGCTGAGGCATCAGCCTTACCCAGCGTTGACAGCAAAATCTCCCGCTCTGCCGCCGACGCACGACTCAGCGCCTTGTAAACAATCAAGGTGCGCTTCCCCTCCCGAATGTCGGAACCAACCGGCTTCCCCAGCCTCGATTCGTCCGCAGTGAGGCCGAGCAAATCATCATGCAATTGAAAGGCGGTACCGCATAGGGAAGCAAACCTCCCTAACTTCTCCGCGGCCCTGCCGGGATCGGGAGCGCTCCCCAGGCCGATCTTCGCTCCGCACCAGGCGGCATAGTCGAGCAATGTCCCTGTCTTCATGGTCAGCATGTGCAGGATGCTGTCCTCGTTCAGGGCTTCGGCAGGCATCAATGAGTATTGAACGTCCAGCATCTCGCCTTCGAGCAAGCCGGGTGTCAGGTCGCTTGCCATGCGCTCGACTAGCTCCAGGACGAGAGGCAATGCCACGCCCCGGTTCGCAAGGTCGGCCAGCAGGCCGTAAGTCCAGGCCTGTTGAAGGTCGCCCGCCAGGATGGCCACCGAAGTCCCATAATGTGCCGCATCCGGCTCGTCATGCCCATGAGCCGACATAGCGTGGCTGCGGTACATAGCGTGGACGGTGGGGTGGCCCCGCCGGGTATCGTCGCGGTCTATGATGTCATCATGCACGAGGGTCCAGGTGTGAAATACTTCGACCGCTGCGGCTGCCGGTAGAGCCTGCTCCTCGTCGCCACCCACCGCCCCGCAGCACAGGAGCAACAAGAGCGGACGCAATGCCTTGCCCCTGCGTTGCAGGTAGGTAAAGAGAGCATCATGGATGTCCTGGGGCTTAAACTTTGCCGAACCCGGCCACCCGTCCAGGTACTCGTACACGCGGTCGCGCCGCTCGCGCAGGGCCGCCTCGAATCGTTCCTCGAGTGTAGGCCCCTCAAACCCCGTGGAGGGTGCGGCCGTGATAGCCTTCATCTACAGGTGCTCCTTGAGATTGAGGGCCGCCGCGCGGTCCATGCCCTTGACGGACATCAGTTCCTCAATTGTAGCTTCCCGTATGCCCTTTACCGAGCCGAATTTATGCATCAAGGCCTTCTTCCTTACCGGGCCAATCAGCGGCACCTCATCGAGCTTGCTCCTGGTACCACGCTTGGAACCTAATTTCTTGTTATATGTGTTCGAGAAGCGGTGCGCCTCGTCACGAATACGCTGTAGCAGTTTCAAGGCCTCGGAGCGGGCATTCAGGATGACCGGCTGGGAGTTGCCGGGCATGAAGACCTCTTCATCCCGCTTGGCTAGCGAAATCAACGGAACGTCTCTCAGTCCAAGATGGGTGAGCACTTCGTAGGCCACGTTAAGCTGCCCCTTGCCACCATCAATGACCACGAGGTCGGGAAGCACCGCCCACCCACTTTTCTCCCAACTACCATCGCCATGACCGTTACCACTTTCGGCCGCACGCTCCCTCCGCGAGAGGTCGGCTTGGGTGTCACCAAGCTGCGGCTCATTACGGTCTTCTACGGCCTCAGCTTCCAGTCGTGCCACCGCCTCGTACTCGGCGGTGGGCGCCGGTTCGTC
>DASVRN010000002.1:0-27401 GCA_036388595.1 Chloroflexia bacterium
GTCAAGAATAAAACCGCTTGTCACAACGGGAGTACTTGAGCATAATGTACGGGCGAAATGACCTCGCGCGTGCTGCACGTGGCGCGCGCATCATGTTGTAAGTCCAGACCCGGAAGGAACATTGTGCCTGGCTCCATATACGTAATCGGACATAAGAACCCCGACTCCGACTCCATCTGCTCGGCGGTGGGTTATACGGCCCTGTTGCACGCGCAGGGGCAGACACAAGCGGTGGCCGCCCGGCAGGGTGTGTTACGCCCCGAGTCGGCCTATATCCTCGACCGCTTTGGTGTGACAGCGCCTATCTTGCTCACTGACGTCCGCCCCCGCGTAGCCGACGTGATGACCACGCCAGTAACCACAGTGAACGAAGATACCTCTCTGTTCGAGGTGGGACAATCATTGCAGCGCCTGGGCATACGCATCATGCCGGTGGTGGACGATAAAGGCCACCTCACGGGCGTGATTGGCGTGGAGGACTTCGCCCGGTACTTCATCGCAGGCCTCGACCTGGACGAACTGGACCGGGTGCCACTGGAGCTGGATAACGTGCTGAGCGCGCTGGGCGGGCGCGTGCTGGTGGAGGCCCCCGGCCGCACGCTACGCGACCGGGTGATGGTGGGCGCGATGCAAATCGATTCCATGCTCAAGCGGCTCGCGCCCGACATTATGATGGTGATGGGCGACCGGGAGGACGCTCAGCGTGCGGCGATTGAGTTCGGCGTGGGGGCGCTGGTCATTACGGGCGACCACCCGGTGTCGGAGGAGATACTGGCGATGGCGCGGGAGCGGCAGGTCACCATCATCTCGGTGCCGCACCACACCTACACCACCGTGCGCCTGATACACATGAGCGTGCCGGTGCGCCACGTGATGAACCGCGACCCCCGCACCTGCGGCCCGAACGACCTGGTGGAGGAAGTGAGCGAGCGGCTGCGAAGTGGGGCGGCCCGGTCGCTGGTCGTGCTGAACCCGGACAACACGGTCATGGGCTTCGTCAGCCGCTCCAGCCTGCTGAGGTCGGCGCGCAAGCAGGTGGTGCTGGTGGACCACAACGAGCGCGGGCAATCGGTTGAAGGCATAGAGGAGGCCGACGTGGTCGGTGTGATAGACCACCACAGAGTGGCCGACTTCCAGACCCGCGTGCCGCCCTTCATGCGCCTGGAGCCGGTGGGCGCGACCAGCACCATCGTAGGCAAGTTGTACCTGGAGTCTGGGCTGCCCATACCGCGGGAAATGGCGGGCGTGCTGCTGGGTGGCATACTGGCTGATACGCTGGTTTTCCGCAGCGCCACCAACACGCCGGAAGACGAGCGGGTAGCCCGCATACTGGCAAAGCGCGCGGGAGTGGACCTTGAGGAGTTCGGCAACGCCATCTTGAGCACCGCCTCGGACGTGTCGGATCGCACCGCCGAGCAGATTGTCGCCTCCGACTTCAAGGAGTTCACATTGGATAGCAGCAAGTTCGGCATCGGCACCATAGAGACCACGAGCGGCGCGGAGGTGCTTTCCCGCCGGGAGGAAATACTGGGGGAGTTAGCTCGCCTGCGCGCTCACGAAGGCTACGATAGCGTTATCTTCGCGGTCATAGACATAGTGCACGAGCGCACCACGCTGCTGGTGGAGGGCCACACCGAGGCCGTTGCGGCTACCTTCGATACCTCTCCCGCCGACCCGCACGCGGTGCACTTACCCGGCATAGTATCGCGCAAGAAGCACATCGTGCCGATGCTGGGCACGCTGGCGCGGAGCATCTCGGTGAGGTAGTGAGTAGTAAGTTGTGAGTTATGGGTGACACGCAACGTACTAGGTCTTGTATTGAACGCTTGGCCTTGGGTTGTTAGTACAAGTCAGATATGGAGGCTCGCATGCTTGAACCAAACAGCCAATCAGCCCCATCGACGGCTGGCAGAGTAAGGCATGTCCAGTATGTGGACGATCCCGGTCTGCACGTGGCTCCTGACGCGCAACTGAACCGGCCCGTTGGGGTTACGGTTATAGCAGCCATCTACTTCTTTATTGGTGGAGTGTTTTTACCCGGTATTCTGGCTCTCGTTACGTCTTTTTATTCCTTCGTGTGGGAAATAGTCATGCTTTTACTGACCCCCGCGGCTGTATTTACTCTAGCAGCAGTGGGTCTATGGAGGCTGCGGAACTGGGGAATTGTTCTAGCAGTCATAATCACCATTGTACTCCTGTTTTGGACCTTGCCCGTAGCTATGCTGGGAGCTTATCAAGTCCTGGTATTCGTGTTTCCCCAGGTGGCAATATTGTTCTACCTGGCTCAACCAAGGGTTCGCGGGCACTTCAGGTAGCCACTCCGCTCCGTGACAGGTCGAACACGGGCTACTGACCCTTTGCTACGCTCAGCATGACAGGGTGGGGCTTGGTACTCGCGCTCCAACAATCATGCGGCCAAATAGCCCAAGAAAAGTGTACAGGTGCTAACAACTAACAACTAACAACTCGCCTATGACCGACATTCGCCAACAACAGGCGGTGGACCAGGTGCTCCCCGACCCGGACGACTTCCTGGAGTTGGAGGGGGACGAGTTCAGCGCGGCCTTTGGGGAGTCGCTGGACGCCACGCTCGACCTGGCGACGTGGCAGCCCGGCGAGGACATGGCGGCGCTCTACCAACGGTTGGAGCGGGAGATAGCGGGCGCTGTCGAGCAGGAGGACCGTATACGGGAGCGCATCCGGTCCGAGCTATTCCCCTACGTGTTCGGCCACCCTGGAGCGCCGCATGGCGCGGGCTGTTACCGCGTGGACCTGCCTACATTAGAGCGGGTGCATCGCGGCCTCCTGTTCACCGGGGCCGTGGAGGCGTGCGACGGCACCAGCCTGGTACACGACTCGCTGGCTCTCACAATCGCGCAGATTGGCGTGTCGCTGGTGTCGTACCGGGGCGACCAGGGGACGTGGGTGCAGCGTCTCTTCCGGCGCGACCTGCGCGTCAACGGTCTCGACCCGATAGGCGAGGCGATGTCGCTCCTGCAAAAGCGGCACAGGCGAGCGGCTGCGGAGGACAACAGCAGCGACCGCTTGAGCGATCTCAGCCGCCGGGGCATCATGGCCTACGCCGAGCGGGCGATACTGCTACGCAAATCGACGGCTATGTGGCGCATGGGACACGGCAACCCGCTGAGCCTCGAATTGCTGTCGGGCGCGGGGCTGGTGATAGACGGCGAGATGCCCCTGCTGCGCCAGAGCATAGCGGTGTGGCGGGAGTTGCTGGCCGGGCACAAGAAGTGGGTCTACGTGCCGAGCGCGCCTTCCAACCGCCTGCTGCTCACGCTGGGGAATGCCCTCTACCCCCTGGAATACGCGCTGGTGGATACCCCCACCCGCAGGCTGCGCGACTTCGTGGAGAACAACCTGCCACAGAGCAAGTACATCTACCCACGCGAAGAGGCGAGGCAGTTCGTGGAGGAGGTCGGCCCGCAACTGGTGATAGGCGTGTACCGGGCGTCCGGTGCCGCTCCACCTTACATGTTCTACGCCCACCGCGACCACGCCCATGAGGCAGCCATGATCGTCATGGCCGACAGCGCCATGCAGGAGCACAGGGGCTTCCCCATGCTGATAGACCTGGCCGACGCGGTCTGCCGCAGCACGTTTGGCCTCGATACCTTTAGCGCGGCGATACGCGAGGCGTACGTGGAGGCGGGCGTGCCGTTCCGGTACCTGGGCGAGCGGGAGATGCGGCCGTAAAGACGACATTTACTCCCTTACATGAATTCACGGTTCATAACTTGGAAACAAGTCGCCCTACAAGAGATAATATCTGGCACAGGCAGATTCCTACAGGAGTCATCGTCCTCGGCCTTGTGGCATTTTGCGGCCTCAGCATTTATGCGTTCATGCACAGGTTTGATCCACCGCCCGTGTGGAGCAACCCGCCGCTATATTCCGACGCGCAGGATATAGCCGTACAGGACTGGGGTAGTATGGGGAAATACTCTACCGGGGGCATACGCCTCATGAAAATGATAACCTTCACGGTTGCAGATAAGGAGGAGAACGTTATTGCGTTCTACAAGAAAGCCTTCAGCAATAGCAACATGAAGCAGTCTGACTGGGGCAGGGAAGTAGCAAAGCCAAAGGCCCTGAACTACTCCTGGTCAAACGGGGCAGAGCCGCCTTCGGTCTATTTCGTTGACCTGATTACAACGTCTGAGAGCGATAACCAGGTCCAGGTAGAGATTGGCATGAGTATGTTTCCGGGTTACTAGAGTCACCTGGAAGTGATTGCGAAGCTCTCTTAGTTGAGGAAGCCAATTATTATGGATGACAGGTCAGTCTACGATTACGCGTTCCTGGGTGAGGTCTCATACTGGTTCGAGACAGCTGATGAGCTATTCGTCGCCGTCAGGTATGCGCACGCGGGTGGCGACCGGGACTACCTGTTCGCACGGTCGTTCGAGCAGATACTGGATCTGGCGAACATTTTACCCCCGACGACCGACATTGTGGTCTTCAGGGAGAAGCACTTACCCTACAGGGGCGCGGCGGACGAGCAGCTACTCAGCACCGCGCTCGCGGCCATACCTGACGGCGCGGAGTGGCTGTTGCTTACCCGCAAGCGAGAAGGGGAGCAAGACTACACCCCCAAGAGTGGCTCGACCCACGAGGCGTTGAGGGCGGCCTTCGTGGAGTTCAGGGGGAAGCAGGTAGCGGTTGGAATGGCTCCGGTCTTTTCGGGGGCTGATGGAGAGGATGTGCAGTCGGCGTTGGTGCCGTTCCCGGATGGCAGCGTGCAGAGGGCGGAGGCTTATTGAAATAACAGTTAACGGTATGGCTAGTTCGATGTAGAAGGTTCGTAAAGGGAAAGCCCAGAAATGCGATCAAAATGCCTCGTATTACGCGTAACTAGCATAAGTCCGTAGTGAATTGCAGTTGCGGCAATGAGAAGGTCAAAATCAGGAATGACATTGCCTGCCGTTCGTAGCTGACCTCGTAGCCTTCCAAAGTGCTTCATTATGCTTCGGTTGATGGAGAGAACTGTAATATTGCGGAAGAAGAGGCGGAATACTTGCCCTGCCTTCTGAGGGTCCCGCGAGTAGTGTACCCCTTCATGGATTTCTCCATAGGTAATCAGACTAATAGGCAATCCTTAGAAATGCAACGAGGTGAGTAGGGTGACAGCCTCACTCCTACCTTGAAGCCAATCAGCAACAACATCGCTATCAACCAGGTACTTCATAGCTGAATCGGTGGACGGGAAGATATATTTCGACTTTCGTATATGTCCTCTATGAGCCTATCCGTATCTACCAGGTCTTTCCAACCTCCGGCAGTGGATAGGAAGGCCTCATTTGTGGGAGATCGTTTAGATCTCTGAACCCTACGGGGCCTCCGGGAACGTGCTGCTTTCAATATGACAAACTCACCATGAGTCTTCTCTACTAGCAACGTCTCGTGACCGTGAATGACACGCTCGAAGAAGCCCTCGACATCTTCGGTAAACTCATCAAATGGTATGGGACGTTTTTCTAAGGCCATAAGAACGCTCCTTTATTAGATTGTATCACTGTAATGCAAGGAGGTGCCCGTTGAGCGACGGCAACCCCAGGCCTAACCCAGAACCCGGCTCGCCTCACCGCTGGGGGCAGCCCGGCGCGCCCGTGCCCTCCGACATCCTGGAGCAGCTTGACCAGGATATCGCCGCGTCCGGGGGTGAGTGGCAGGAGCCTGTGGAGTACCTGGGGGCCGTCGGGCGCACCATGTTCGACCTGCCCACCTCGGAGGACAACACGGTCACGGTGCTCTTGCCGAGGGAGGAGATAGGGCGGGTGCCTTCGCAGTCCATCGTGAGGGTGCGCAGCGTGGGCGACGGGCGCATCTACCTGGGCATCGTGGTCAAGGGGCCGTTTGCCGAGCCTGACGGGCTGAGGGGGGATGCGCCTATTGTGATTACCACGGCGGTGAGGGGTGGCATCTTCATGCCCCGGTACCACGGGCGCGTGCAGGTGGAGCTTATAGGCGAGCAGGTGGATGGCGTGGTCGTGCCGCCCCGCTTGAGGCCGCTCCCCAACAGCCCGGTCTTCATCCTGGATACGGACGAGACGGTGGACATCCTGCACCTGGACGGAGACATCACGTTGGGCGTGCCCGTGGGGTACGAGCAGCTTACCGCCTCGGTGCCCTCCGACAAGAAGTCGGTGCTGCCCCGGCACCTGGGCATCCTGGGCACCACGGGCGGCGGCAAGTCCACCACCGTGTCGGGCCTCATCGCCAGCTTCCAGGGAGCGGGGCTTGCCACAGTGGTGCTCGACACCGAGGGAGAGTACACGCAGATTTACCAGCCCACACCCGACCCTACCATGCTCACCTCCCTGGCTAAACGTGGTCTGGAGGCGCGGGGCGTGGAAGGCACGAGGGTGTACCACCTGCACGGTCGCGCCACCACATGCCCCGACCGCAGGCGAGTTACCTCCTTCTCTCTCCAGTTCTCGCAATTATCGCCCTATCTCGTGATGGAGATACTGGACCTCAACGAGGCGCAGACCCAGCGTTACGGCAAGGCTTACGACATAACCAAGCGCCTCCTTCGCCAGCTAAGCATCTTCCCTTCCAACGCGGAAGAGCGAGAGCAGCTACTTGAGCTTGACGAGATGGAGACCGGCTACCCGCGCATGACGGCGGCCCACATGTACGACGTGGTGAAGACCTGTGTGGAGGTGGTGTCGGGCGAGGAGGGCGACGGCAAGTTCTTCAGCCCCGAGTTCAAGCAGGCGGGCAGCGAGGTGCTGAAGGCTGTAAAGAGCGCCGACCTGCCCAAGCACATTGGAAGCTGGCGGGTGGTGCAGGGGCGTATCAGCCAGCTATTGCGCCTGCACATCTTCGACAACCCCAGGGCGGGGCCGCTCGATTACGCCAGCCTCACTCGTCCCGGCACCGTCTCCATTATCGACCTGAGCGACACCGACTCGCCCGCGATCAACAACCTGGTGATAGCCGAGTTGTTGCGGGGGCTGCAAGGCGCGCAGAACGACAATTACAGGCGCTCGGAGCAGGGCGGGGAGCAGCGCCGGTTGATGATAATAGTGGAGGAGGCGCACGAGTTCCTGTCGGACGAGCGCATCAAGCAGATGCCGGTGCTGTTCCAGCAGGTGGCCCGTATCGCCCGCCGGGGCCGCAAGCGCTGGCTGGGACTGTGCTTCGTGACGCAGCTTCCCCAGCACCTGCCCGACGAAGTGCTCGGCCTGATAAACAACTACATCCTGCACAAAATCAGCGACGCCAACGTGATAGCCCGGCTCAAGCGGTCGCTTGGAGTGGTGGACGAGTCGATGTGGCGGCGACTGCCCAATCTCGCCCCCGGCCAGGCGCTCGTCTCGATGAGCAGCTTCGCTCGCCCTCTGCTGATAAATATCGACCCCACGCCGTGCAGGCTCCGCATGGTAGATTGATTTATGGAGCGCATAATGCAAGACGCTGATGACCAGGCACAAGAGGACAGCCCCGGTACGTGGAAGCGCCCTGTAATCAACATCCTGGGTGAGAAAGTGGCGCTTGGCCCTTACGACAAGGGCATCGTTGAGACCTACCACAGGTGGATGAACGACTTCGACACCCTGCGACTGGGAGGTTTGCCAATCAAGCCGCGCACCCTGGAGCAGCAAATCGCCTCCTTCGAGCGCTGGGGCACCGAAACGGATGAGGTCTGGTTCCTAATGTACGAGGCGTCCACGTGGCGGCCGGTGGGTTGGTCCGGCTTACAGCATATTGACCTGCACCATCGTTCAGCCGAGTTCGGCATCACCATAGCCGAGCCGGAAGCACGCGGCAAAGGCTACGGCACCGAGGCGGCCCAGTTGGTGCTCGACTACGCCTTCACCGCACGGGGCCTGCACTCAGTTTATTTGACCACGGCAGCCTACAACGTCGCCGGGCAGCGCGCCTACAAGAAGGCGGGCTTCCGTGAGGCCGGACGTCTGCGCGAATCCGACTTCATGGGCGGCAAGTTCTGGGACCTGATCTATATGGACTGTCTGGCGACCGAGTTCACCAGCCCCGTGCTCGCCCGCACCTTCCTCCCGCCGGAACCTGAAGCTTGATTGCTCAAGGATGTGGTCCTTCCCTGTAGGAAGGGCATGGCAAGGGGTAGATATGTTACAGACCGGCGTGGGACGCCCGTCGATTGAAATCGAGGGCTACAGCTTGCGAAGTCTGCCGCAGGGCAGACTGATTCATCTTGGAGCATCTAAAGGGTTCTTCTAAGATGACATAGTCCCCGAAGGGGGACTTTGCAGAGTGTAGCCCTCGATTTCAATCGACGGGCGTCCCACGCCGAGAATGCCCCGTCCTGTAATGGCTCAAGCTCGGCTTTCAATCCCAGGGCAAAGGAACTGTCCGTAGTCTTGGCGCACTCTTGGCGTCCTTGGCGTCCTTGGCGTCTTGGCGGTTCCGCCTCTCTTGGTGAAAGCTGCACAGGGCCGCGTCAAGGCAGGCGCAGGTTCGCGTCGGTCTGCCTTTGCGTGAGGCGTTCGGCTATCTCCATCTCGGTGCGGCTCTCGGCGGGCATGCTCAGCCTGGACAGCATCTCCGCCAGCCACCTGTGCAGAGCGGGGTCGTGGGGCTGGAGGCTCTTCGAGATCAGCGCGTCCCGCCAGGCTCTTGAGAGGTCGCCCCGCTCGGCAAAGCCCTTCGATGTGCGCAGGTACTCCTCACCAATGGGAAAGAGCGTGCCCGCCCTCCTGTAGGACTCTACCGCCCCGCCAATCTCTCCCCCCGCCTGCTCGACGGAACCGCGCAGGGTGTAGACGGCCTGCTCCTCCATCCTTGTGGGCGGCTCCTCACCGCTCAATGTGTCGAGGAACGCCTCCATGCTATGCCCAATGGCTGAGCCGGAGGGTGCTTCTCGCAGGACCGACGCGCGGTAGAAGTGGGTGACTTGGGCCCAACGCGAGCCGGAGAGTAAATCGGGGGGCGTATCGAACTGGTAGCTCACCACCCAGTAAATGGAGCCTTCGACCTTCCGGTTGAACAATAGAGGGTCAACGAGGCTGTAGGTGGGCGCGGGTGGCTGGTCCTTCCAGTAGTAGTTGCTCACCGTTGGGTCCCACCCGGCGAAGATGATGGTGTCCTGTGGGGTGGCACGAGCCGCGAGAAATTGGGACACAGAGCGCAAGTCGGCCCTGTCCACCACCTGGCTGGAGGGGTCGGTGCCTGCCACGGCATATCGCACGCCCGAATAGAACACCAGCACGAACACAATCCCTGCCAGGGCCATGCCGGTGAACTTCAATGAGGTCGCAATCGCGGAGGTACGCCGTAGAAAGGCAGGCAGCGACGCCAGTGTGACCATGCCATTGGCGACCAGCAGCAGGTAGAACGGCATGACGAACAGGGCGTAACGCTGGTAGACCACGTTGGTGGTGCCGAGCACCACAAGGATAGCGCTGGGGAGCACCACAAAGAGCAGACAGAGGGCGATGCTACTCCTTATGCCGCGCGTAACAAGCGGGAAAATTCCGACCACCATGAACAGGAGCATCACCGCAGGCACCAGGCGCTGAAGCTCAGCGACACCGGGCAGCGAGAACCAGGATACAAGCTCCACCGGCGACGTAAGGAAAGCGCTGGGTTGGAGGGCAGCCATGTCGGGTGCGGTGCGGGGCACGCTCAACATGTCGAGTCCCATTGGCACTACCGTCAGGCCAACCGCCGACATGGCTAGCACTGCGTAGAGCAGTGACCTCGGCGCGGTGGACCTGTTCCGCCAGGCTTTCCAGAGCACCCACAGGAAGTACGGCCCAAGCGCGGGCAGCACCAGCGTCAGCACGTTGTAGGACGTGAGCACGTTGGCTACGGAGGCGGCAGCGAAGGCGGCCCACCACTTACCTGTGCCCGTATGTTCGGCGCGCACCAGGCAGTAGACGGAGAGCGCGGTGAGCAGCACCAGCACCGTGTAGGGCCGCACGTCCTGCGAATAGGTGAGATGGATAAAGGAGAAGGCTAACAGCCCCGCGGCCACCAGGCCCTGTACGCGCCCGAACATCTCTTTGCCCAGCGCGTAGACCACCAGGGGTGTGAGGGCACCCGCCAGCGCGGAAGGCAGGCGCACCAGGGCGGCGGTAGCAGTAGGGTCGGCAAAGAGGGTGGTGAGCCAGACGGTCAGGTAGTGGAGGGGGGTCTGCACGCGCATCCAACCGAAGCGGTCGGTGAAGAAAAAGCCGGGGCCGTACTGCGCCACTTCCAGGGAGGCGATCTCGTCAAACCATAGGCTATAGCAATCGAGGCAGTAGACGCGCAGCCCCAGCGACAGGAGGAAAATACCCCCCAGCAAAAGCGCGCTATATCCCATGTAGCCGGACCTACGCCCGAAATTGAATGCTTTTGGTAGCGAAGCCATTTAGTCTGAGGCCCTTATAGCAGAACGTGGTGTCGGTAACGGTACTGGAAGCTATCTCAAGAACAGCAGTCCCGAAAACAAGCAAAGGAGCCGGCCCTTGTCATTCTGAGCGTAGCGAAGAATCTCGTCCTCTACCGGGATGTTCCCTTTTTCTTATGGTACCCTTCTGCTGTGAGAAAGGTGGTACTTAGGTGGTGAGGGACGAGATTCTTCGCTACGCTCAGAATGACAGAAGCCAGGTTTGGGTGCTAATATCTTGTATCTACATTGTTGAGATTACTTCTGGACGCGATGACGTATGCCCCTACCGGCCTGTACCAAGTATAGCAGCGGGCACGGGAGGTTAGGATGGGTAGTTGAGGCTAGTGCGGACGTTCCATAGGTACTGGTACGGAGAAGTTATTTACCACCGGCTATTTGTTATATAATCCCCACATGAATCTCTACAGCATCTTAGCTTGCCCGACCTGCAAGACCAGCGTGCAGCGGCAAGGAGACACCCTCGTCTGTGCCCGGTGCGACTGCTCTTATCCCATTATTAACGGAGTGCCCATCCTTCTCCCCGGCGGGGAAGTGCCCATTACCGAGTACCAGCACGACCTCAAGGTCAGGTCTACCTACGACCCCTGGCTGCACCGCGTCGTGCTGCAATCGCTGCCCGCGAGCGCCATTGTGCTGGACCTCGGAGCGGGCAACCTGACGCTGGACCTGCCGAACGTCATCCGCATGGACGTGACGCTCACTCCATACGTGGACGTGGTCGGTGACGCGCACATGCTGCCTTTCCTACCCGGCACGCTGGACTTTGTCTTCTCGCTAGCGGTCATAGAGCACCTGCGGAACCCTTTCGAGGCCGCGCAGGAGACGCACCGGGTGCTGCGTAACGGCGGGTACGTCTACGGCGAGTGCAACTTCGTGTTTGCCTACCACGGCTACCCGCACCATTACTTCAACGCGAGCCAGCAGGGGTTGGAGCAGGTGTTCAATTCGTTCGAGAAGTTCCGCTCGGGGGTGGCTCCCTACCAGATGCCTTCCGAGGCGCTGCGTATGGTGCTTGAAACTTACCTCCACTGGATGCAGCCGGGCGACGAGCCGGGGGCGCGCACCTACCGCCTCTTCTTGCAGGAGATACTCAACCTGCCCATAGCAAATTACGACAGCTTGTTCACCGAGGAAGGGGCGCTGAACGTCGCGGCGGGGGTCTTCTTCTTCGGCAGAAAGCATGTCGAGGGGTCAGCCGAGGTAGTTCCGCTTGTAGTACAACAGGTTTGGGAGAAAGAAGCAGCAATAAGAGAGCGCTTTCCGAGCTTGTTTGATATAGGGGCGGTGCCCAATATCATGCTCTGGGCGAAGGAGGAGGGGCGCGAGCAGTTTGCGGAAATAGACGAGTACTTCCGAGGACTGACGCCCTTCAGCAAGCGAGAGAATGTAGACCCGGCGGGGCGGGAGCATTTCGACTCGCTGCCGGTAGTCGCGCCTGACTTCGGCTACGTACCCGACCCCCGCACAAACGAGCCTATGTCGCTTGCGGATACGGGCCTTTTTGAGCGACTTGAGAAGATGGCGGAGCGCAATGAGGGTCTGGTGCGGGACCTCGCCGAGCGGGACGGCTACATCAAGCATCTGACTTCCTTCATCGACGAGAAGGTGGCCTACATCAGACGCTTGGAATCAACGGTTAAAGCCAGGGATGCACAGATCAGGTCTCTGGAGGCAGAGAACAAATTCAACCCGGTGGGGCGGGTGCGTCGTGTGTTGAGACGCCGGCGGAGGAAATAAAGGGGTACTGGTAATTACCCTCCTATTGTGTCTTGAACGGCTGCTGGCAATGGTAAGAAGAGAGGGGCTGCTCTGATGCAGTCCCTCTCTTCTTACGTGTGCTAGTCTCTTAGAGCGCCCCTACTTGCCGTTGCTTACGTAGCTCACGCAGTCGCCCTGGTTGTTAAAGTGCCGAGGAGTGTTGTACGTTTCCCACCCGCCGTTCTTGCACTGCTCCTTACTAGTAGGAGGGCCTACTGTAGGTTCAAAGTCATACGTGGTTGTGTTGCCGTTCACACCTACTGTTAGGGCATCGGCACTGCCCATCCACCCTGCCGGCCAACCAGCTCCAGCCTTTAGCATTACTCCACCATGATTCGGGTCGGTGTGGATGGCAGCATTGGGGAAAAGAGTAAGTATCTGATCTAGCGTGCATGGCGAGGCCTGAGGACATGGATTCGTTCCGTAGAGGGTATTGAAATTTCCATTGTTTGTCATCCACCACTTTGCGTCCCCACCACGCAATGCATCCCACGTCTGCCAGACGCCGGATACCACAGCTGCATTACCAAGATCCTGGTAAGGCTCGTACACTAACCTTCCCTGGTAAACCGTAGACGTATCAGTTGAGTTATAGTCCATGGCGAGTTGCAAGGCCACTGCCTGAGCGCCTGTTTGCTGCTGGTAAGTGCTGTAGCTCAACTCTTCCAGGTCGTCAAGCCTTACTCCCACGTAGTCAGAATTTGCGGATGCGAGGCGTACGCCACCGTTTGAAGTGGTAAGATTGAAGTGTGCACTTCCAGCGCCCAGCCCACCAGCCGGTCCTGATGCTAGTTGACCCGTTCCGGCGCCGCTTTCTACCACGAAAGCCCACCCTTGCATGTTCCCCGGTGTCACCTCAACTGTGGCGTTTGCAGCCATTGCTAAGCCTCCACCTGAGACCGTCACCGCTACCACGGCCAGCGCGGCCAAACCTCTAAGTTTCTTGCTAATCATCCTGTATGTTCCTCCTACTTACGTATTGGATCTGGTATTTGTGCTTCTTGCCACCGCAGCCCGTATAATCGAGCTACTGTTCGGCCTCTTCTTGTATCACACAGCCTGCAGTCTTCCCTGGCCTTTACGGCACGGCATCATGTCACGCCGGTACCAGCCCCTTCATAGCCGCGGACATAGCAGGTCACGGCTTTGCAGGTAGCTTCTTATATAGAACGCAAACCAACTGCCGACTATATAGGTCAGCAGCCTGCGTAACTCTGTGTGACTAATGGGCTTTGGCTCGCAGGCCGGCCCGGCAAGCAGGAATGTTCCGCACCCTGCGCATGCCGCTCAACAGCCGCTTCAGCCCAACGGCTCCAGTATATGCTTCGGACAATGCACTGTCAATGCGTGCTGGTAGTATATTTGGCTAATCCTATCATGCGTAATAGCCCGGTGCTCGGCTTTCTCCGCCGGATGTGAGTATCCTCAAAGTTGAACAAGATAAGTAACATGATATACCACCAATTACCCTCTTCCTTATATCCATTGTAAATAGTAGTTCTCGGACCAAATATCATTGACACGGCCCCTGAGTCATGCTAGAATAGTGTTCACCCAGGCATACAGTCGCTTGTTGCGAACAATCCTGACAAACTTCCTCCTTTTGCGTTCCTTCGGGTCTTTCGGCCTTTCTACCCCTACGATTTTTCCTCTGCCTCGGTATCAATAGCATCGACAGGGCTAAAGTGGCGGCCTGCTACACTACGGAGTCCCGGTAAGGAACTAGTCTTACTATGGTGTAGCAGGCCGCCAATTCTATTTCTGCATGAGCGGGAGTGCTCTCTGGTTGTTCCGGCCTGAGGACTCGAACGCTCGTCGTGTTGACGGCTCTTGTTTCATCTCTGCCATAGTTGCGCCCTTTAGTGCAGAGCTAATCAGATTTACCCCAATTTTGCTCGAAAGCCTGCTCCGCACCCCAGGCGTTTGGAGGTAATGCGCTCGTACAAACCTATCTGAATCATTACCTCAGGCTGCGGTCCGAAATCCCAAAGCGACTCAGGCCGGTCTAACAAGGAGGATATCCGATGCCCGTACAAGTAAGCTACCCAGGCGTGTACATAGAGGAGTTACCGAGTGGAGTTCGTACGATTGTGGGGGTGCCTACATCGATCACGGCGTTCATAGGGCGCACTCGATACGGTCCGGTAGACGAGCCGATCCTCATCAACAACTTTGGCGATTTTGAGCGCACCTTTGGCGGGCTGGTTGCAGACTTGCCCATGACCTACGCCGTGAAAGACTTCTATATGAACGGCGGCAGCCAGGCCCTTATTGTGCGTCGATACAAAGCCGCGGAGGGTAGCACAGGCAAGGCGCAATCTGAGTTCAGGGGGTTGAAACTGGAAGCCGCCAGCCCTGGTGCCTGGGCCAACAAAGTAAGATTTACGATTGACACTGAAGGCATCGACGCGGACGTTGCCACGCGCTATGGCCTCCAAAAAAAAGACCTGTTCCACTTGACAATTACCGAAGCGTCAGCTGAGGGAGGTATTAGCAGGCAGGAACGATTCCTGAATCTATCTGTCGTTAAGGGACCGCGCCGTGTTGACGAAGTATTAGAGCAGGAGTCTCAGCTACTTCGCGTACCGAAAAAGAAAGATCCGCCGAACGAACCTGATCTGCCAACGAAGCTATCTGACCTGCCAGCGCCAGCACCAGCACCAGCACCAGCACCAGCACCAGCACCAGCACCAGCGCCAGCACCAGCACCAGCGCCAGCGCCAGCGCCAGCACCAGCACCAGCACCAGCAGCTAGCGAAGGTGCTGGCGGCACTGGAGGGGCTGACAGCGGTCCTCTTGCTAACGCAGAAGAGTTCCTGGGGAGCGAGGATGATAAGACAGGGCTCTATGCTCTCGACAAGGCTGACATCTTCAACTTACTCTGTATCCCACCAGACGTTCCCAACGGGAATACGAACCCAGAAGTTTACGTAGCGGCCCTGGAATATTGTAGAGACCACCGGGCCATGTTGATTGTCGATCCCCCTGCTGAGTGGGGCGCAAAGCCGAACTTTGCATCCAGCGCACGCGCCAGCCTGACTGGCCTGGGTCTTACGGGCACCAACGCCCGCTATGGGGCTATCTACTTCCCACGCGTCAGGCAGGCCGATCCGCTACGCGAAGGGAGACTGGATACGTTCGTTCCTTGCGGTGTCGTGGCCGGTGTCATGGCGCGCACCGATGCGGACCGAGGCGTCTGGAAAGCACCGGCGGGCATTGACGCTGCTATGAACGGCGTGCGGGACCTGCAAGTCAACCTGAGCGACATGGAGAACGGCAATCTGAACCAGCTTGGCATCAACTGCCTGCGCTCTTTCCCCGTTGTAGGCCGAGTAGTGTGGGGAGCGCGAACCTTGCGGGGTGCGGACGAGCTTGCCGATGAGTACAAGTACGTCCCCGTGCGGCGTCTCGCCCTCTTCCTCGAGGAGAGCCTGTACCGTGGCCTCAAGTGGGTGGTGTTTGAGCCGAACGACGAGCCGTTATGGTCCTCTATCCGGGTCAATGTGGGCGCGTTCATGCACAACCTTTTCCGGCAGGGCGCTTTCCAGGGCACGACGCCTCGTGAGGCATACCTGGTGAAGTGCGACAGCGAGACGACAACCCAGAACGACATCAACCTGGGCATCGTGAACATACTGGTCGGTTTCGCCCCCCTCAAGCCCGCCGAATTCGTGGTCGTCAAGATCCAGCAACTGGCAGGCCAGATCAACACGTAGTGACGTAGTGACGTAGTGAGATAAGCCGCGCAGGGCCGGTCCGCCAACCGCTCCTGCAAAGTAATACCGGCAGCCTGAGAATGTTTTGCCCTGGAGGAGCTAACGATGGCACAATTCCGTATCAATGCGCAGCGGTTCGATCCTTACAAGAACTTCATGTTCCGCGTCAAACTAGCCGACGAGAACCGCTACGTGGCAGGCGTCAGCAAGGTGAGCGCCTTCAAGCGCACCACCGAAGTGGTGAAGCACCGCGACGGCGGCGACCCCAGCAGCAGCCGCAAATCCCCCGGCCGCACCGAGTACGAGGCTATCACCCTCGAGCGCGGCGTGACCCACGACAAGGACTTCGAGCAGTGGGCCAACAAGGTGTGGAACTATGGCTCCGGGTTCGGGCAGCAAGTGTCGCTGGCCGATTTCCGCAAGAACCTGATTATCGAAGTTTACAACGAGGCTGGGCAACTGGTCATCGCCTACAACGTGTATCGCTGCTGGGTCTCGGAGTTCCAGGCCATGCCCGACCTCGATGCCAACGCGAACGCGACGGCTATCCAGACGATCAAGCTGGAGAATGAGGGTTGGGAGCGCGACGACCGGGTGCAGGAGCCTAAAGAGCCTTCCTTCACCGAACCTGCGTAATTACGCGTACCGGTACCTGCCTGCCTCCAGCCAGGCGTGAGTCGTCGTAGCTTCTTAGCTAACGTAGCCAGAGCTGTAAGCTGTAATAGGTAGGCCCGATGCGCGTGCTGTCACCTTCTGAACTGTTAGGAGCCTGGGAGCGCGGATTGCAGCAGCCACCCGCTCGTAGGGCGCTCCTTCTCCTGGGAGCGGCCTGCCCGGACCTGACACCAGGCGCGCTGGAAGAACTGCCCATCGGCAGACGTGACGCTCGCTTGTTGACGCTGAGAGAATGGACGTTCGGCCCCAGGTTAGTCAGCCTGGCACAGTGCCCGCGTTGCGGCGAGCGCCTGGAACTGGACTTTAGCGTGTCGGATATTCGTGCGCCGGGCGCGGACGAGGAGCAGCCACCCCAGGAGCTACTACTTGACTCCGAGGGTTACGAAGTCCGCTTCCGTTTGCCGGATAGCCGCGATTTGCTGGCCCTGGCAGACGAAGGTCCACCGGAGCAGGAAGGTGAAGGGGACGCTCATCTTGGAGAGGCGCAGCGGTTTGTGTTAGCACGATGTGTGGCCGCGGCCACTCACAACGGGGAAGACGTGCCCGCGGGCGATCTGCCGAGGAGCGTTATCGAGGCAGTGGCCGCCTGCATGGCCCAGGCAGACCCGCAAGGTTCCGTGCGACTCGACCTCGAATGCGTAGCTTGCGGGCACAAGTGGGATATTGGCTTCGATATCGTGTCCTTCTTCTGGGCTGAAATCCATGCCTGGGCCTACAGGCTACTACGCGAAATTCATGTGCTGGCTACCGCCTACGGGTGGCACGAGGCTGATATCCTCGCGATGCACCCGGCGCGGAGGGAACTCTACCTGCAAATGGTAGGGAAATGATGCAGCCATACGCTGATGCATGGTACGTCATGCGAGAGATGTAGTAATGCAGAAATGAGTAACTATCTGAGCGACGTGACGGCTAAGGGCCTGCACCGGGCGGAGGTGGTACAACCAAGACTCCCTTCGTTGTATGAGCCTCCGGGTGCGGTTGGCGGGCAACCGTCAATCGTGCGGGCAGCGCATGGGAGCGACGGGCCGGACTTCGGTGCCATGCCCGGCACCGATGACGCCAACCCAACCGGTTACCGGATGGAAGGGCCGGGGGCGGAACGCTCGACAGCCAACCCGCCAGGCCGCGAAATAGCGACACGGCAGCCGGTGGTCTCGCCCGACCACCAGCACCGGCGGCAAAAGCTATCCCCCTCGGTGGCTACTACCCCACAGCAACCCCTCAATAGCGCGCCGCCACTTCCTGGTCCGGAGAGCGCGACTCGGCACCGAGTGGCAACACCTGAACCTATGCAGCCCCAGGCTAACACCGTTGAGGCCCACACGGAGGGAAATAACCTCGACAAAGAGGACGGTCCTCCACGCAATGGCGAACGCCCAACCCCCGCTCGACAGGCCGCCGGGGAGACACTGTCTCCTCGCACGGGGACCGGACCTGCCACCGAACAACCGCCAGGAGGTCGGGGTATCGACACACAAGCGAGTGGTACGGGCACGCAGCCACCGCACGTCGTCGCCAGGCCCCATGTGACTGCGGCTGTGCGTCCGGTAACTCAGTACGGGGCGGGGCCAGTAACCTCTAATATTGACGGCGGCCCCTTCGCGCAGCCGGGTGCCAGGACGGTGCAACCTGCCTCAGGCTTAGCACGGGCATTACCGGCCGGCCCAGCCATGCCTGTCACGCCTTCGCCCGCACCTTCAATCCAGGTGACTATTGGGCGCATAGAAGTGCGTGCCACTGCGTCCCAGCAACCAGGAGACCGCGCCAGGTCTACCGGCCCCGCTCCTCAGCCTACGCTCTCGCTGGCCGATTATCTCAAGCAACGGGCCAGGGGCGAGCGGTGAGCAATCACCTGGCTATTGCTACCGTCACCGCGGCCCTCCGCCGGTTATTGGAGCTTGCCGTAGGCCAGGACGTGGCCGGGGCGACCGTTACTACCGCGCGGCCCGACGGGAACGGCAATAACACACCCACGAAGGGAGTCAATATCTTCCTTTACCAGGTGACGCCCAACCCCTCCTGGCGCAACGCCGACCTTCCAACTCGGGCGGGGAGTGGGGCGCTCGTGCAGCGTCCCAGGGCGGCCCTCGACCTCCATTATATTCTCACCCACTACGGCAACGAGGAGACGTTGGAGCCTCAGCGCCTCCTCGGCAGCGTGGTGAGCGCGCTGCATACAGAGCCGGTACTCACGCGCCGGGCCATCCGCGAGACCATCCAGAACCAACCCTTCAGCGACTTCCTGGGCGACTCGGACCTTGATGACGAGGTGGAATTGGTCAAGTTCACCCCCAGCGTTATGTCGCTGGAGGACCTATCCAAGCTCTGGTCGGTCTTTTTTCAGGCTCCATATAACCTGTCGGTCGCTTACCAGGCTACCGTGGTCTTCATCGAGCCGAGACTTGCCGGGCGCATGGTGCTACCCGTGCTGAAGCCGCAAATATTTGTCGTGCCGTTCCGCCAGCCGGTTATCGAGCAGGTGGTCGCCCAGGTGCCACCTGACCAGCGGGAGTTGGAGCACCTGATCTTCGCGGATAGCACCTTACTTATCAAAGGGCAGCAATTAGGCGGCACCGGAACCAAAGTATTCCTGGCAGGTGAAGCAAGAGACCCCTCAACGATAGCCGATACCCAGGTGGCCGTTGCTCTATCCGGTGTGGGTAATGACGAATTGCGAGCCGGAGTGCAGGGCGTGCAGGTGGTCCAGCCTATCATACCGCCATTTGAAGATCACCCGGTGGGCTACGAGTCGAACGTCGCGGCCTTTGTGCTGCGCCCGAAGATTACCGTGGGCGACCTTCAAGTCACAGACCGCAGGCAGGTTACGCAAAACGAGGCTACCATCACCCTTTGCTCCGGCAGTATCACTCTCGGTTTCGAGCCAAAGGTTGGAAGGAGGCAACGCGTCGTATTGTCGCTTAACGAGAAGACGAGCCAGCCGGACGCCACGCCGAGGGCTTATAGCTTTGCCACACCTTCCAGGGAAGCAGAAGAGCCACAGCAGAACATCACTATAGGCTTTGTAGACGTAGCGCAGGGCACCTATTTCGTGCGCGCTCAAGTGGATGGGGCCGAAAGTCTGAGGCTGAAGCAGGTAGCGGACGAGCAGGGTAAGCTGGTCTACAGGTTCGACAACGCTGAGGCAACGATTCAATGAGCGCGCCCGAGAGCAACAACTGGCAGGAGACCAACGAGCATTACCTTGAAGTGGCGCTCGATTGGCTCAAGCTGCGGCTGAAACAGTACACGCCGGTCGTGGCGCAGCCCCTCGTGATGGCAGCGCGTGCGCCCGAACCGGGACCGGCAAAGCCACTGCCACGGCGCAGCCTGCGCTTCTGGACCAGGCAGCCGGAACAGGGGTCGTCCCACGTTGCCGGTGCCGGGGACGCGGTTAGCACTCAGCCGCCTTACCTTCTTTCCGCGCCCACCATTATCACCGAAGAGCACGTCAGGCATTTAGAGGAGGAGTTGGCCGCCGCCGAGCAGAGTCCCGATCCCCCCGCACTGGTCAGGCTTGCCAGGAAGTTTAGCCTCAGTCCGTTCGAGCAAGACTTGCTCTTACTTTGCGCCGGGGTGGAGCTTTCCTCGGAGATCGCACACCTGTGCTCCCACTTCAACGGCGACCCGAACAAGACATATGCCACGTTCAGCATGGCGCTCGCCGTATTGAGGGAACCGAGGTGGCAGGCACTCTCGCCCGACAGCAATTTGCGGTACTGGCAGCTAATTGAAATCTACCAGCCTGGGGCGCAGCCGCTAACCACCAGTGCCCTGCGAGCCGACGAGCGCATAGTGAGCTACATCGTCGGACTTGAGGCCCTGGACGACCGCCTGGCCCTGCTCATGAAGCCGGTCAATATGAACGCCGGCCAGGTCAGATTGCCCCGCTCTCAGTGGGATACGGTCACCGCGATAGGGAGTCACCTGGCGCACGCCGTCGAGACGGAACGAGCGGGTGTGGGTGGCGGGGTACCTGTAATACAACTGGTGGGGGCGGACACGCGCAGCAAAGAAATGGTAGCCTGGCGGGCGATTAGCGACCAGGAGGACCTGGAGCTGCAACTCTATAGCATGCAAGCTGAAGCCATCCCCGCGCAAGCCTCCGAGCTGGAAACTTTCTCCCGCCTGTGGGACCGGGAATGCAGGCTTCAGAATGTGGCGCTTTACCTGGATGCAAGCGAAGTAGAACAGACTTCCTCGACCGACCGGCCCGGCCCACCTATAGCGGCCTTCCTATCGCGCACCGAAGGGTTGATATTCCTCGATACTCGTGAGGTACGCCCCGACCTGGGTAGGACCAGTGTCACGATTGATGTGGAGCGGCCGACGCCTGTAGAGCAGAGGGATGCCTGGGCCGCCGTGCTGGGCGAAGATGCCGGGGATAGCCCCGCGCTCCTGGCAGGCCAGTTCAACCTCGACCTGGCTACCATCGAGCAGATAGCTGAGGTTGCCGGGCCAGAGCCTGGTTATCCCGGTCCCGGCCTCCATGAGCGCCTTTGGGACGCCTGCCTGGCAAGGACCCGCCCGCATATAGAGGCGAGGGCGCGGCGGATTCACGTCAAGGCTTCCTGGGAAGACCTCGTGCTGCCTGAAGAGGATAAAAGGCTGTTGCGCCAAATCATCGAGCACGTGAGGTACCGCCACCGGGTCTATTACGATTGGGGCTTTGGAGACAAAATGAACAGGGGACTGGGTATCAGCGTCCTGTTCGCGGGTGAGAGCGGCACCGGCAAGACTATGGCCGCCGAAGTCATCGCCAACGAGTTGAACCTGGACCTCTACCAGATAGACCTATCGGGGGTGGTAAACAAGTATATCGGTGAGACCGAGAAGAACCTGCGCCAGCTCTTTGATGCGGCGGAGGGCGGCGGGGCCATACTCTGTTTCAACGAGGCCGATGCTCTCTTCGGCAAGCGTAGCGAGGTGAAAGACAGCCACGACCGCTATGCCAATATCACGGTCGGTTATCTGTTGCAGCGCATGGAGGACTACAACGGGCTGGCGATCCTGACAACCAACATGAAGAACGCGCTGGACCCCGCATTCCTGCGCCGCTTGCGCTTCACACTCGATTTCCGGTTCCCCGACCGCGACTTGCGGGAGCAGATATGGAAGAAGGTCTTTCCTGGAAAGATGCCCACGCAGCTTGTGGTTACAGCCGCCGCGCCAGGACCCAACCAGGCGGATGGCGGCCAAAATAAGTCGGGGAGCAAGAAAGACGAGGTAGTTGGATTAGACTACGCGAGGCTGGCAAGCTTCAACCTGGCGGGCGCGAACATCAGTAGCGTCGCGCTCAACGCCGCTTTCCTGGCAGCGAGCAAAGGGCAGTCCGCTGTGACAATGGACTGCGTGTTAGATGCAATCAAAGTCGAGTACCGCAAGCTGAATCGCTCTACCAATAGCTCCGACTTTGACTGGAAACCCCCACCGGCGCCTGGCACAACCGCAAGCATGGCCGGTCCCACAGCGGGTGCTACACCTATCACCAGCGCCACTGCTACGGCTGTCGCGCCCAATGGGGTCCCGGCTGTGGCGGAGTCCGAGGAAACCGCCGGTACGAAGGTGACGGCATGAGCGAGCGCCCCGATATAAGCATCCACATAGAGCGACTCGTGCTAGATGGCGTATACCTTGAGCCGAATGGTCGCGCCCTGCTTGAGGCGTCGGTCAGGGACGAATTGACGCGGCTGCTGGCCGAGGGTGGGCTTTCGCCTGATCTGGCGTCCGGGGGAGCCGTGCCGGGCTTGCACGGTGGCAGCATACAGATAGCAGGTACGGGTGGTCCGGGCGGCCTGGGACAACAGATCGCCAGGGCGGTGTACGGTGGAATTGGTCAGCCAAATGAAGGAGGGAAAAGATGACTTCAAAGGAGAGCACGGGAAAAGGTAAGCGGCCCTCAACGCGCGTGGTGAGCGAAGAGGTGTTCAAGCAGGTATACGATTCCCCCTATTCGCTGCCGGGCAAAGAGCGTTGGGTGACTACCGACGACGATGTGCGGCAGATCGAACGCTTGCTGGGGATGGAGCCGAAGACGATTGGCGCTCCCCTGTGGGTAAGCGGCGACACGCGGCATTGTGAAAAATGCGGGCGCGAGACAAGTTGGCTGGACATCGTGGCCTCGGCTCTGGAGCATACGCATGGCAAGGAAATGATCGCCAGGGTGATTTTAGGCGAGCGCAAGTACGTCAACGTTGAAGTTCCACGCGCCATAGAGCACCTGTTTTGCTTCGACTGCAAGTCGCCCATACAAGACCTGCGCAGCTTCAAGTGCCACAACTGGGCCTATGCCATAGAGCGGCTCGACCAGGTGGTGAAACAGATTGAGGCCGGGGGTGGAGGCTAGGCCAGCTACGGGCTATGGCGCAAGGCAGCGATACAGGGGACCCGAGCATAACCGGAGCATAAGATGAGCGGGCAGACCATCGCACAACTTCAGAAGGCGGCTACAGCGACCTTCACGCCGGTGCCCGGTGGGTTGTTGCAGCGTAAATGCGCCTGCGGCCAGCATACGGCTGCGGGAGGCGAGTGCGCGGAGTGCAAGAAGAAGCGCGAGGGCACTTTGCAGCGCAGCGCCGTGAACTCCGCGCCCACCAGCGGTGTGCCTCCCATCGTGCACGAGGTACTTAGCTCGCCCGGCCAGCCCCTGGACAGCGCCACCCGTGCCTACATGGAGCCGAGGTTCGGACACGACTTCAGCAGGGTGAGGGTGCATACTGGTGGGAGGGCGGCAGAGTCGGCTCGGGCGGTAAGCGCGCGAGCGTATACAGCGGGTAACAACGTGGTGTTTGGGGCGGGTGAGTATTCGCCTGCCACACAGGCAGGACGGCACCTCCTGGCGCATGAGCTTACCCATACCTTGCAGCAGGAACAGGTAGGAAGCCCGCTCCGGCCCTCCTCAATCAACTCGCCGGGTGGGGACGACGAGCGCCAGGCAGATATCCAGGCTGATAGCGTAATTGCCGGTGGGCCTCCCGCTCCGGTCAGCGCCGCGCCTTCATCGTCGCTGCAACGTGCGGTCCTGAATAACGTGATCACCGACTTTCAACCCAATAAGAAGCTAGCCAAAGCCTGCCTCGTTCATATACACGGTGAGGAAAAGACCGCGAAGGCCGTCGCACAAGAGATAAGGAAGCGGCGGTGCGTCAACTTTATTCACCTTGACACAACGATACGCTACATTGGTTACGAGTTCACCGTAGACGGAGTCACGTTTGCCAGCAAGGCGGACCCGAACCGGATATTTACGCCTGCGGGCCGCACGCGCGACGACACTTTCATAGGAACCCGTCGTACGTCAGTTTCAGATAAGAAAATAGACCCTGCCAAAGTGCGCGCAGCCGCCGCCGCAGAACTACAGGCTTTCGCGGACAAAGAATTTATGCCCAAGATAGTAGACTGCCGGAAGGGTGAGACCGATGCCCTGCCCGTCGTTGCGCTGCACAACAATGAGGGGCTGGACCCGGCAAAGGAGTTCAAGGACGTCGCGAGTAAAACCCGTACTCCAAACCCATCTTTCGCGAAGGGGCAGGACAGGAACGACTTCTTCTTGACTACTAAGGAGCAGGACTTCGACGCTCTCAAGGGCACCCGCAATGTTGTGCTGCAAGAGAACCCAATTCAACTTAAAAATGATGACGGCTCGCTGTCCGTGGTTCTCGCCGACCAGCGCTTCATCAACGTCGAGAAGGAAGGGCGAAACGCCGGCGCGCCGGTAAACCAGGGCGACAAGTTCAGGTCTCGCAGCGTCACTTACATCGAGAACTACGCCATGGCAGCCGAAGCCTTCGATTTGCTGGGCGTACCGGACGCGCCCTGTTCGGCTACGGATAAAGTGCTGTCGATGGATAGTCCCGCCGCCGATCAGCTTGAGGAGCAGACTCCCCCTAAGACCCCTCCACCCCTCCCGACCGACGCGCCGCTCCTCAAGCGCGAAGAAGTTCCGAGCGCACCGCCAAAGGGTTGCCAGGTCTTCAAAGACCAGGCTGCACTCGATGCTCGGAAGGCCGCCTGGGCGAAGAGCCTGGGCAAGCTGCCCAGTCTGGTAATAGTCAACTGGATCATCGGCGGCCCCCAAAATCCACAGGTAGCAACCATCGCCACGGCCATCGCTGAGGTGGAGGCGCAGCAAAAGTGTATGATCGATGCTATGCGCGCCACTGCTGCCGCAAGTGCCCCTGCTCCCGCCGGGGGGTCGGGTGCGGGCAGCGGCTCTGGTAGCGGTTCCGGTGCAGGTAGCGGTTCCGGTGCGGGCAGTGGCTCGGGTGCCGCTGCCACGGCGCCGGCCCTCAACATCCCGAAGGGTGACATTGTCGAGTCTGAACAGCGCGACTACGCGACGCAACGGGGCATATGGGAGAGAAAATACAGTTTCACCGGGAAGCCGTTCGACCGTATTTCGGACTTTGCGCGTACGAAGTGCGGCTCTCTCGTAGCGGCCACGGACGTGCAGTGGGACCCCGGTAAGAAGAACCACAGGCTCTGCTGGGGCACGGAGAAGCCTCCAAAGGATACCACGGCGCCTGTGCCTGTACTCACCCCGGAGGAAAAGCAGAAGGAGATCCTGATGGCCTCGTCGGCACCCGGAGTGTCGCGTCACCACGCCGGGACCGACTTCGACTTCGGGCGTACGAGCGCCGATCTTGACCCGGGTGCCTGGACCGGACAGGGCGCTTTCGCGGACGCATACCGCTGGCTGGCCCCTAACGCCTCGACCTACGGCTTTATCCAGCCATTCAATACAAAGGGCGGATATGGCAAGGGCTACATGGAAGAACGCTGGCACTGGTCGTACTATCCGATATCCCAGGCCCTGCTGGACTTCGCAAAGCTCCATCGAAGCGAGATAAATATCGAGCTGCGCAGGCATTGGACCGATGCGCGGGGCGCGGTGAAGGAGCAGTACAAGTTCATCGCTGACCACTGGTTCGACTACCTCGTGAACGTCGAAACGAAGGGGCGATTTTGATGAGTGCGTCCGCCGAGGCTCCGACAGTCCAGGCTGCAAAAGCCCCGCCCAGCTTTAGCTCGGCGCCCAGGGGCTTGCTGCAACGCGCCTGTGCATGCGGCCAGCACACGGTGGCCGGGGGCGAGTGCGCGGAATGCAAGAAGAAGCACGTGGGGACTCTGCAACGGAGTGCTGTGACTTCCGCGCCCGTGACTACGGTACCGCCCGCCGTGGCTGAGGTGCTTAGCTCGCCTGGGCAGCCCCTGGATGCAGGCACGCGCGCCTACATGGAGCCGCGGTTCGGGCACGACTTCAGCAGCGTGAGAATACATACAGGCTCTCAAGCCTCGCAATCGGCGCGAGCGGTGAATGCTCATGCTTATACAGTAGGCCGCGACGTGGTGTTTGGAGAGGGGGAGTACGCACCGCAGACCCAGGCAGGAAAACGTCTGCTCGCACACGAGCTATCGCACGTCGTGCAACAAGGCAGGTCCGCGCAATCTCCCGTTCAACCCGAACCCCTTGTATCCGAACTTGACGGTGGCGGCTACCGGCTTGCCGTTGCGCCTGGAGCCGTTAACGAGCCTGAGTCCCTCGAGCACGAAGCCGATACATTCGCCGACAGCGTGTCACGTTCGAGAGCCTCAGAATCGCAACTGGCGGCGGGCAGGGAGCGTCTGAGTGGCAAGGTAGCGCGCCGTGGGATACAGAGAGCCAGGTTAGCGTTGCCTCGCCCCGTGCCGCTATGTGGTAAGACCTTAACGCATATTGATGTGGAACCGCCCCGGTGGCGTCCTCTTCAACCATGTTTACCTGCAACGGTCCTGGTTAACCGGATCAATATTGTTGGCCGAGACCTGACAGTTCCAACCCCTGGGCTGGGTCGCCAGGTATTTAATCTCCACATCGGTTATTATATCGACCCGGCGACCGGCCGCTATTGTGGGATCCTTGACGACTCGAAGACGTGCGTCGCACCACGCTGTGTAATGCTGGGGTGTTTCCCGACCTTACGAGAGGTACTGGAGAAGATAATCGAGGTCCTGAAAACGATCCTGAAGGCCATAGGTATCATCCTGTTAGCTATCCTCATCGTGCTTATCTTGAGGTGGTTTCTTCGGCCAGGCCCCGTTCCCGCGCCTGCCACCGCGGGTGGTCTTGCAGAGGCCGGTGAACCTGGAGGCGGGCAGGTAGGAGCAGGCGAGGCAGGAGAAGCAGGCACGCCGGAGGGGACAGGCGAGGAAGTGGAGGCGTGATTCGATGCGCTATCTCATAGATACTAAAGACCTGGACCCCCAAACCGAGCTAGCCGTCTACAGGCTTGCTCTTGCCTGGGCCGCCACACGAGGAGAACGCTTTACATTGAGCCTGCAACCCGGCGTCTATGACAACCTGGAGGATGTAGAGCGACTCTATGCGCTGGGTGAAGTAGAACCCGTCGTGCCCTCCGAAGCTTCGAGCGATTTCCTGGGCCGCCTTCTATCGAAGGTTTTCCGGCGGCCGGAAGAAACTGTTCTTGTGAGAGGCAACATCAACGAGGCGTTCGTACGGGAGCTAACACGCATCTCAGCACCGGACAGGGCTATATCGGGGGATGTTAGCCCTGTGGAAGATGTGCAGGCGCTTGCCGGCGAGCGCGTCCTCTATGGGGTGTATGACTACGGTAGAGATCAAGTTTTCGATCTTACCGATGAGGAGCTGGAGAGTGTCAGGGAGGCGCTGGAAGACGCGGGTATCGAGCCAACCATCTTAATAGCCGCCCCGCCCTATCTGACGAATAATGGACTGGAGATGTAATTTGTGACTTCGTTCCCACGCTCGCCACGCCTGCTCAAAGGCGGCCTGGTCCTGATAGACCCGACTACCTCATTGGTGCAGCGGGTGATCTCTCTACAGTACAACC
>DASVRN010000003.1:0-15674 GCA_036388595.1 Chloroflexia bacterium
TGCTACAAACTCCGTTGGCGCTGGCCGGGCTGATAGAGGGCCTGGCGGAAAGCGCCTCCAGCTTGCTGCGAATTGTGTCGGGCCGGTGGGAGCAACGTTCCGGCAGGCGCAAGCCGGTGATGCTGCTCGGCTACAGTCTCTCGACTTTTGCGAGGCCGTTGCTTGCCTTCGCGGGTATGTGGCAGGCCGCGCTGGGACTGGTGTTGCTAGATCGCGCAGGGAGGGGCATAAGAAGCACTCCGCGCGACTCGGTGCTGGCCGCTGTGGCAGCCGAAAGTGGCCGTTCCGTGGCGCTAAATTACCATCGCGGCATGGACACCCTGGGAGCGCTCCTGGGGCCACTGCTGGCCTTCGTGGTGCTCCTGCTGACCTATGACGACCTGCGCCTGGTGTTCGCCTGGACCTTCGTGCCGGGTGTATTGGCCGTGCTCGTGCTGCTGTTGCTTTTCAGGGAACGCCGTGTGGCACTCAGAGCAGATGCCACCCTGGCCGCCGCGCCCGCCCCTACCCTGGCGGCCTCTACTCTAGGTAGGCGATTCTGGATGTTCACGGCAATATCGATAGTGTTCGCGCTGGGTAGTTCCTCCCATGCTTTCATCTTCTTGCGCGTAGCCGACCTGGGCAATTCGGTGCTCATGGTGCCCCTGGTCTACTTCGGGTTCAACCTGGTGTACGCCCTGTTAGCCGCTCCCCTGGGCGCGTTGAGCGCGCGCTTCGGACGCTTGCCCGTGCTGCTTGGGGGCTATTCGACCTTCGCGCTCGTCTACCTTGGGTTCGCGGTGGCCGTCGAAGGTTGGAACGCCTGGGCGCTTTTCCTCATGTACGGCGTCTACGCGGCTGCGACCGAGGGCATGGGGCGGGCGTTCGCGGCCGGGACCGTAGCGCCTGAGGCCAGGGACAAGGCCCTTATGTGGTTTGGTGGGCTTGTGGGCCTCGCCGCGCTACCCGCCAACCTGATCGCGGGGTGGCTGTGGAGCACCATCGGCCCCTCGGCCACCTTCACGTTTGGAGCCTGGGTGGGAGTGGTGGCGGTAGCCCTCACGCTTGCCTGGATGCCCTGGCTGCGCTCCAGTACCGCCCCCGAGTTGGCCTTCAGCGACACGCAGGACGAGCCACGTGACCACCTACCTAATCGCATGAGCCAATTATCACGATGAACGCCCCGCTGACGGTCCGCGACCTCACCCTGCCCGGCGAGCCACTCGACGGCGCGGAGCCATTGACCGGGGAGGTGGGTCTGGACAACACGGTCACCTGGGTGGCCTCCCTGCGGCCTTTTTCTCCCGCGTTCCCCCGTCTGAGGGGCGGCGAGATTGCCCTGGTCGCCACCGAAAACCTCGTGCGGCATGCCCCTCCCATTACGTTGGTGGACGTTGTACGGCTGCTCACTGCGACCGGGGGAGCGGGCATAGCGGTGCGCGGCGGGGTGAACGATGCGGCGGTACGGGCGGCGGAAGAGTCCCAGCTAGCCCTATTGTTGCTGCCCGCCGAGTCCCCCCTGGCCGACCTGGAACAGGCGATAATGCGCGAGTGCGCCTTCCACCAGGCACGCACCGAAATGTCGCGGGCCGAGGAGCCTGAAAGCTGGCTTGAAGACCTGCTTTCAGGGCGTGAGGAGTTGCAAGAGGGGGCCGTCAGCCGCGCGGAAAGGCAGGGCTACGCACCGTCCAGGCAGTACGCAGTCGCTTTCGTGTCGCCCCGACGTGCGAGTGACGTCAGCGCCTCGCGGCAGATAGAGGCATTAGCAAGCCTGAGCGAAACGTTGCGAGGCACTACCGCCGTACGCCACGGCAGGCCGGTAGCCGCCCGCTACGAAGAGGGTCTAGCGGTGCTGTTGCCTCAAGGTAGCGAGGGCACTCTGCTCGGGGCGTTGGAGAGCGCCTGGGGTCTGGCCTGTGGCCTGGGTGCGGCAAGGCCGCTGCTCCAAGTTGCCGAGTCCCTGGAAGAGGCCCAACTGGCCGCTACCGCCTCTGCCCTCGTCAACGAGGGGGCACCCACCTATTTCGCTCGTCTCGGGCCGCTCCGCCTGCTCCTCTTGCTCCACAGGGACCGGCCCGACCAACTTGCTCGATTCGTTCAGGAGACAATTGAGCCACTGCTTAGGCACGACAAAGGCGCTTCAACCCCGTTGCTGCCCACGGTGCGGGCGTTTGTCGAGCACGGAGGCAGGCTGAGAGAGACCGCCGAGCACCTTGCCGTACACCGCAACACCCTTGCCTACAGGTTGCAGAAGGCTGAGGAGATCCTGGGATTCGACCTGAAGCAAGCCGGTGTGCGGCTCAGCGTCGAGTTGGCCCTGTTGTCGCTACCGCTTACCAACGACGCAACCAGGTTTAGAAACCTATAGCAAAAGCTTACAACCGGAGGACCCATGAGCCAGGAAAACCAGATTGATACGCAACAGGGAGATTACATTCAGGTAGAAGATCTCAACATCTACTATGAGGAGTATGGAAGGGGCGAGCCGCTCATCTTGCTGCACGGTGGAACTGCGACGTTACAATCGTGGCAGGAGCAAATTCCGGTCTTTGCCGAACACTTCAGGGTTATCGCGGTGGACAGTCGAGGGCACGGCAGAACGAACAATCCCACCGGGGAACTGAGCTATGGCCGCATGTCGGATGATGTGGCTGCTTTCATTCACGCCCTGGGCCTGGACAAGCCGCTTATCTTTGGCTATAGCGATGGCGGGCAGGTCGCGCTCGAGCTTGGCATACGCTATCCCCAAATAGCGGGTGCCCTGGTCCTGGGCGGCACATCTTACAGGTTTCCGCCGCAATATTTCCACGCGCTAGAGGGCTTCGGCGTTCACAGGCCGGGGGACTTCGATCTTGAGCGGCTGCAAGCGGAACAGCCGGAGTGGGTGGAGTATTTGAAGGCCCAACACGTGCGCGCCGACGATCCCGATTACTGGCGAACATTGATGGCGCAGACCTCTGCCTTGTGGTGGAACGTGCAAGACTACGGGGTGGAGGACCTTCAAAGGATTACCGCGCCCACGCTAATCCTCGCGGGTGACAGGGACGAAGGCGTCGATGTAGAGCAAGCAGTCGAGATGTACCGGGGCATCCCCAATGCAGAGCTGGCAGTCTTGCCCAATGCAAGTCACGGGCAGTTAGGTGAAGTAGCCAACAGCATTGTTATGAACTTCCTCAAGCGACATCAGAGGCAGGCTGAACAACCTGGACAAGTAAACACGTAACACGTAACACGTAACACGTAATAGGTTGATCAGTAATTGCAGGGTGGTACGTAGCGGCTAAAGGTGGGCTTCGAGGACAGCACGTACCACTTCAATACCGGCATCTACGACCACCGGGCGGTTGGCGTAGGTCCCGGCGGCACCCGATTTACCGAGGTGGTAGTCGAGCGTGGTGTCGCTGTCCTTGAGCAGGTGCCCGGTCAGGATGCACGCTACCCTCTCGCCGCTCTTGATGGCACCCTCCAGCACCAAGCGGCGGGCACCGGCTACGGAGGCGGCGGAGGCAGGCTCGCACCCTATCCCGGCTCGGTCGATCATCGCCTTGGCGTCCAGGATCGCTTCGTCGGCCACCTCTATCACGAGGCCGTTCGTAGCCTCGATGGCTCGCCTCGCGCGTGCGAAACTTACCGGCGCGCCGATCTTGATCGCCGTGGCAACCGTACGAGCCGTCACTGTGAACCGCTCGCTGAAGCCGGTCGTGTAGCTCTGGAAGAAGGGATTAGCGCCGGTAGCCTGTACCGAAGCGATGCGCGGCAGCCTGTCTATCAGGCCGAGGTTGAGGGCCTGTTGCAGCGCCTTGCCAAGAGCCGCGGTGTTGCCCAGGTTGCCCGCGGGCAGCACAATCCAGTCGGGCGGCTCCCACGCAAGCTGTTGCAGTATCTCCAGGCCGATGGTCTTCTGCCCCTCGATGCGGAACGGATTGACCGAGTTGACCAGGTAGATCCCTAACTCGGCGCAGGCCTCCTGCACCAGCGACATGGCGTTATCGAAGTCGCCACGCACCTGCAAGGTAATGGCTCCATAGGCCAGTGTCTGAGCCAGCTTGCCGAGCGCGATGTGGCCTTCCGGCACGAATACGAAGCAGGGAAGCCCCGCCTGCGCCGCGTAAGAGGCCAGAGAGGCGGAGGTATTGCCCGTGGAAGCGCAGGCCACAGCGCGCGCCCCGGTACGCACAGCCTGGCTCACCCCGACCGTCATGCCCCGGTCCTTGAAGCTGCCGGTGGGGTTCTCCCCTTCATGCTTGAGCGCCAGCCATTCGAGTCCCGCGTACTCGCCCACGCGCCGCAACCCACCGCCCTCGCCCGTCCCCACCATGTAAAGATTGGTGTTGCCCTCCGGCCGTGACACAATATCGGCGTCCTCGAAAGCGGGCAGCATCTCCCTGTAGCGCCACACCCCACTGGAGAGCGCCCCACGCCCCGCCCCGAGTCTGCCATCTAAAAGCTCCCGGCTGACCACCGCAAGCTTGCTATAGATTATGTCAAGAGGTTCGCCGCAGTCGCAACGATAGCGCAACTCGTCGCCAGGGTACGTGCGTCCGCAAGCCAGGCAGCCCAGGTGGTAGCCGAGTGACCCCTGCTCGTCTATAGCCATGTCGCGGTTGCTCCCTTCTCGTCCGCCTGCGTTAGCATAGCCGTGCCATCCATGCCCGACCTTCGAGCCGTATCTACAAGGGCCTGAGCTACCTTCTCCAGGTGCTCCGTGGCGAGGGCCAGCACCGAAGAGCCTCCACCCGACAAGCACGCCCCGTGCGCGCCCGCGTCTAGCGCGGCCTCAATCAGCGCGGGCAACAGCGGGAAGATGTGGCTGCGGTACGGCTGGTGCATCCGGTCCTGCATCGCTACCTTCAACAGATCGTAACGCCCCTGCGAGATAGCCGACAGGAAGAGGGCGACCCGGCTGGAATTGTAGACGGTGTCTTCGACGCTATACTTACCCGGCATCAAGGAGCGCCCCCGTACCGTATCCATCGGGAAATCAGGGGTAAACACCACTGCCTTCAAATCTGTTGGAAATGGTAGCTTCACCGAGATTACGTTCCCTGCTTCAATCACGTTCACCACCAGCCCACCCAAGAGCGCCGGGGCCACATTGTCCGCGTGGCCGCCATGCTCCAGCTTGATCGCCTCCGAAAGCAACTCAGCCTGCTCGAACCTGCGCCCCAGGAACTCGTTGGCAGCCACCAATCCCCCTATGACCGCCGTGGCGCTGCTCCCCAATCCTTTGCCGGGGGGTATGTTGAGCGCCATACGCACCGATAGCGGCGGGGCAACTTCCCCGGCAAGTTCGAACAGGTGGCGGAACGCCCTGTAGAAGAGGTTACTCTCGTCCAGGGGCAGGCCCTCGGCACGGCCTTCTATCGCCACCCGCGTATGGCCGGAGGTCTCCACAACGAAGAGGTTATGCAGGTCGAGCGCCAGCCCCAGCACGTCGAAGCCGGGACCGAGGTTCGCGCTCGTGGCTGGCACCCGCACCTGTAGTCTGCGCCCGGTTGCCTGCATATATTTCCTCACCTCATGACCTGTGACCCCGGCTCACTGACTCCAATATACCCTAGAATGAGACTACTAGACACCTTGTTTGAGAACCTGGAGCGTCAATTCGGGAGCGTGTCCGTTAGTTCCCGGTGACATTGCGCGATTTCTACTTGCGAGCACCGGGCAGCGCCACGACCTGTTGCTCCACCTCAGCACGAAAGGAGCATGGCATTGACTAAGCTACTCATTATTGGCGGGACGCGCTTCCTCGGCTACTTCATTACGCAGACGGCGCTAGAGCGGGGGCACGAGGTCACCCTGTTCAACCGGGGCAAGAGCGCGCCCAACGCCTTTCCGCAGGTGGAACACATACGCGGCGACAGGGACGAGAACATCGACCTCCTGGCGGGACGGCAGTGGGACTCGGTCGTAGACACCAGCGGCTACTTCCCTCGCATCGTAAGCAAGTCGGCCCAACTGCTCGCAGGCTCGGTGCCGCACTACGTATTTGTCTCGTCCATATCGGCATACGCGGAACCTCTGACGGACCGCGCTGACGAAGACGCCCCGCTCCAGACCCTGGACGACCCCACCATAGAGGAGATACGTGGCGACACCTATGGCGGCCTAAAGGCCCTATGCGAGCAGGCGGTGCAGGCAGCGTATCCGCAGGCCGCGCTGGTAGTCCGCCCCACCCTGATAGTAGGTCCGCGAGACCCGACAGACCGCTTTAGCTACTGGGTGCGCCGCATCGCCCAGGGAGGTGAGGTGCTGGCACCCGTCGGGCCGGACCGCCCCGTGCAGCTAATTGACGCTCGCGACCTTGCCGCCTGGATAGTGAGCATGGCGGAAAGTCAGACTACCGGGGTATTCAACGGTGCGGGTCCGGCCACACCGCTCACGATGGGCGACTTCCTTGAAACCGGGCGCAAGGCCCTCGACAGCGATGCGCGCTTCACCTGGGTAAGCGAACGGTTCCTGCTGGAGCGGGAAGTGGCCCCGTGGTCGGAGCTACCTGTATGGGTACCGGAGGAGATTATAGCGATACACGGCGTGCGCAACGACCGTGCCTTAGCGGCAGGGTTAAGGATTCGGCCTCTTGAGGATACGGTGCGCGCCACTCACGAGTGGATGCTGGAGAACCCGGAGCGGTCGCAGCCCCAGGGTACGCTTGCGCCGGAGCGTGAGCAGGAGCTTCTGCGGGAGTGGCATGCGTCCGGGGAAGTAGGAAGTGGCGCGGAGATGGATCATGGTCGCCAGGAGACGCCCGTCGATTTATGAAGAATAACAACATACTAAGGTAATACTGTGTAGTGTAGGGACAGGCCCCCGTGCCTGCCCTTGTTGGAGATTTGTAACATTGTACGCCTGGTACGCATGACACCGAGGGCAGGCACGGGGGCCTGCCCCTGCACATGCACATCTCACCCCTGTGCATTACCTCATTAACCGGTTAATCTTCATCAATCGCCGGGCTACATTCTGCAAAGTCTGCATGCGGCAGACAGGTATATCTATTAGAATCCCCTACGATCTAACAAGATGTCTCAGTCCCGCAGGGACTTTGCAAGGTGTAGCCCTCGAATTTATTCGATGGGCGTCTCCGGGCGACCATGCTCCATCTCCGCCCCGCTGCAACCCTTCCATCCGGCTACCTGTGTATCCGCGCGTGCCCTATCAAAGAGCAAAGGACATGGCACCAATCCTGCCCATTCCACTTTACCCCACGTATGTCGCCCCAGGATACGGCCCCGGACCGAGGTCCGCCGCGCATCCGTTTGTTATACTTATTGGATTAGGTAAATATCTTACTCGGATGGAACTATGTCCTTCATCGAAACTTACTCCCAGGCCCTGCGCTCGACCACCAGGCCCATAAGGCTCTTCCTGGTCAGCACCCTGCTTTACTGGCTGGGGATGACCCTGGTACAGCTATACCTCAACTTCTACTTACAGTCGCTGGGCCTCGACCAGGGCTGGATAGGCATCATCAACGCCACGCCCCAGCTTACTGTTGTGTTGCTCACCTTCGTAATAGGTGGGGTGTCGGCGCGCATCGGCCCCTGGCGGGCGATAATGCTGGGAGGGGCGCTAGCGGGGCTTGGCGTGGCGGGCACGGCGCTGGCACAAGGACCCTGGATGGTAGTGGGGGCCACCGTCGTCATGGGGGCGGGTGGGGGCTTCATGTGGAGCAACTCCGGCCCCTTCATGATGGCGAACAGCAAGGATAGTATTCGCGCTACCCTGTTCAGCTTGCAGGCGGCCCTGGGCACCCTCACCGGCTTCGTGGCTTTCATGGTGGGCGGCCAACTCCCCTCCATGTTCGGCTCGCTGCTCGCTCAGCCCGAGGAGGGTGAGGCGGTGATGCGCGCTACCATGCTCTTCGCTTCGTCCTTCTACGTGCTGGCCCTCATACCTGTCTACGCAGCCGGAAAATCGCTGAAGGCCGCCGCACTCAAGGCGAAGTCCGCCGAGCAGCCCGTTGAAGCCGCGGAGCCGCAGGGCACCGGACGCGAGCGCCGCAGGTTCATTTCAAACCGCGGGCTGGTATTTCGACTCATACTGCCCGGCGCGCTCGTGGGCCTGGGCGCGGGCATGACGATACCGTTCATGAACGTCTACATCGAGCGCAAGTTCAACGTCAGCTTCGAGCAGCTAGGCCAGATATTCGCCTGGACCGCAATAGCCACAGCGGCCGCGCTCATGATACAGCCGGTGCTCGCCGGGAGGATGGGCAAAGTCAAGTCGGTGGTGCTGGTGCAGGGGCTGTCGCTGCCCTTCCTGCTGGTGCTAGGCTACTCGCAGTTCTTCCCCCTGGTGGTGGCGGCGCTCTTCGTGAGGGGCGCGCTGATGAACATGGGCAACCCCGTCTTCTCCGCCTACAGCATGGAGCGCATCCCGGAGCGAGAGCGCGCCACCTTCTCCAGCCTCACCTCCAGCACCTGGAGCCTCGGCTGGGCCACAGGCTCGTGGTTCAGCGGCACCCTACGGGACGCAATCGGCTTCGAGCAAGGCTTCAACGTCCTATGGGGCATCATGGCCCTGCTCTACGCCACATCAATGATACTGATGTGGACCTGGTTCTCCGCCCACGAGACCCGCCAAAGACAAGCCCAGGCCCTCCAGGAGCAAACCCCACCGGACGAGGAACGTCCCAACGCCGCGTAGAGACGAGTCTAAACGCCAAGACGCCAAGACGCCAAGGACCACGCCAAGTTAAGGATTGTGGGCTAAAGACAAAAGGACCAGAGTACGACATTACGTACTCCGGTCCTTTTCGATACTCCAAACCTTATTCGCTTGGCGCGTCCTTGGCGTCTTGGCGTCTTGGCGTTTAGATCCCTCTTACTTGCTGGTCAAAGGTATGAAGCTCCGGTGCTGGGTGTCAGGGGCCGCGCCTTCGGAGACGGAGGCCACCGGGTAGCCTTCTTCGTCGAGGATATCCTTCACCTGATCGACGCTCAGGGCCTGCTCGTCGTAGGTGAGGTAGACGTGCTTGGCGGGGAGGCTCACCTGCACCGCCTCGACGCCGGGCTGGCCCTGCAAGGCGTTCAGGATTGTCTTCTCGCAATGCGCGCAAGAGATATCGGGTACGTTTAGCGTAATCTGAGACATTTTATTTTGCTCCTTTTGTCTTGTAACTGAGTTTACCAACAACGTTCGTCTGCATAACAGACACGAACTGCTAACTTAGCGCACTTCCACCACCCAGGCCACCGTCTGCACCCGGCCTTCATGCTGGAACTGCGACCAGACCTTGTAGAGGCCCGGCTTCTCGAACTCGTGGCTGAACGCCAGGTCCGGGCCGAACGAGGCGGGCAGGTCTTCCATCTCCGCCTCTTCCTCCATGCTCCCACCGTCCATGCCCGCCGGTACGTCGGTGCCGGGCACCGCGTGGACGTGGCTGAAGTTGGAGGCGTTGGCATCCAGCACCACGACGTGGCTGGCAGCGCCGTAGTAGGGCTGCAAGTCGCTGACCGGCGTGCCGTTGCGCGACACGTTCAGCACGAACCCGCTCGGCTGCCCCGCCCGCACCTCGCCCTGCGGCTCGATTGTGACGCTATAGTCACCGGACTGCTTCGGACTGAGATCGGTGGACAGGGAGGCCGCCGGACTATTCGCCTGGCCTACCTTCAGGTCTATGCGATGCACTTCCTCACTGTGAGCTGCCTCACCGTTGCCTTCCACCGCGAACTCGTCATAGAGGATGTAGTCGCCCTCTGCCGGGAAGGTGTGCTCGATGGCCCACACGCCGGGCGTGTCTGCCGCCTGCGGGTGGACGTGCGCGAAGTAGCCGAGGTCGCGGTTCACGACGATAAGGTGCATCGGCGCTTCGTGCTCCACCTCCAAGCCCTTCACCGGCTCTCCGGTTGAGACCTCAGTCAGCGTCAGGTTAAGGGTTGTGGGTGTGCCGGGCCGCACAGGGCCGCCGGTGTCCAGGCTCACGCGTGCTACCGGGGCCGCATTTACCGCCGCCATACCCTCGCGCATCGCGCCCATCGAGGGCTTGAAGAGGAAGAGCGACAGGGCACCTACCAGTAACGCAAGCGCGCCTACGCCCACCAGGTAGCCGATGTCGGCCAGGCGGCGGCGCATCGGCGGGTGCACTATCTCTTCGGCGCTCTTTGGGGCCGTAAACCCACGCAATCGCAGCGAGTTGGACACCACGCTCACCGAGGACATACCCATAGCGGCCGCGGCCATCACCGGGTTGAGCAACAGCCCGAACAGCGGGTAGAGCACGCCCATCGCCACCGGGATAAGCACCACGTTGTAGATGAAGGCCCAGAACAGGTTCTGCCGGATCGTGGAGATGGTGCGTCGGGAGAGGGCAATCGCCGTCACCACGCCACGCACGTCGCCGCCCACCAGGGTAATGTCGGAGGCCTCCATAGCCACGTCAGCACCGGTGCCGATAGCTATACCCAGGTCGGATTGTGCCAGCGCGGGGGCGTCGTTGATGCCGTCACCCACCATCGCCACTACCTTGCCCTGCGCCTGCAACTCCTTCACCTTGGCCGCCTTCTGCTCGGGCAGCACCTCCGCAAGGACGTTGGTGATGCCCACCTGCGAGGCAATAGCGCGGGCGGTAGCCTCGTTGTCTCCCGTCAGCATCCACACTTCCAGACCCAGTGCCTTTAGCTCCCGCACGGCTTGCACGGACTCCGGCTTGAGGGTGTCGGCTACCGTCACCAACCCGGCGGGCCGCTCGTCAAGCGCCACGTACATGGGCGTCTTGCCCTGGCTAGCCAGTTCGGAGGCCCTTTCGCTCAAGCCGTTGAGGTTGATGCCGCGCTCTGACATAAGGCGGACGTTACCCACCAGCAGCGAGCGTCCCTCGACCGTGGCGGCGATGCCATGCCCGGCCAACGCGTTGAAACCACTTACCGTAGCAGGTGCGAGTCCCAGTTCGTCAGCATGTCGCACGATAGCCTCACCCAACGGGTGCTCGGAACCGCGTTCGGCGGCGGCCACCAGGCGAAGCAACTCGCGCTCCGGTATGCCGTCTGTGACCACCACGTCCGTGACCGAGGGCTTGCCCCGGGTTAGGGTGCCGGTCTTGTCCAGCACAATAGCATTGACCTTGTGAGCGCCTTCAAGGGCCTCTCCGCCCCTGATGAGCACTCCATACTCGGCACCCTTGCCTGTGCCCACCATAATGGCTGTGGGAGTGGCGAGGCCGAGGGCGCAGGGGCACGCGATGATGAGCACCGCTATCATCGACACCAGCGCGAAGGTGAAGCGAGGCTCCGGCCCCACAAAGTACCAGAGCACGAAGGTGAGGGCCGCCACCACCAGCACGGCGGGCACGAAGTAGGATGAAATCTCGTCCGCCAGCCGCTGAATAGGGGCCTTGCTGCCCTGTGCCTCTTCCACCAGGCGAACTATCTGGGCCAGCGCGGTGTCCTTGCCGACTTTGGTGGCGCGGAAGGTGAAGGAGCCGCTCTTGTTCAGGGTGGCCCCAATCACGCCGGAGCCGGGGCCTTTCTCGACCGGCAGGCTCTCGCCCGTCAGCATCGACTCGTCCACCGAGGAAGTGCCTTCCACGACCACGCCGTCCACCGGCACCTTGTCGCCCGGGCGCACGCGTATCACGTCACCCACCTGCACCTGCTCCACCGACAGGTCTACCTCTACACCGTCCCGGATGACGCGGGCGGTGCGGGGAGCGAGGCCCATGAGCTTCTTGATAGCCTCGCTGGTCTGGCCCTTGGCCCTCGCCTCAAAGTAGCGGCCCATGAGGATGAGCGCGATGATGAGCGTGGAGGTATCGTAGTAAGCTTCCGGCACCAGGCCCGCGCCAGTGACCGCGCCGGGGAAGAAGGTCAGGAAGGCGCTGTACAGGTACGCCGCCGAGGTGCCCACCGCGATGAGGGTGTTCATGTTGGTGGTCAGGTGCCGCGCGGCCATGAGCGCGCCCTTGTAGAACTGCCAGCCAGCCCAGAACTGCACGGGGGTCGCCAGCGCGAACATCACAAAGTTGCGCGCCTCCATCGACATCGGCAGGGGCAGGAACATGATCGCCATGATGAGCAGGCCCGCTGTCAAGCTCACAAAGAACTTGGCCCGGACCGTGTTTAGCTCTCGGCGGCGGCGCTCGGCATCCATATCAACAGGGGTCGCATCATCCGCACCCTGCGCAATAGCGGCGGCCCGTTGTTCGGCGCGGATGACGTACCCGGCCTTCTCGACCGCCTTGCCCATTTCGCCACGGCCCACAATTGCGGGGTTGAACTTTACGGTAGCCTGCTCGGTCGCCAGGTTCACAGCCACGCTTTCGACGCCGGGCAGCTTCGCAAGCGACTTCTCCACGCGGCGCACGCAACTGGCGCACGTCATACCCTCAATCGGCAGTATCTCCTCTTCGAGGGGCACCGAATAGCCCGCCTTCTCCACCGCGGAGATGAGGGCAGCGATGTTGGCGGTTGCCGGGTCGTACTTGACGGTGGCCCGCTCGGTCGCCAGGTTGACGTCGGCGCTACGCACTCCTTCAACCTTGGCGAGGGATTTCTCCACGCGGCGTACGCAACTCGCGCAGGTCATACCGCCTATCGGCAGCATGACTTCTGTATCTTGAGCACTCGCGGACGTGCCGCTAGCAGAAGGGACTTCCCCTCCCGCCGTTTGCTTGTCTATCTGTTCGATTGCCATTGTATTTGCCTTCTGTTATCGTTGCGCCAGGTCGAAAAGCTGGCCTAGCTCGTTCAATACTTCCTCGTCGCGCCCCTCGCGTATGCCGTCAACGACGCACGACTTCAAATGACCGTGCAGCAGCAGGCTCTCGAACTTGTCGATGGCGCGCTGCACCGCGTAGGTCTGCTTGAGTACGTCAACGCAATACTGGTCTTCCTCGACCATCTTGCGAATGCCCTTGAGGTGGCCCTCGATGTAGGCCAGGCGCTTCAGGACTTCCTGTTTGTTTGTGTTCATAGTGTGCATCCTCTGCTTAGTACCCTACCCCCTAGGGACGGGTCTACAACAGTATATCACGTGTGCAAGGAGTTGTCAATGTTCGTGCTGTGAGGACTCAGGGTGACGTTATTCTCCACAGCCGGCATCCGATGAATGCGTGGCAACAGCAGGCAAAGGCCGACGCCCAGCGATTGAAATCGCGGGCTACACATTACAAAGTCCCCGTTCGGGGACTAATACACCTTGTAAGGCCTCATTAGATTCGCCTCGATGTATCAGTCTGCCGAAGGGCAGACTTTGCAGGGTGTAGCCCTCGAATTTATTCGATGGGCGTCGTCTGGCGACTATGCCGCCACCCCGCGCAACAGACAGGTAAATAAGATAAGGTGAGAGCCGTCCCGTAGCTTAGTTCTACAGAACGGCTCTATTACAACACCACGTGGGCAGCGAAACTACTAAGAAAGTGTCTGCGCCTCTGTAGCAGGCTCGCAAAGGCGGCAATGCCCGTCCTCCCGGCGGAAGCAGGTGAGCGCGTGGCCCGCCGAAAGCTCCAGGCGCACTGGGGTGCCGGGGGATAGCTTCACCGTGTGAGCGCCTATGCACCGCACGGTGGTGCCGGACGGCAGGGCCACGTCGTACAGGTAGTCCATGCCCCGGTACATGCAACGCACTACACGAGCATCGCCCGTGGGGTCGGCCCGCACCAGCAGGTCGTCGGGGCGCACCAACACTTCGACGGCAGTGCCGCATGGAGCGCCAGCCGCTTGCGGGTTCAGCCCAATCTCGGTCTGCAAGCCCACCGGAGTGACTATGCCGGGCAGGAAGCAGGAGAGGCCCAGGAACTCGGCCACAAAGCGGGTAGCCGGACTCTGGAAGATCGCTTCGGGGGTGCCCACCTGCTCTACGTGCCCGGCGTTCATCACGGCCACGCGGTCGCCCAGCAGGAGCGCCTCTTCCTGGTCGTGCGTCACGAAGATTACGGTCGTACCCAGGCTCTTGAGGATGCCGCGCACCTGGTCGCGGGTAGACGCCCGGCTTTCGGCGTCGAGACTGCTGAACGGCTCGTCCATAAGCACCAGGTCGGGTTCGGGAGCCAGGGCGCGAGCCAGTGCCACTCGCTGCTGCTGCCCGCCCGATAGCTGGTGCGGGTAGCGGTTGCCCATGCCAGGCATGCCGATCAAATCAAGCAACTCGGCCAATCGCTGCTCTCTCCTACCGGCGGGCCACTTCGACAGGGGGAAAGCGATGTTCCTGGCGACGGTCATGTGCGGGAATAGAGCGTAGTCCTGGAATACCAGCCCAACGCGCCGCTTCTCAGGGGGTACCCACGAGCCGCGCCCCGCGACCCGTTGGCCGTTCACGTGGACCTCCCCACCGTCCGGCCTCTCCAGCCCCGCGATGAGGCGTAACACGGTGGTCTTGCCGCAGCCAGAGGGGCCGAGCAACGACAGCACTTCCCCGCGCCGCACCTGCAAGGAGACCTCCCGTACCGCTTTGGTCGTCGGGGCCTCCGACACGGCGGTGCGGCCCCAGCCCCGGCGAGTCTCCCCGCCTTCGGGTGCCGCGAAGCTCTTGCTCGCGTTGCTCAACTCAATTACGACGTGCCCGGTATCTACGCTAGAGTGTGTCACAGTACAACCTCATCCGTTCCAAATTTACCCCTGGTGAACAGTAATGCCATCGCCAGCACCGTCAGCGAAATGAGCAGGAAGGCGGGCGGCGCGGCCTGCGTGTAGATAGATTCGCTGGAAGCCGCCCAAATGCGCACGGGCAGCGTGTCGAAGCCGGGCGGGCGTAGCAGTATGGCGGTCGGTAGCTCCTTCATCGAAGTGAGGAAGACCAGCGCCCAGCCCGCCGCCAGCCCCGGCGCTATCATCGGCAGGGTGATCTCGCGGAACACCTGCCAGGGCTTGCGCCCCAGCGTGCGGGCCGCCTGCTCCAGCTTGGGTGAGGCCCCTTTCATAGCCGCTTCGGTGGAGGCCAGCGCCTGCGGCAGAAAGCGGATGCCGAACGCTAGCACCAGCACCGCCACCGTCCCGTAGAGCACCGGCACCCAGTTGCTGAACAGCAGCACCAGGCTCAAGCCCACTATGATGCCGGGCAGCGAATAGCCCGACTTGCCCGCCGCCAATAATGCCAGCACAAGGCGATATGGGTAGCGCGCCGCCAGGTAAGCGGGAGCAAACGCCAGCAGTATGGCTATACTGGCAGCCAGCCCCGCAAGCAACAAGCTATTCAGCCCGTAGCTCCACAGGTCCTCGCCGCCCACGCTCCAGATGCGGTCCACGGCGGTGGGCCAGAGCCAACCTTGCAACGTCAGCCCGCCAAGCACGAGCAAGGGAAGCCCCAGCGACAGCATGCCTACAATAGACACCCCACCGGCAGCCACCCAGCGCCAACGGCCCAACGTCACCAACCTGCGCGGCTTCCACGAAGCCTGTGCAACGTAGCGCCTGCTACGCCTGTGCGACCACGCTTCAAGGAAGAGCAGCGGCGTAGAGAGCAGCACCAGCACCACGCTCAATATAGCAGCCCCGCTCCTGTCCACCGACCCCGCGAACTGGTTGTAAATGGCGACCGTGAAGGTGCGGTACTGGAGCAGGGCCACCGTGCCGAAGTCGGAGAGGGCGTAGAGACACACCAGCAGCGTACCCGCTAGCAAGGCCGGTCTCAACAGGGGGAGCACTACGCGCCGGAACGCCCCCCACGCGCTCTGTCCACCCACACGCGCCGCTTCCTCCAGGCTCCAGTTGGTGGAGCGCAGGGCCGCAGAAACAGGCAGGTAGACGTATGGAAAAGTG
>DASVRN010000004.1:0-6041 GCA_036388595.1 Chloroflexia bacterium
GGGGACCCGCCGGTCCCGCCACCAGGCGCGAACAGCCCCAACCCACCGCGCAAACCCGCCAGGAGCAGCCACAGCAGCCCGCCCAACCCACCAGGACCGCCACAGCGACCCGCACGCCCGCACCTACCGCCACCGCCACCCCTATCCCCTGCGACCTACCCTACGATAGCACCGTGGAAGGCCAACTAACTGGCTCGAAGCCGCAGCACGAGTATTGCCTTGAGGCGGACGCTGGACAGTGGGTGTCAATCAAGATGTTCGCCGGGAAGGATGCGATGCTGGACACGGTACTCAAGCTGTACGGCCCCGACGGCACCCTGCTGGCCTCCGACGACGACGGCGCGCAAATCGGCACCAACTCCTTCCTCGTGGCGCGGCTGCCCAAGAAAGGCACATACAAGATTGTCGCCGCCAGGTACGAGGGCACAGGCACTTATCGAGTGCGCATGGAGAAAGGCGCCAAGAGCGCCCTGGGCGACGTCAACGGCGACTGTCGCATAGACGCGACCGACACCCAGGCGCTCGCCCTCGCCCTCGGCACGCGAGACGCCAAGGCCGACCTCAACCTCGACGGCGTGGTGGACGACCTCGACCGCCAGGCTATGCTCCTCAGATTAGGCCGGGGCTGCACCGAGCAGTAACATGCCAACTGTAGCCAGCCAAGACTAGACCAGCCCTCCCATACCCATAAAGAGCCACCCCTTGCAGAAGGAAGTGGCTCTTCTTGTTGCGGCTGTGCCAATACAGGACACCAGGACCATCCGCCTCTTTGTCATTCTGAACCCTTCGGCTACGCTCAGGGTAAACTCCGTGAAGAATCTCGTCCTCCAGTACCCATATAACCCCTTTCCCACAGCACCCAACCCCCAACCTGTCATCCTGAGCGCAGCGAAGGATCTCAGAAAGCTGGCGAATGTACAGGGCCGATTTACAACACCGAACCCCCCATTGTCATTTCGAACGTAGTGAGAAATCTCGTCCTACACGAAGGTATGACACCTTTCCACACCAAGAGTCCTCCCGTAGAAGGGTGGTACTTTGGGTGCTGGAGCACGAGATTCTTCACGGAGTTTACCCTGAGCGTAGCCGAAGGGTTCAGAATGACAAAAGCGGGGTGTGGTCCTGCCATCCACGTATCTCCAGCCCTAACCTTCTACGTGGCGACCTGATGGCTTACGTATGTAGCTGTCTCGCCATAAGCAGCAAAACAGAAGATGGGTACCGTTCTTGCAGTGAAGAGCCCCGACCTGGCTAGTCACCTTTCCAACGTGAGGATACCTATATGCAGAAACGGTTCATAGCATTGGGCGCGCTAATGTTGGCTCTCCTCCCAGGCCGGATTATGGCGCAAGCAGAAACACCGGGTGTCACAACCACACCCGCAACGACGCCGGTAAGCACGGCAGTCACCACTCCCCAGGCCACCGTCCCAGCCACAAGCACCGTGCCGGTCACCATCCTGGCGGACCTCGACCCGAACAGCGCGACGGGCATCAGGACGGAGGGCCTCATCGCAGACAGCATGGGCCGCATCTATACCTCGGACACCGCCTCCCGCCGCCTCTACAGGCTCACGCCCGACAGCCCGCAGGTGACCGTGCTGGGCACCCTCCCCGCCTCCGCCACCGGCATGGCCTTCGACAGCGCGGGCAACCTCTACCTGGCAAGCAGCGGCAACATACTCAAAATCGCGGCTGACAAGCTGCAAGGCAACCAGATTCAAGAGAGCGACGTTCAGACCTTCGCCGCCGGCGTGACCGGCTCGAACGGCCTCATCTTCGACGCGCAGGACCGGCTCTACGTGTCGGGCGGCGCGACGGGCAACATCTACGTGGTGGCTACCAACGGCATGACCAGCACGTTCGCCACCGGCTTCAGGTCCGAGCGCGAGGCGCAGCAGATCAGCACCAACGGCCTCGGATTCGGTCCTGACGGCAGGCTCTACTCCTCCAACACCGGCACCGGGGCAATCGACCGCCTGACGGTGAACGCCGACGGCACGGCTGGCCCCGTGGAGCGCTTTGTGACCAACCCGCTGTTGCTCGGCGCTGACGGCATAGCCTTTGCCGCCAACGGCGACCTGTACGTCGCGGCCAACGAGCGCAACGCCATCGTGAGGGTCACGCCCGCCGGGCAGGTCAGTGACGTGGCCTCCAACGGCAACACCGGCCCGCTGGAGTTCCCCGCCAGCCTCGCCTTCTCCGGCAGCAACCTCTACGCGAGCAACTTCGACATAGAGCGCGGTGCCAACAGCCCGGCTGCACCCGGCATCGGTGCCTCGGTGGCGCAAGTGGCCGTAGGCGTGTCCGGCATACCACGAGCCGTAGGTGGTGGTGCTGCTCAGGGCACTGGTACACCCGTCATAGGTGATGCAGTATCGGCTACCGCGCCGCCCCAGACGGTGCCAACCTCAACTGTCGAACCGCTCAATGATGGGCCGCCGATTGCCACCTCTACCGCCGAAGCAGTGGTCACCCCTGTCGGTATGCCAAGGACAGGCGGACCTGAGTCGCTGCTATGGCCCCTGTTGGCGGCCATGAGTGGTCTGCTGCTACTCGTGGGTGCCCTTGCCCGCCGGGGCCGCAGCTACGCACGAATCCGCAAGTAGCACCTGACACTCTTGCTTTAACAGCAAACCGCCGGAAGCTCTACTTTAGGCTTCCGGCGGTTTGCTGTTTAGCTACAGCCTACTAGAAGCTCTCTCATAAACCTGGAGTCTGAGAACAGGACCCAAACCCCCCTTGTCATTTCGAACGTAGTGAGAAATCTCGTCCCTCACCACCCAAATAGCACCTTTCTTTCAGCGTAGCAGCATCACATCACCATAAGAAAGAGGTAACATCGTGGTGTAGGATGAGATTTCTCACTACGTTCGAAATGACAAGGACGGGGCTTTGTCGCCAGTACGTGGGGCTGATATTTGTGGGAGAGTTTCCAAGAACCAGCGTCATGTCACGCTTTGCGGATACAATTATTTACATGCTCTGTTATATTCTTCACGATTCTTTTACCTGGGTTTACCCGTGATTCAACCGCCAACCCATAAGATATAAGTGCGCGGCGAGATTACATGCGCACTCACAGCATAAAAGTGTATGACACGGTAGCAAGTCAGGAGGAAAGCGGTGAAAACAAGAGGGTCAATGATTTTATTCGGTATAGCGGTCGTGCTGGGCCTGTTCTTCGGCAACTCGCTCGGTGGACTGCTGGGAGCGGTCATTGTGGGAGCCATTACGGCAGCTGGGGCCTGGTTCGCGCTCTCCAGGGCTGAAGCCACCGAGCCAACGAACACAACCGTCCAGGTGCCCGACCCGCCCTTCGCCCGGTTCTTGTTCCAGGACTCGCGTGCGGCGGCGCTCTGGCTGCCCATCAGGCTCTTCCTGGGCTGGTCGTGGTTCGATGCGGGCCTGCACAAGTTCCAGAACCCGGCCTGGATCGACACAGGCGAAGCCATCAGGGGATACTGGACGCGTGCAGTCACCATCCCTGAGCAGGGCAGCCCGCCTATTACCTACGAGTGGTGGCGTGGCTTCATCCAGGGTCTGCTGGACTCGGGTGCCCACACCTGGTTCGCAAAGGTGATTGTGTTCGGTGAGATAGCAGTGGGCCTGGGCCTGCTGGCGGGTGCCCTGGTAGGCGTAGCAGCCTTCGGTGGCGTGCTCATGAACACCTCGTTCCTGCTGTCAGGATCGACCAGCACCAACCCGATCATGTTGCTGCTAGCGATTGCGGTCATGCTCGCCTGGAAGACCGCCGGTTGGCTCGGCCTGGACCGCGTCCTGCTGCCCGCACTCGGCACCCCCTGGCAGAAGGGCAGGCTCCTGCGAGGCCAAGCGGCAACCGCAACAACCCCAGGAGGTTCGGCTCCCTGACGGACTAGGTAAACGCCAAGACGCGGAGACGCCAAGGACCCGCCAAGACTAAGATAATCGCTACAAAAGGACCACAGTACATCTTAGTGTACTCTGGTCCTTTTGCTATCATCCAACTCTAATCTACTTGGCGGGTCCTTGGCGTCTCCGCGTCTTGGCGTTTAGATTATTGTAATGACTATATCAGCCAACGTCCGTTCTCCTGCACCAGTTCGCCATCGCAATATATCTGCCCGCCCTGCCGCATGTCCTTGACCATGTCCCAGTGCACCGCGCTCACGTTCCGGCCGCCGATGAACGGGAAGCCGTTGCCGAGCGCCAGGTGGATCGTGCCGTCGATCTTCTCGTCGTACAGAGTATTGCCCATAAAGCGAGTTATGGCCGGGTTGCAGCCTATCCCTAGCTCCCCCAGCACGCGCACCCCCGCATCGGCATTGAGGACCCTGTTCAAGAAGTCCTGACCTTGCGCCGCGGTAGCTTCCACCACCCTGCCCTCTTTGAAGACCAGCCGGATGCCCCCAACCATGTTGCCCGCGTACACTGCCGGGAACTCCGCGAAGGTGACCACACCCTCCGTCCCATCCTCCACCGGGCTGTAGAAGAACTCCCCGCCCGGCATGTTCTTGTGCCCCGCGTCCACCATGCCCACCCGCCCCTTCAAGCTGAGCGTCAGGTCTGTGCCGCTGGCGACGATGCGCACCGTGTCTGCCCGGTCGAACCTATCAGCATAGTGTTGCATGCGCGCGGCTTCCGCGTCCCAATCGAGCAAGCAGGCACTGTAGAGGAAGTCCTCGAACACCGCCGTGGGCATACCCGCCTCCTGGGCAATAGCCGGGGTCGGAAACTGGCACAACACCCAGGGAAACTTCTCGTCAGCCATGCGGTCCTGGTGGGGCTTGTTGGACCTGCTCAACAGCGCGAACCGGGTCATGCCTATCTCGGTGCCTTCGTGGGTGTTCTCGGGCGCAACGATGACGATAATGGCGTCCATGTTCTCCGCTTCGTGGTGAGCAATGGGCGGAAGCGCGCCAAGAAGTTCCTCCGGGGCCTCCGCAGCCCACGTGCGAGTGCCAAACGACAGGCGAAGCAGGGCGTATGCGCCCCTCCGGGCTATGTGCCTCAACACCTCCTCTACAAGCGGGCGAGCCAGGGGGCTTGACTGCACCACCACCTGCCAGCCGGGCTGCACGTTCAAGCACCGCTCGACCAACAAGCGGGCATACTGTTCCACACGAGGGTCGGGCATACTCTTCTCACCTCTACATATAAGGTCTACGGCTCGCGACAGGTCGTACCGTGCTCTCCAGCGCCAATCTCCCCAGTATACAGCACAGTTGAAAGCCCTCACATGAGCCGCAGGATAGATTACCCGGCTGCCTTTAAGGCAGGTACCTGGGACCAAGTTGCACCCTGTCATCCTGAGCGCAGCGAAGGATCTCAAGAAGGTGAACAGGGATGATGTTGAATTCTCTGGAACATGGTACTGAGAGTTCAACGTAGGGGCAAAGGTAATATCTTAGATCCTTCGCTACGCTCAGGATGACAGGGGGAACTGGGTGCTCACGTTTCCTACAGACATCACCCACCCCCAATTGCAAGGACCCATGTCATACCTTAAATGCAAATCTCCTCGTGTCTAGCCTTACGACCTGAAACGGGGAGATCAACTAATTACTAGATTAAAAAGAAAGAGAGAGAAGCCCCGCGATGGCCTACTCTCCCACAGCCTTGCGGCTGTAGTACCATCAGCGCTGCAGCGTTTCACTTCCAGGTTCGGGATGGGTCTGGGTGGGTCCGCTGCGCTCTTATCACGGAACAACTCCCTCTCACTTACTAAGTTAGAGGTGAGAATAATTGCAAACTTACTAGCTCACTGGCGGGAATTCGAAGAAAACCGAACATGTGCTTGCGATGTGCTTGAGAATTCATTCTCTCGCTTCTCGATCTTCGACCGTTGAACGGCACCCCGCCCATTATTCAGGGGAGGGAGGCACGAACGCAACGGAATAGGAAGAGAAGAGAGAGGGTGAAAACAAGCCCTCGACCATGAGGAACAGCTAGGCTCGGCCATTACTGACCATACACCTGCGAACTCACAACCTGGTGTTCTTCCAGGGGTCTTACCTACTACCTTGCGGTGTAGTGAGAAGGCTCATCTAGAGGAGGGTT
>DASVRN010000005.1:0-3236 GCA_036388595.1 Chloroflexia bacterium
TACGTCAAGTAGTCCGGCTATGCTGGCTCCCCAGGCAAGCAAGATCCCTATCCGGGGAAGCCCCAGTCCAGGTCCAACATGTTTCGCCCGGAACATCTCGCTCGCCAGAATGCAGGACAATCCGAGGGCCGTCGAGTAGACCAGTATGAAACCGAAATCGATAAGAATGGATAGCCAGGCCCGTTGAAGGTCCCCGAACTTCGAGGTCCAGACAGCTATAATGGCATCGGCGCGCTGTACGGTGCCTGCTAGCTCGAGCGAGACTATGCCCTTTGAAGCCGCGCTATTGGGAGTTTCGAGGTCCAGGCTGCGGAATACGAGCATGAACACAAAGGCCAGCAGTATTGCAACAATGCAGACCGGCACGCGTAGTGATTGGCTGACACGAAACCACATTTTTCTTACCTGCCAGGATACGTCCTACATTTGACCTAAAAAGGTATCGTCATGGCCCCTTTATGGAGAGTCCGGCTGTAGTGTTGCATCAAGAGCCTCCTAAGCAGGAACTTTCCAAAGGCCGCGCAAGTGTCGAGACTAGGGCCTATCTGCAAACTCAGGTAAGTTGGTAAACTAAGCTCATGAGTCCAAAAACGCCACCAAGAAGACATGAGCTAACAGATGAACAATGGGAGAAGCTTGAACCACTACTCCCGCCACTCAAACCTAGAACAGGAAGACCAAACAAAGACCATCGAACAATCATCAACGGCATCGTGTGGATCATGAAGACAGGTGCTCAATGGGAGGACCTGCCCGAACGCTACGGCTCTCCCAAAACTGTCTCCTCACGCTTGTATCGCTGGAGAAAGGCAGGTATCTGGGACCACGTTCTTGCCGAGTTACAGCGTCAGGGTGACACGTTGGGTGAAGTTCAGTGGACAATTCATTACGTAGATGGCACCAATATCCGCGCTCACCAAAGCGCCGCTGGTGCAAAAAAGGGGACCCAAAAGCAGGTCCAGAAAGTGAAGCCTTAGGCAGAAGCCCTGGAGGGTTCGGTACCAAGATACATGTCAGATGCGAAGGTAAAGGCAAGCCTGTGTGCTTCGTGCTCACTGCGGGCCAACGACACGAATGCACAGCGTTCGAGCAGTTGATGCAGTTAGGAGCCATCAAGCGCAAAGGTAGAGGTAGACCCAGGAAGTTGCCAGGGAGAATTGTAGGGGATAAAGGATACTCGTCCAATAAGATACGTCAGTTCCTTCGCCGCAAAGGCATTAACTACACGATACCAAGACGCTCTACCGAGCAGCGCACCGGGCCGTTCAACAAGGCCATTTACCGCCAGCGCAACCGTGTGGAGCGCCTAATCAACCGCCTGAAGCAACACCGCAGGATAGCAACCAGGTACGAGAAGCGCGCTGAGAACTACCGAGCGCTGTTGACCATAGCCGCTATCCTGCTATGGTTATAGTTTGCAGATACACCCTAAACTTATTGTAGCACGGACCCATAACTCGTGGGATGGGGCCAGGCAATCCAGGTACGGGGTGCGTACGTATCATCACTTAGCAACGCTTACGACTGCCCAGACAATCGGTAGACCAGACCTCGCGAGTGTAACGTAGATACGGCCGGTCATATTGCGGCTCGGCAGTTTGTAGATGCTTGCAATGCCAGCGTGTTGTGAGCCTGGAACGCGGTTTCGCCGGCCGCTGGCATGAAAATAGCTATACAACGATACAGATTTCCGTGAGTGGGCGCACGTCTCCTATAGGAGACCGGTTTTCCTATCTAGAAAATTATTTTACTAAGAACACACAATAACTGGTGCGTGGCGTCTCGATTCAGGTGCGCTGCGCGTCCGCCGTATGGGTGTGTTGGGAAGGATCCCAAGTGCGCGTACTCATGCTCGTTTCAGAAGCGCCGCCTATCAATAGCGGGATCGCTAGAGTTGCAGGCGAGTTGACTGAGAGACTACGGGCTCGCGGAGTCACCGTAGATGTCTTGTCAGCCAATGAAATCCCCCGTTGGACGTTCGGAGAATTCAGGTTGAGTTCCCTTGCGCTCAAGTGGCCTAAAATACAGTCTATGCTTTCCAGCTATGACATCCTCCACGTGCATGGGACTGTTCCAACTTTCAGCGACCTCGGACTCCTGTTGGGTCGTCTCGGTTTAGCCTACTCTCGCCCCAGCACAGCTATTGTTTATACTCACCACTCGGATATAGACATAGCCGGGCTGGAAGTACCCGCGGCTATTTACAACCGGGTGCACACCAGTCTCCTCTGGCTTGCCGACCATATTGTGGCCTCCACGCCCACTTATGCTTCTTTGTTGGAAGATTGCCTGGGACCGGGACGCGTGTCCGCCGTGCGCTTTGGAGTGGATGCCGAACGCTTCCAGAGCAAACTCTACAAGGCGCGCCGCTTTAGTGTCTTGTTCGTGGGACAACTGCGTCCTTACAAGGGCGTTGATGTACTATTGCGCGCCTGGCAGTACGTAGATAACGCCGATCTCCACATACTGGGCGATGGCCACCAACGTGCGGAGTTGGAAGCCCTGGCCGCCAAGCTCAAGCTGCAATCGGTGTACTTCCATGGCTCAGTCACGGAAAAGCAGCTGAAGAAGTTCTATGCTCGCTCGCACGTGCTGGTACTCCCCTCCACTCGCAAAGCTGAAGCGTTCGGTCTGGTGCTCCTCGAAGGCATGGCGGCGGGTTGTGTGCCTGTGGCTACCAACCTGCCGGGTGTCGCCGACGTGGTAAGCGCGTCGGGCTTCACCTTCCCTGTTGGTGATAACAGGGCATTGGCCGAAATTCTAATCAACCTCCGAGACAACCGGCAAGTCCGGCGAGACTTAGCTGAGCTGGCAATTGCACGCTCGCTGGCCACGGATTGGGATTACACGGCCGAGGCTTACTACGGAATCTACCGCCAGGCCTACCTGGGTCGCCAACTGCATAGAATGCTGCAAAAAGAGAAGCGCCCGGCTGTTCTTCAGAAATGGCTCCGTAACGTCGCCACGACCGCAGGCGCCGACAGAGCATCGCTGATGCTCGTAACTCCAAAGAGCAGAAAACTGCGCATAGTGGCGGGTGTGGGCCTGCCCCCTGATGTTCTCACTTCTACACGTCTGCCGCTAGGGCACCGGATGGCCGGTTATGTCGCGCACACCGGTAAGCCCATGTTTGTGCGCAAGCGTGCCATGAACGGTGTAGCGCGAATCTTCGTGCGCAAGGACTCCGACCTCACATCTGCCGTTATTTTGCCCGTACATTACGGCAAAAGACAGGT
>DASVRN010000006.1:0-10835 GCA_036388595.1 Chloroflexia bacterium
GGATTGCTGTATCATGTCGGAAACGATGCAGGAGGCACCCCTTTGTCTAACCCACAAGTGGCCCCGTACGGGTCGTGGAAGTCGCCCATCACTACTGACGCTATCGTGGCGGGGTCGCTGTCGCTGGGGCAGGTCGTGCTCGATAGCGGCGACGTGTACTGGAGCGAGGGGCGGCCCGCTGAGAAAGGCAGGGTCGCCATCATGCGCCGCACTCCCGACGGGGAGGTGACGGAGATTACCCCGCCGGAGTTCTACGTGCGCACCAAGGTGCACGAGTACGGCGGCGGCGCTTACACGGTGCATAATGGCACCGTCTACTTCTCCAACTACCAGGATGGCCGCCTGTACCGCCAGGAGCCTGGCGAACAGCCTCAGCCCATCTCGCCTGCCGACGTGGACTTCCGGTACGCCGACTTCGTGGTGGACGAGACCCGCGAGCGCCTCATCAGCGTGCGCGAAGACCATACTGTGGGCGGACCGGAGGCGATCAACACGCTAGTCAGCCTGCCCACTAGCGGCGAGTGGCATGGTGGCGAGAGCCAGCAGACGGTGCTCATGGCGGGAAGCGACTTCTACTCCAACCCGCGCGTCAGCCCCTCCGGCGAGCAACTGTGCTGGCTCGCCTGGGACCACCCGAACATGCCGTGGGATGGCACCGAGCTATGGGTGGCCGATTTCGATGGAGCTGGCATGCCGGTCAATAAGCGCATGGTAGCGGGTGGGCCGGACGAGTCGGTCTTCCAGCCGGAGTGGTCGCCGGACGGCACGCTCTACTTCGTGTCGGACCGCACCGGCTGGTGGAACCTCTACCGCCTGCGGGATGGAGAGGCCGAGCCGCTACACCCGGTCGAGGCCGAGTTCGGCAGACCGCAGTGGGTGTTTGGCACCACAACTTACGGCTTCGAGGACGCCGGGCGCATCATCTGCGCCTACGCCGAGAAGGGCGTCTGGCGGCTGGCGAGTCTCGACACTGAAACGTTGGAGTTCGCGAACATCGACACGCCCTACACAGAGGTCGGCATTTCGCTAAGGGTGATGCCCGGCCAGGTGGTCACCGACGCAAAATCGCCCACCGAATCGCATTCTATGATACAGGTCGATCTCGGCAGCGGGCAGCATACGGTGTTAAGCCGCTCAAGCAGCCTGGAGGTGGACCCCGGCTATCTCTCCATCCCGGAGTCGATTGAGTTCCCCACCGAGCACGGGCTGACTGCGCACGCTTTCTTCTACCCGCCTACGAACAAGGACTACCAGGCGCCGGAGGATGAGCAGCCGCCGCTGATCGTTATCAGCCACGGCGGGCCGACTTCGCAGACGGCGGCCTCCCGCGACCTGCGCATTCAGTTCTGGACGAGCCGGGGCTTCAGCGTGCTCGACGTGAACTACGGGGGCAGCACCGGGTTCGGCACCGAGTACCGGCGCAGGCTCAACGGGCAGTGGGGCGTGGTGGACGTGGACGACTGCGTGAACGGGGCGCGCTACATGGTCCTATGGGGCGCTGCCGACCCCGACCGCCTCATTATCCGGGGTGGCAGCGCGGGCGGCTATACCACGCTTTGCGCGCTCACCTTCCGCGACGTATTCAAAGCGGGGGCCAGCTACTACGGCATCTGCGACCTGGAAGCCCTGGACGAGGAGTCGCACAAGTTCGAGGCGCGCTACAACCACAGCATGATCGGCCCGTACCCGGAACAGAAGGAGCTTTACAGGCAGCGCTCCCCGATACACCACACCGACCGGCTGAATTGCCCCATCATCTTCTTCCAGGGCCTAGAGGACAAAGCGGTGCCGCCCCGCCAATCGGAGATGATGGTGGAAGCGCTACGCAGCAAAGGACTCCCCGTCGCCTACCTGGCCTTCGAAGGCGAGCAGCACGGCTTCCGCAAGGCGGAAACCATCAAGCGCACCCTCGAAGCCGAGCTATACTTCTACTCCCGCATCTTCGGATTCGACCTGGGAGAGGAAGTAGAGCCAGTGGAGATTGAAAATCTGAAACGAGGTTCTGAAACGTGAAACGTGAAACGTGATGCGGCTTGTGCTATTTGGTTCGTGAATAGTGCCTGCTGCTTTGTCTGGACACTGCACCCCTTAGTCATTCTGAGTGGATCATGTTGCAAGAGAGTTACCCATAACAGGAGCAAGCCTCATCCTGTCATCCTGAGCGTAGCGAAGGATCTCAAGAAGGTGGGTAGATGTTCTGTTGAACATTGAGTGACGGGGTGCCGAAAGTTCAGCCGAGTAGCAAAGGCAACATTTGAGATCCTTCTCTACGCTCAGGATGACAAGGCCTATCCTGCTCCTCTTTTCGGTAACTCTCTTGCAAGATGCACCACTGAGCGTAGCGAAGAATCTCGTCCTTTACTAGGTGTTGCCCCTTTCCTTGTGCCGGTTGATGGCTCAAAGAAAGAGGCAACCATGTGCTATTCGACTAGATTCTTCGCTACGCTCAGTACCTCCCTAGCGAAGGAATATCAGCCAATACAGAAACATATGGTACCAGGCGACGCCCCGCGATTAAAATCGGGGGCTACACTTTACCAAGTCCCACAAGGGGACTTCCTCTACTCCTCTACCCTCCTACTCCCTCGAAAGCGGCCCTCCTGCACAATGCCAGTCCCGCAGGGACTTTGCAAAGTGTAGCCCCCGATTTCAATCGCGGGGCGTCGCCTGGCACCGCATGCTCCGTATACTGGATACCATCTTATTTGCTGTCAATCCTTCGTTAGCATGGTACTCAGAATGACAAAGGGGAGATGGTCCCGCAATAAGCAACTGAACCGTATTCACGAACCAAATAACACAAGCCGCATCACGTTTCACGTTTCACGTTTCAGAAACAGCCTCTACATACACTTGCGAAGGAATGGCTCTTTGTCCTTTGTGGCGGTGAGGGGGCCGACTTGCATTGCTCTGTCGCCCTCCAGCGTGATTGTTATGGTGAGGGCATTGCCGGTCAGCGTGCCGTTGAGGACGGCTGGCTCTCCCTGCGACCTCAGTTCGGGGTCCATCTGGACGCCGGTCTCGCGGATGAACGTCCCCTTCGCCGTGAACTGTCCGTTTACCACCGAGATCGGCCCCTGGAAGTCGGCGTGGGCGCAGTCGAACTCTATGTGCATCCCGCTCGTGCTCACGCTGATACCCAGGTGATCGCCACCGTATTGGCCTTCGGGCAGCGTGGTGCCGGGAGTGGCCGCGTACTTCATCTTGTACCTCATTGTGCCCAGTTGTGATAGCAGCACGTTATAGGGCGCTGGCTTTTCGGGGTGTAGCTCGAACACGGCCCGCTCGAAGTATTGCATCGTGTACTCTTTGCCGTCCAGTTCCGACCTCTCGCGTATCAGGTTGGTAATTGGGAAGCCCTGCTGAGCGAGGCCCCCGTTGTTCTTCCAGTAGTCGAGGAAGGCACCCTTTACAGTCTTGCCCGTTTCGGGAAAGGTCATGCCCGCCTGGGCCTTGGCATCATCGGGCAACTCCCGCGCGCCGTTAGGGTACTTCTCCTTGTAGCGCATGCTGCCTAGCAGTGAGAGCAGCATGTCATATGGCGGCTTTTGCTCCGGGTGGTGCTCCATCACAGCGCGCTCGAAGTACTGCACCGTATACGTCTTGCCGTCTACGTCCGATTTCTCCTGCATCTGCTCGCTGACGGGGAAACCTTGCTGCGGGAGGCCGCCGTGCGACTTCCAGTAGTCCAGGAACTTGCCGCAGGCGGACTTGCCGGTCTCCGCGAACCTCTGGCAGTTAGTCTGCCCCTGTGCGAGCGTCTGCCCGGATGGGATCAACCCCATGACGAGGGCCAAAGCGACCGCACCCGCGAGCAGGGCCGCGAGCCGGTTGCGTGATTTTATAGGCATGTGCACCTCCTATCTGTGTCTATTATAACGGCAGTAGGGCCAAAAAGTTCCCTGCCTCACTCAAGCGAACCAAGCACGAGTGCGGCTTCCAGGCCGAGAAAGTCACCGATGCGGGCGGCTTCGGCTTCCAACTGCACGCGCTGTGGAGCCGTAAGCTCGACAAAAGTCTCAACTTTCAACTCGACCCGCTTGCTCCGCACATGTCGCTCCCATATCCCGGCCACCATGCCATCAACTAGCAACACCGGCAGCCCCACGGCCCCCTCCAGGCGGCCTCTCCCGTGGCCGGATATGCGCTTTCGAGCAGCTTCAGGGACCAGGCGGTCGCGTGGAACCCCGCCTAGCACGTAACAGTCATATTGTGGCAGCAGGCGCACCTGCCCCGCTTCATGTGCTGGTGTGGTGTCCGCATCCTCCGCCAGGATGTAGGCGGTACGGCCCTCTACCTCGACTTCTTCCAGTTCGCCAGCGATGGAGTCCATGAGGCGGCGGGCCTGCTGCGGCTTCAACCAGAACCAGCGAGCGAAGTCCTGGTGCGCGGCGGGACCATACGCTCGAAGGTAGCGGCGGAAGACCTCAACGAGTGCGGCGTCAGGCTCCAAATCTTCCCAGGTGCCTGCCCATTGGTCGGCCCGAACGAAAGTTACCTTGCTGCCCCGGCTGGGGCCGAAGCAGAGCCGCCCCGTATATGCTGCCGGTGCCAGCAATTCCCCCCAGGTAGAAGCGAGCCTGTCCTTTGCCCACGAGCCTGCGCGCTGTGCTACCTCGTCAGCAAGCTCTTCGCGGGTGAGACACCGCCCGTCGAGGGCCTCGCCTATGCCCGTCAGGAGGGCCTCGGCCTGCTCCGGCTCCAGGCCCGACGCTTCATACCATTGTGTTTCCTTCAACGACTGGCGGGCGCGCATAGCGGCCATCCAGAGGGGCAACTCACCGGCAGGAAGGAGGTGTAACGTCTCGCGCGGGCCGTAAGTCTTGATGAGGCTTCGGCGTTCCCATATCTCCTCCCGCACGTCCTGCTGGGTAACCCCGTTGACCCTGGCCCCTATGGTAAGCTCGGCGGCTGTGATAATTTGCGCCTGTGCCCCGCAAACCGCGCCGACCACATCCACCATGCGCGAGACCGGTGCCCGCTCAAGCAGGTATTGCCGCCTTAACCGCCGCTCGCATACCTCATTCCAGGTTAGTGACCTCATGCGAACCCGCCCTCCTGCCGCCTTTTCTCTAGAGCGTATTATGAACTATGAAGGGTAAAGTTGATAGAATTGGGGTATGGCACAAGCAAACAAAGACACCCTGCGATACCCCAATGATGTGAGCGATGAAGATTGGGCTTTCGTCGCCTCCTACCTGACACTGATCACCGAAAATGCTCCACAACGTGTGTGCCCACTCCGGGACGAAACATTGGCAGGGCTGCACTTCATTGCCTTTGCTATCATAATGGCTGCTCGCTTCGTTCAACTTGTTCACTTCTTCAACCCGCATGGTTGTGGATGTTCATAACAGGCCCTAGATACCTCTATCTTGCCCGGATAGAAGGCTACTTATTCTCCATAGCAGTATTGCGACAAACCGCCTATGATTGACGTAATATATATGTGAGATAGTTGTGGATATTGTACAATTGCAATTGCCGGGCGCCGTCTTTAGATGCGCCGCGCTGAGGGCATAGTATGATGTCCACTTGTTAGGCATGTGTGTAAGAGTTTCTAGATAGGACGGAGAGCAAGATGAAGAATAAGACCAAGATCGACAATGCTGATGATGGACTGGATGACGGCGTGGATGCTAGCGGGGGTAATAGGCCCAACCATCCCAGGCCAACCGGACAGATGACCATGCCCGCCGGGTTGGGTTTCGGCCTTTTCGGTACCGTGGCAGCCCTTATTGTAGCAGTAGTAATAGCGTTCGGCTCAGTCGCCACAGTCCAGACCGGGCATATTGGCATCGTGACCAATTTCGGCGCAGCGACGGATAAGTTGCTACAGCCTGGGTTGAACTTCAAGATTCCTTTCGTGGAAGGTGTCGAAGAGTTCAGCATCCAGACGCAAAAGAATGAGGCCGACGCTGCTGCAGCCTCGAGAGACCTACAGGCAGTCAATGCCAGGATAGCTGTCAACTACAGGCTGGACCCTACAAAGGTGCAAGAAGTATTCAGGACAATAGGCCGAGAATACAGGACCATAGTGATAGACCCGCAGGTGCAGGAAGCGTTCAAGCAGACCACGGCCGAGTATACCGCCGAGGAGCTGATTACCAAGCGCGAAGAGGTGAAGAGCAAGGCGCGGGCACGTCTGTTGGAGCGACTGAAGCGGTACAACATCATCGTGGACGACTTCACCATCATAGACTTCGACTTCGCCAGCCAGGAGTTCAAGAACGTCATCGAGGCAAAGCAGGTAGCCGCCCAGGAAGTTCTCAAGGCCGAGCAGGAGAAGCAGTTACAGGCCGTCCGCAACGCACAGGCGGTCGCAAAGGCAGAAGCCGATAAGACTGTGTCCATTACACAGGCACAGGGCCAGGCTGAGGCGCAAAAGCTCCAGCAGCAATCGTTGTCCGAACTCTTTATACAGAACAAGGCGATAGAGAAGTGGGACGGCAAACTGCCCCAGTACAGCGGCGGCGGTACTAGTGCCCTGCCATTCATCCAGATTCCAGTGCCCCCGGCCGCTACACCCGTGGCCGGAACCCCTTAAGCGGCATGAAGGCATGTTCTGCTTTATAAGCAGGCGTGACCGCCCGGCCAGTTATGTTGGTAAAAAACAAGGCCGAGAGTATCACCATACTCTCGGCCTTGTTTACTTTAAACCATGACACTCTTTTATGCGCGTCCCTTGCGTGTGTGCGCTTCCGTCTCGACTTTATCCAGCAGACGCTCTGTTTCCAACACACCAGTAGCGTGCCAGGAATGGGTCAGAGTGCATGACACTCTCTAGCCCGTTCGTGCTCGTTCGATCACCGCCTGCACGCTCCTGGGGTCGCGGACATACATGAAGCCGAGCACGTAGCCGGGGGTGTAGGGCCACATAGTCTGGTAGCCCGGAGCGGGGCCGTAGCCCTGCCCGAACGGCCCCTTGAACATGACGTTGCCTATGTCTTCGCCGTGCATGACCACCTGCGTATGGGGCAAGCTCCCCAGGCTGTAGCTGGTGACTTTAGGAGAGAAGATGCCATGCCGGATCAGCACGCGGCTGTGCGTGACGAGATACTCGGTGTTGTTCCACTCGCGGTAGGTGAGGATGAAATGGCCCACCAGCATGTAGAGCGCCGCAATGCCGAACGGGAGACCCCATATCGCCAGCCAGTCCGGCGCTTCCGTGGTGAGCACCACCCAGAAAAAGATAACTACAGTAGTAAGCAATAACCCGCCGAACACGCTCAACGGCCAGGTGCGCCAGACAAACGCCTTCCGCACCGGCTTCCCCCGCCACAACACTCGCTCGCCCGCCCATAATTCGCTAGCAAGGTCAGCGTCAGGTGCGTGTCTGGAAGTCATGGAGGGAATTACTAATTACTAATTACGAATTACGAATTACGAATTGGGGTTGGTCCTGTAATTCGTAATTAGTAATTCGTAATTCACTAGGTGGGTGGCCTGTCGGGGGCAGGGAGGTTGGCGAAGAAGTCGTTGTAGAAGCGGGGCTGGTAGTTGTCGAGGAGGGCCTGTACGCGGGACGGGTCGGGGGAGACCACCACCAGACCGACGTGGTGGCGGCGGTTGACGCGCCAGACCACTTCGGGGTCGTTGTAGGCGCTGGTGTCAGGCCACTCCTGGCGGGCGAGCGAAACGATCATGCCACCGTAGTCCTTCCAGTGGGCCGGGACCGCGTAGGGGTTGTCGCCGCCCGCTATCTCTATCTTCGCCCACTCAGCCCACAAGTCGATGCCGGTGGTGGCCTGCACCAGGTCTGTGATGTGTGCCCCACCCACGCGGGCCGCCGTTTCGAGGAAGTAGTATTGGCCGTCTTCCTTGCCCTTGATGAACTCGGTGTGGGTCGTGCCGCGCACATAGCCGAGCAGGTCCAGCACCCGGTCGTGCAACTCGCGAACCTGGGTCGATTCGGGGCCTTGCCGGGGCAGCGTGCTAGTGACGAACAGGCCGCCTTCGTGCATCACGTTCAGCGGGGGCGCGCCGTACTTGTGCACCTCCGCGAACAGCACCTCGCGCTCGTAGGTGAGGGCGTCCACGTGGTACACGTCGCCGGGGATATACTTCTCCAGCAGGAAGTACGACTGCCTATCGCCCAGCTCGTCCAGCGCCCGCCAGAGCTCCTCGCTGCCATATACGCGCTTGATGCCGATAGAAGCGGCCTCGGCGCGGGGCTTGAGCACCCACGGAGGGGGCACCCGGTCCATATACTCTCGCAGCCTGTCGTAATTGATGACCGGCACGAAGGGCGGCACGAGTATGCCCTTCTCCTCGGCCTGCATGCGCATAGCCAGCTTGTCGCGGAAGTAGCGGGCGGTGGTGTCGCCCATGCCGGGCACGCGGAAATGCTCGCGCAGGTGGGACGCCATGAATACGTCGTAGTCGTCCAGGGGTACGATGCGGTCGATGTTGCGGCGACGGGCGATGTAGCTCGCGGCGCGAATAGTTTCTTCGCGGTTGAACAGGTCTGGGATGGTGTGGAACTCGTCAATGCTGTCGTGGGGCCAGGGGGCCTCGCGCAGCCTATCCACGGTGAGCAGGACCACGTAGCAGCCCTGGCGCTTGCACTCGCGCAGGAACGGGTGGCCCTTTTCGTAACTTGTGATGCAGAGGAACGTCAGCGGTTGCTCATCAGCCATATCTCGCGGCCCCTTTCATGGAGGCGACATAACACCCGGCCATGCGGCAACTCTGCCCGCATTGTAGGGAGCATAGCACGCGGCGGGGACTAGCGTCAAGATGGACGATGGGCGACGGACGATAGGAGACGAAAACGCCAAGACGCTAAGACGCCAAGTACGCGCCAAGGTTAGGATTGTTGTTGGCAGGCGTGCTAACCACTAACCACTACTCAGTCCTCAGTCCTCATCACCCTAACGTCGGTCCCCTGGGTGACTCTCCCTACCTGGCGCACTTTAGCCGTTGCTAAGGCCACTGGTATATGATATAGTAAGGCCCAAGTCTGCATCTTAGTCGCGTGTCTGTGGCTTTATTCATGACTTCGTGACACTCCTCCATCCACTTCGCACGTATTGCTTCATAGGTGCACGCTCTTCCCCTGTCGCGTCGAACTTATCTTATTTCGTCGGAATACTCTATGAAAGGTAGTCCCGCAACGTGAAATGCACGCCTGAGGAGTACGCTTTCCACCAGCGGGTGCTTGCGCGGGACCCGGTCGCTTTCTCCGAGTTGGCCGAGTGGCTGTACGCGAGCCTGGTGCGAGATACCGGCAGGCGCGCCCGCAGCCGCTCCGGTAACGCCGTAGATATGACGCTGGTAGAGGAAGCGGTAGGAGAGGCCCTGCTCGATTACAACGATGCACCCGACCGTTACGACCCCCAACAGGCCGCCTTGCACGCGTACCTGGTCATGGCCGCGTATCGCGATTACCAGAACGCCGCGAGCAAGGAGCGCAGGCACGCACAACGCCAGGTCACCTTAGCCGGTGAGGACCCCGCCCCGTTAGACGTGCCCGACGGCAGGAGCGACCTGGATAACCTGCTCAATCGCATCTCGGCTGAGGAGTGGTGGTCGCTGGTCGAAAGCACGTTCAGCGAGCCAACCGACCGGCAACTGGTGATAATGCTGGCGAACGGGGTGCGCGCCACGGAGAGCTACGCGAAGGTGCTGGGCATAACCGGGTTGCCTACGGACGAGCAGGCGCGGGAGGTCAAGAGGGCTAAGGACCGCCTGCTCAAGCGCCTTAAAAGGTTAGGGGAGTCGCACGATGGGCGAACATGAGCAATACGAACCGAGCCTGACCCGCCTCGCGAGCCTCGCCACGTCACGTCCCAGCCTCATGTCGAGCTTGATGAAGCTTTACAGGGAGCGAGAAGGTATGGACGACGAACATTTGGCGGCTTTCCTCGAATGCGACACCGAAGCTTTGCCCAGGCTGGCCCTGTGCCGCCGCCCCCGCCAGGCACCCGACTTCAGGGGGGATATCGAAGCAATCGCCGCGCATACCGGCGCTAACCCCGGCCGACTGGCAAAGATGGTGCGCGCCGCCGAGGTCCACGAGGCATTGAGTGGGGGGGGCAGCACGGGTGGTTCTTCTATGCTGATGGCGGCCCGCGACCACGAAGACCCGGCTGCCGAGGAAGACGACACATCGCATAGCGGCGAGGCTACAGAGGATGATAGCCGTTGATTACGCGTTAGAGAACGCCGCCCGCGAGTTCTGGAAGCTGGCCGGGACCGCGCCGGAGTACCCCTGCGACCTCGAAGGCAGCCTCACCTGGGCGGTGCCACTTGACGTGCTGGCGGTGCCTCGCCTGCGGGTAAGCCACGTAAACCATCATGCTCGACACGCCGGGCTGCCCTACCATTTCTCCGGGAGAGACCGCCATCTCTGCGGGTGCCTGCTCGCTTACAAAGACCGGGGGGTCGTTTTCCTCGATGCTGAGATGGCTGAGAACGAACGCCGCTTCACACTGGCCCACGAGCTTGCCCACTTCTTGCTCGACTACCGTGCCCCACGCATACGCGCTCTGGCCGTCCTGGGAGAGAGTGTGCGCCCCGTATTGGACGGCTTGCGCCCGCCGAGCGTAGAGGAGGGGGTACACGCGGTAATGGCAGGCACCCCCCTTGGCGTGGTGGGACACCTGATGGAGCGTCCCTCCACCGGGCTACCCTCATCCGCCGTGTTGAGCATCGAGACAAGGGCCGACCGCTTGGCGCTGGAGCTACTGGCCCCGGCAGCACTGGTGCTAGAGAAGGCGGCGAGGCTGCGGCGTATGCCATACAGGGCACGGATAGACACCCTGGCCTCCCTGCTGGTGCGAGAGCATGGCCTTCCGGCGGGGATAGCAGACAGGTACGCGAATGGCCTGCTG
>DASVRN010000007.1:0-7781 GCA_036388595.1 Chloroflexia bacterium
ACGTGGTTCTGAAACGTGAAACGTGATGCGGCTTGTGTAAGCTGGTTCGTGAATACGATCTTGACGCTGTTGTCGTGCCCAGTCACCCTTGTCATCCTGAGCTTAGCGAAGGATCAGCGGCCCGTGTTTGACTCTTACAATTGCAGTACATGGTTCCTCGTACCGCCATCATCCCCAACGTTGAGGACTCTCGCCTACCCACCTGATCCTTCGCTACGCTCAGGTACCCAATAACACAAACCGCATCACGTTTCACGTTTCAGAACCCGTTTCTCCGGCTCTCGTTTAACAGTATAGAATGCATATTCCAAAAAGTGCCCGCGTTAGGGGCAAGCTGTATTATAACACAAAGGGTGCGTTTGTTTGCCTGTGTATCGCTCAATGTGTATAATGGGTTTTGAGCATAAAGGCCCCTTCGCGCTTAATAGCGTGAGGCAGCATACTATCACCGGCACCCTGTTGGCCTTTGCTCAAAGCACGCACGTTATCCGGCCAGGAGAAGTACCGGCAGGAGGAGCCTGTATTTTGGCGAAGGAGACCACGCCACGGGGCGGCGGGTCAGGTAAGGGCGCGCACGCTTCTAACGCCTCAAACGCCGCTAATGCCGCCAGGCGCGGGGACGGTCATTCTAAGACGCAGGCCCCGTCGGACGGCAAGGCTACAACTGCAAACGGCAGACGCCAGGGTACCGACGGCAACGGTCGCCACGCGCCCGGTACCGTGATGCTCAAGACCCAGGGCCTCCCCACGACCTCAGCGTCTACAGGCACCCGGCCCAGGCTGCCCGACGGTGATGGCGCTGGCGCTGGTGGCGGCCCCGCTACCGAAGTCCTGCCCGTAGCCGCTTCCGCCCTGAACACGGGGCCTTCGCTGCTGGGTGCGAATGGTGTCCCCCTGGACCGGCGGTCGCTCACTACCGATGAGCTTACCCGCATCGCTCAAAACCGCCGCAAGCTCAACCTGCGGGCGTTCATTGTAGCCCTCTCCCTTCTGCTGGTCCTCATCACCGTCTTTTACTCGCCCCTGTTCGACCCGGTGGCCGGGATGACGCCACGCGGCATAGCCGGTGTGCCCCTCGCTGAAGTGCAACCCTACGGGGTGAATACCTTCCTGCACAAGGAAGTGGAGGACTGGAAGCGCGACAAGACGCTCGAGCGCGCGCAGGACATGGGCGCGGGCTGGATACGACAGCAGTTTCCATGGGCCGAAATAGAGTACCGGCAGGACCCCGATAGCCCCTACTGGGACGTCAAGAACAACCAGAACGCCTGGGACAAGTTCGACCGCATCGTGGACGCCGCTCAGCGCTACAACCTGCGCCTGATCGCCCGCATCGACAACGCGCCCGAATGGTCGCACCCCGCCACAAGCACCCTCAAATCGCCGCCTGACGCCGAGCACCTGGACGATTTCGCCAACTTCATCAGGGTGTTTGTCGAGCGTTACCGGGGCCGCATCGCCGCGATACAAATCTGGAATGAGCCAAACCTCACGGGCGAGTGGGCCGTGGAAGACGGCGGTTTCAGGAGCGGACCCCGCGCGGTCAACCCGGCCGAATACGTGGCGTTGCTCAAGGCGGCTTACGAGGGGGCCAAGAGCGCCGACCCCAACATGATCGTGCTGTCGGCCCCCCTTGCCACCAACAACGAGACGATTGGCTTCCGGGGCAACATGAACGAGATGGACTTCTTGCAGGGCATGTACGACGCGGGCGCTATGCCGTACTTCGACGTGATGTCCGCCAACGCCTACGGCAAGGAGTTCCCACCCGAAGACGCGCCCTCCAGGGACAAGCTCAACTTCCGCCGCGTGGAGTTGCTGCGCGAGGTAATGGAGCGCAACGGCGACGGCAACAAGGCGGTCTGGTTCAACGAGTACGGCTGGAACTCCGCGCCCGAAAATGGCGAGGTGACCGAGTTCCCCTGGGGCCGCGTCACCAGCCAGCAGCAGGCCGACTACACCGTGCGCGGCATCCAGTACGCCCGCGAGCACTGGCCCTGGGCGGGGGTGTTCACCATCTGGTACCTGCGGCAGGTGGGCGATATCAGCGATACCAGCAGCGAGTATTACTTCGGCCTGATAACCTTCGATTTCAACGTGCTCGAGACTTATAAGGCCGTGCAGAAGGCGGCGGCGAACAGCGAACACGTAGCCATGCCCGGCCAATGGGGGCCGCTGTCCGCGCCGGTGGAGGCTTCCACTCGCTGGCAGCTAAAGCTAAACCCCGCCGTGCCGGGCGGCATGTACGTAGCGCCTACGGGAGTAGATGACACGCTTGAGATGCAGTTCCGAGGTACCGACGTCAAGCTGATGCTGGTACCACCCGCGAGCACCGACGTGGTCTCCGGCACGGCGATCAACGCGCGCTACTATGTGACCGTGGACGGCAATAGCCAGAACGTCGCGGCCGACCTGCCGCGTGACGAGGCCGGAAATGCGTATATCGAGGTGCTGGGCAGCGGCCAGGCCACCGAGGTGGCGCTGGTACGCGGCCTGGGGGCCAGCTTCCGAACGGGCCAGCACACCCTCCGCATACGCGTGGGCGAAGACGCAAGCGCCGCTGCTACGCCTACTGAAAAAGTGGCAGGGCTGCACGCCCCGGCCCGGCAGTACGTCGATCTTCCCGGCATCGGAGTGGTCACGGTGGAAGTGCGTAGCTCCTACTGGCTGTTCCTGGCGGTCGCCCTCTTCCTGCTGGCGAGCATCGCCTTCTGCGCGTGGGCGCTCACCAGGGACGGGACCTGGGGGCCTGCCCTGCCCTATGGGCGGTAATGCGAGCCTTGCGCAAACGGCTGGCTCCCGTTTGGTCTAACCCGGTTGCCCGCAGCCTCTTAGCCGCCCTCCTCTTTGCCGCCTCCCTCGGGGGCCTCTCCCTCACCGCCTACGGCGACCAGCTTGAGAACGGCGGCATCGCCTACGAACGCCCCGCCGAACCCATCCCCTTCACCGACGTCAATCCGATGGGTGCCAACACCTTCCTTGAGAAGGAAGTTGAGCCTGAGAACGTCGTGCGCACCCTCGACATGGTGCAGGCGGGGGGCTTCAAGTGGATACGGCAGGTCTTCCCGTGGAACGATATCGAGATCAGCGAGAAGGGCAACTTTACCGACACGCGCCACCCCGAGCGGTTGCGCAGCGCCTGGGAGAAGTACGACTTCATCGTGGACGAGGCGGTCAAGCGCGACATCAACATCATCGCCCGCCTCGACAGCCCCCCCACCTGGGCGCGCTTCCCCGGCGACGACCTGGAGAAGTACCACAAAGGCCCCCCCGCCCGCGACGAGGACTATGCCGATTTCGTCAGGGCCGTGGCCGAGCGGTACAAAGGGAAGGTCCGCTATTTCCAGGTCTGGAACGAGCCGAACCTGGAGGGAGAGTGGGGCGGGTACGGCATAGACCCGCAGTGGTACACACGGCTGCTCAAGGCAGCGTATGAGGCCATCAAGCAGGCCAACCCTGACGCGGTGGTCATCTCGGCGGCACTGGCCCCCACCACCGAGAACTCGCTGAAGAACCTCAACGACGTGCTCTTTCTCGAAGGTATGTACGAGGCCGGGGCCAAACCCTACTTCGATATCTTCTCCACGATGCTCTACGGCCTGGGCCAGCCGCCCGACGAACGCCGGGTGGACCTGAAGCGCCTCAGCTTCTCGCGTCCCATCCTGTTGCGCCAGGTGATGGAGCGCCACGGCGACGGCAACAAGCCCATCTGGATCAGCGAGTACAACTGGGTAAGCCTGCCGCCCGGCTGGGAGGAGGAGAAAGCGGCCGCGCCGGAGGAAGAGAAGAAGTTCTGGGGCACCAACATCTGGGGCGAGAGCGTGGACGAGCAGACCCAGGCCCGCTGGCTGGTGGAAGGCTACGAGCGCGTGCGGCGGGAGTGGCCCTGGATGGGGGTGATGAACGTCTGGTTCTTCCGCGACCCCACCGCCGACCCGCGCCAGCCCGCCTCATGGTTCTCCATCGTGCGCCCCGATTACACCACGCGCCCCGCCTACACGGCTTTGCAGGAATATAGCGTCACACTCAGCGCCGAGCGGCCCCCTGTGCAAAAGCCGCCCTGGAACGCCGTGGGCTTCCCCTTCCTGTATGGAGTGTTTGGCCTTATGGCGCTGGCTTCCGCCGCCTGGGGCCTGGGCAACCTGGGAAGGTGGCCTGGGGCCGCGCTCAACATCCCCGGAGGCCGCTACAGAGAGACGGCGCGCGAGGTCGCCCGCAATGCCGTGGTTGTCGTGCTTATGGCGCTGCTCGTGGGCCTGTACTATGGCATCCAGAATGTGCCGCTTGCCATGCTGGTGCTGGCGGGGTGGGGCCTGCTTGCCTTCCTCAAGCCGTCTACGGGGCTGGCGGCGGTGGCCTTCACCATTCCGTTCTTCTGGCAGCCCAAGATACTCGGCTCTAACAAGTTCCCATTAGCCGAGACGCTGCTGCTGGTCGCATTTGGCGCGGTGGTCGCCCGCCATGCCGTCCGCCGCTTCCTGCCACGGCTTGCCGCCTGGCTGCGTATGTACGACTACGAGCCGGGCCACACCGAGATGGACCTGCGCCGCTGGATGGAGCTACAAGGGCCTCCGCCAGGCGCAGAGAGCGCAGGTGCAGACAGCGCGGGGCTTGGGATACACGAGCGGGTAACCGAGCCTAACAATTGGGGTCGCGTGGACGGGAATGGCTGGCTGACCTCGGATAGCGACCCTGACGCTATACCCAAGAGCACCCTGCCACTGGAAGACGAAGATGATGACAGCGAGATGGAGCCTGTGACTTGGCCCTCGCGTCCCAGGCCGGTGCGCTTCCGCTACTTCTCCGGCCCCTTACCTAAAGCCGCCATCACGGTGCCCGCACAGCCAAAGACACACGCACAAGATACGCCTACAGAGGTAGCAACAGCCACAACAGCCACAACAGTAACTCTACCGGCTACCACCGCCGAACTCAGCCCGGAGGCAAGCGCCAGGGTGGCGGTGCCAACCGTAAAGGCCACGCAGCCGATAGAGCGGCCAACGCTCCCCGTGCTGGACGAGGCACCCGTCATACCTCCCGCCGTTGCGCCGGGCACCCAGCCCCTCGTATCGTTACGGGCGCAGTTGTGGGCGCGCTTCAAGGCGTGGGACCAGGAGGACGCGTTCGCCCCTCCCGCCGTGTTGCTGCTCGTGCTCGGTCTCCTTTCGCTGCTGTGGGTGGCCGACCCCACCTTCATCACCGACAGCGCCCGGCAATTGCGATGGGTGATAATCGAGCCGGTGCTCTACTACTTCCTGCTTACCGAGGTTATCAAGAACCGGCGCTCGCTGCTACGCCTGGCCGATTTCTTCATGGCTGGGGCCGCCGTAGTGGCTCTCATCGGCATCGCGCAGTACGTGCAAGGCTCCGGCACGTTGGTAGTGGAGGGCGTGAGCCGCCTCACCAGCGTCTACACGCACCCCAACAACCTGGGCCTGTTCCTGGGGCGGGCGGTGCCTTTCGCCGCGTGCCTGGCGATCTTCCTGCCATGGGGTTGGCGCAAGCTGGTATACGCGGGCGTGGCCTTGCCCCTGGTGCTGACCCTCATGCTCACCTTCTCGCGGGGTGCCTGGACGGGCGCGGCGGCAGGTATAGCAGTGGCGCTCGTCGTGGGCTTCCGCTACAGGCAGGGCAGGGTAGCGGCGACCATCACGCGGCGGACCTGGGGCATAGCGGCGGGGGCTGCGGTGGCGCTGGTAATCGCGGGCGCGCTGGTCTATCCCTATCTGCCAGAACGGGTCAAGGGTATAGGTAGTGGGTTTATAAGGCTGAACATCTGGGAGAGCGCCCTCCACATGGGGGCCGACCACCCGGTACTGGGCGTGGGTCTGGACCAGTTTTTCAACCAGTACCATTTCGAATACGTAGCCCCGGAGCAGCGCGACGACCCTACAACGCCTCAGGTGGAGGGGGAGAGCTACACGTCGCACCCCCACAACCTGGTTTTGGACTACTGGCTCAATTTAGGTATAATGGGCCTGTTTGTGCTCGTGTGGCTGCTACAAAAATACTTCCGGGTAGCCATAAACCGGGTAAAGACCTTCGCGGACAATATGGGAGCCGACCCGGTCGGCCGGGCCATGTCGCTGGGCCTGCTTGCTTTAATGGTAGACTTCCTGGTCCACGGCCTGATAGACAACTCCTATTTCCTGATGGACCTGGCGCTGGTCTTCTGGCTCAGTTGCGCCATGTTGCAGATTATGCGTAAAACGTGATTCTGAAACGTGAAACGTGAAACGTGATGCGGTAAAGGGAACGGGGTTCCGCGAATGTCACCTTGCTGGCATTGCGCGACCCAATCCCTCTCTGTCATCCTGAGCGTAGCCAAGGATCTCAAGAAGGTGGTCATGGATGCTGTTGAACGTAGGGGATCATGGTGCTGAAGGTTCAGCGTAGCGATAAGAGTAACATCTGAGATCCTTCGCTACGCTCAGGATGACAAGGGGGAGCATGGGTCCTATAGGACAGGCATCACAACATTCACGTACCCTGTTTAGCAAACCGCATCACGTTTCACGTTTCACGTTTCAGACTTGGAGGGTAGCTTGCACATCGTCATTACCGGGGGAGCGGGTTTTATCGGGTCGCACCTATGCGACGCATTGCTGGCACAGGGGCATGAAGTTACAGTCGTAGATAACTTCTTGACCGGCAACAAGGCCAATATCGCGCACCTGGAGGGGCATGCCAACTTCAGGCTCATCGAGCACGACATTACGCTGCCCGTGGGCGAGGACTGGCTACGGGGCCTGGGTAAGGTGGACGCCATTTTCCACCTGGCAAGCCCTGCCTCCCCCGCTGATTTCACCACAATGCCCCTGGCTATCGCCATAATCAACTCGCAGGGCACCCATAACGTGCTCGAATGGGCCAAGTACCACAAGGCCAGGTTCCTTATTACCTCCACCTCCGAGGCGTATGGCGACCCCGACGTGCACCCGCAGAGCGAGGAGTACCGGGGCAACGTAAGCACCACCGGCCCCCGCGCCTGTTACGACGAGGGTAAGCGCTTCGCGGAGGCCCTTACCTCCATCTACTCCAACGTGTACGACGTGGATGCGCGCATCGTCCGCATCTTCAACACCTACGGCCCCCGCATGAACCCGCACGACGGGCGCTCTGTTCCTAACTTCATCACCCAATCGATACGCGGCGAACCCCTCACCCTCTACGGCGACGGCTCGCAGACCCGCTCGTTTTGCTACGTGAGCGACATGGTGGAAGGGCTTATGGCGGTGATGTTCGCCCCGCCGGAAACACGCGGCATGGTGTTCAACGTGGGCAACCCCGACGAGCGCGAGATACGCAACCTTGCCGAAGTGATCCGCGAGGCCTGCGAATCGTCCTCAGAGATTGTCTACCTTGAGGCTCTGCAAGACGACCCAGGTAGGCGCTGCCCCGACATAACCCGCATCAACACCATGCTAGGCTGGCAGCCTACCGTCAGCCTGCAAGAGGGCCTCAGCAAGACGATCCCCTGGTTCCGGGAACGGTTGGCGCAGGAGGCAGGGGAGGCGACGGCTGCTTCTTAGGGGCTGGGTGGTCTGCTCCTAAGAGCGCAGGCATGCTAACGTGTGGTAGTCGGTGTAGATTAAGTTGGGGCGGTAAAAGGTACAGGTGGCTAAGGCCGACGCCCGGCGATTGAATGCGTTTGCAGCCCGATGCGAAGGCCGACGCCCGGCGATTATGCTCCAGAGGGCACATGGTTGTGAAGGCCGACGCCCGGCGATGGGACGTTTATGCAACATAGTCGCCAGCCGACGCCCGGCGATTGAAATCGC
>DASVRN010000008.1:0-1581 GCA_036388595.1 Chloroflexia bacterium
GGCCGTCGCGGGGCGCCAGCTTCTCGAACAGGCGGGCGAAATCGACCACCGCCCCCTCCTCAAACTCTATGGTCGTAAGCCCGGCGGTGGACCCCACCACAAAGAGAGTCACCACACCGCTTCCAACGCCGGATTCGCCAAGCGCCCGCTCCACGTCCGCAGTGATGTCGATTGTGTGTCCATCGCCGCGCGTGCTTGCGCTGAGCTTCTTCGTGACTATCATATCCGCCTGCCTCCCCTGTCTCCTAGCTATACTACCACGTCCGAGCGTCTCTGGTTGTGCATCGTGGATATGGCACCCTCGACCGACGTCAACATTCGTGAACAATCGGCACCCTGTCACGCGGCCACGCAGGCGCCCTACCCTCAGGACTTTGACACGGCGACTCGCGCGAACCTATAATGACTGTGGAACGTTTCACATATATGTCATTTCCAGTTCTACATAGCACCCCGGCCCCCCAGGCACACTACCCCCCTCCACACACTCCCCATGTTCCCTACCTGCCGTCCCGCGCGCGCAGGCCATGGGGCGTTGTGGACTGGGTTGTGGCTGCCCTAGTCACCCTGCTCAGCCTGGGCCTTTACACGGCGACCCTGGCCCGCACCCTTAGCTCCACCAGCTTCGATTCGCCCGAGCTGGTCACAAAGAGCGGCCTGCTGGAGATGGCCCACATACCGGGCGCTCCCGTGTACGTGTGGTTAGGGCACCTGTTCACCTGGCTGCCGTTCGGTGAGCCTGCTACCCGCGTCAATTGGATGTCCGCGCTGCTTGGCGCTCTGGCGGTGGGCATGTTATACGCGGTCATATCGCGCCACCTTACGGGCGACCGCCTTACAGCCGTAGGGGGTAGCGCCCTGTTCGCCCTGTCGCTTACTTTCTGGTCGCAAGCGGTTATAGCGGAGCTTTACGCGCCCAACCTTTGCTTCCTCGCGTTCGTGGTGCTCGCGCTGTTCGAGTGGGGGGCCGCCAGGAGCGACCCTGCTCGCTCATCCGGCAGTGGGGCGCGCCGTTGGCTCGTCGCCGCCGCCGCTATGTTCGGGCTGAGTCTTGGCGTGCACCCTTCCAACGTGCTTTACCTGCCTGCCTTTGGAGCGTTTGCCCTCCTCGGCTGGCCGAAGGCCGCGCCCACCTCCCCGGAGAGCGAGCCGCCGAACAAGGGTGGCGCGGCTGCGTTCCTGCGCCGCTTCGACTGGCGGGGTGGCCTGCTTAGCGTGGCTGTGGGGCTTGCGGCGGTCGTGCTACCTTACACCTGGGTGTACTTCGACCTCCCCAACGTGCCCTATGGCGACTTCTTCCCCAGGGAGGAGCCGGGCTGGCCCCTGTTCCAGGCGGTGACTTTCAACGCGTTCAGCGAGGCCCGCTTCGGCTACACCCTCCGGGAGGTGCCCGACAGGATAGCCCTCTTCCTGCACCTGCTGGGCCGGAACATGGGACCCGTCGGGGTGCCGCTCCTGGTGCTGGGCGCGTGGCGGCTGCTCTTCTCCCGGTTGCGGCCCTTCTTCCTGCTCGTGCCTATGATGCTGGCGAACCTGGTGTTCTACATCAATTACAAAGTGCCCGACAGCGACGTGTATTAC
>DASVRN010000009.1:0-7666 GCA_036388595.1 Chloroflexia bacterium
CAGGGGTGGATAGTGGGGCCGCCACAGCCTGCAGCACGTCAAAGTTGGGGAAGCCGCTGATGAGGCTCCACCCACCCCACAATACCAGCCACAGGCTCACGATCAGCACCGCTACCTGAAGCCATCTGTTTCGACCCGCTATTCGCAACTAACACTCCTCGCCCGCTCATGGAAGGAGATTCTCCGGTCATCTAAAGGGGCCGTGTGCTTAGCACACGGCATTAAATGGTATCACCTCGAGAGGAGACCTGTCAACACCGCCCCGCAGATTTTTATCCGATTCCGCCGATCACACATCATACCCCCAACGCTTCCACTTTATCCACACATTTGCGCCCCGTTTCTCCATACGCGTATAATTAACTCAGAGGCACACTGACAGCATGATACTTAGCACAACTATTTTGGCGGTGCGGCGCGACAACTCCGTGGCGATGGCCGGGGACGGCCAGGTCACCATCGGTGACGTCGTGATGAAGCATTCGGCCCGCAAAATTCGTAGATTATACAAGGACCGGGTGCTTGCGGGGTTCGCGGGGGCTGTGGCCGACGCGCTGACCCTCTTTGATAAGTTTGAAGCTCAGCTCGAACGCAACAAGGGCAACCTCCGCAAGTCCGCCGTGGAACTGGCGAAGGAGTGGCGCACCGACCGCTACCTGCGCCGACTCGAAGCCCAGCTAATCGTGGCGGACCCCTCGCAACTGCTCATCCTTTCAGGCGAAGGCGAAGTGATCGAACCGGACGACGGCGCGGTAGCCATCGGCTCAGGTGGCTCTTACGCGTTGGCGGCAGCACGCGCCCTGCTCGCCCACACCGACATGACGGCCGAGGACATAGCGCAGGCGGCCCTCAAAATCGCGGGCGACCTGGATATCTATACGAACAGCAACATAGCTTTTTATTCGTTATCGCAAGAAGTACCGTCTGAGGGACCGAAAACTCCGGACGAAGAACTTGTAACCGGACAAGCCGTACCGGAAACTCACTAGAGAGGCAAATCGAATGCAAGACCTCACACCGCGACAGATAGTGGTCGAGCTGGACAAATATATAATCGGGCAGGATGCGGCCAAGCGAGCCATTGCCATAGCCCTGCGCAACCGGGTGCGCCGCCAGAAGGTGGACCCCACCATGCGCGACGAGATTACCCCCAAGAACCTGATGCTGATTGGCCCCACCGGCGTCGGCAAGACCGAGATCGCCCGCCGCGTGGCCCGGCTGATAGACGCGCCCTTCATCAAGGTGGAGGCTACCAAGTTCACCGAGGTAGGCTACGTGGGCCGGGACGTGGAGTCGATTGTGCGCGACCTGGCGGAGGCCGCCTTCAGCCTGGAGCACGACCAGCGAATAGCCGCCGTGCGCGACCAGGCTGAGTCGGTGGCGACCGAGCGTCTTATCAACCTGCTCATGGAGCAGCGCGACGACCTGCGCGCCAAGCCCGCCCGGAAGGGTCGCACCCGCGTGCAGGCGCAGGCACAGGCCCAGGTGGGCGGCCCCGACGTGACAACCATGCCCGCCACGATGGACGGCGGCAGTCTTGCGCCCACGATAACCACGACGGTAGATAGCGAAGTACGGGTTATGTCCGAGGTGACGGAGCGCGCCCTGAAGACGCAGCGCCGCAAGGTAGCCCGCATGCTCTCAGAGCACAAGCTGGACGAGGAGCAGATCGAGATCGACGTGAACGACCTCGGCCTCGAAGACGACCTTGGCGGGGTGCTTGAGTTCTCGCCGGGCATGTCACCGGAGGAGATGTCCGAGTCGTTCTCCGACTTCCTAGACGGCTACCGCTCCATGCAGTCGAGCCTGAACGGTCTCAGCCGCAAGCGGGTGCGCCGCATGTCGGTGCGCGAGGCGCGGCGGTTCCTTACCGAGGAAGAGGCCCACAAGCTGGTGGACATGGATGCTATCGTAGAAGGTGCCATGCGACGGGCCGAGCAGAACGGCGTGGTGTTCATTGACGAGATCGACAAGATCACCGGCTCTGCCATAGACACCGGGCCTGACGTGTCGGGCGAGGGCGTGCAGCGCGACATGCTACCCATCGTGGAAGGCTCAACGGTGCAGACCCGCTATGGCCCCCTCAAGACCGACCACGTGCTGTTCATCGCGGCGGGCGCGTTCCACGGCTCCAAGCCCTCCGACCTGATACCGGAGCTTCAGGGCCGCTTCCCCCTGCGCGTGGAGCTTGAGAGCCTGGGCGAGTCGCAGCTACAGGCCATACTCACAGAGCCTGAGAACGCCCTCACCCGGCAGTACACCGCGCTGATGAAGACCGAGGGCGTGGACCTGGAGTTCAGCGAGGATGGCACCGCCCGCATAGCCGAGGTAGCCGCCGAACTGAACGGCCGCGTGGAGGACATTGGCGCCCGCCGCCTGCACACCATCATGGAGCAGGTGCTGGAAGACCTGGCCTTCCGCGCCGACGAAGAGCAGGGCAACACCGTCACCATAGATGCCGCCTACGTAGACGGTCGCGTCAAGCAGATCGCCAAAGACGACGACCTGAGCAGGTTCATCCTGTAATTCGGCACCTCAGTATGTGGTATTGGTGAGAGACGGAAACGCCAAGACGCCAAGACGCCAAGGACGCGCCAAGTTAAAAGTTGTTATTCAAGCAAAAGGACCAGAGTACGACACATGTACTCTGGTCCTTTTGTACTTTCTAAACCCTCTATTCTCTTGGCGCGTCCTTGGCGTCTTGGCGTCTTGGCGTTTCCGCCTTGGCGGTTTCCGCCTTGGCGTTTACGTCTTTCCACAAGATTGGTAAAACCATTGACAAAGGTTGGGCCGTACCATAGTATGTGGGCGTGACGCAACGGTATTATGGTTATGGTGTTTAGTTTGGATTCTCAGCGGGATGCCCCGGTTTACAACATAAAGGCTATGTCGAAGCTCACCGGCGTTCCGGCGGACACGCTGCGCCGTTGGGAAAGCCGCTACAACGTGATCGTGCCCAAGCGTACCGACTCCGGCTATCGCCTCTACTCGCAGCGGGACGTGGATACCATCCTCTGGCTTAAAGGGAAGCTGGAGGAGGGACTGTCTATCAGCCGGGCCTGCGAGATGCTGCGGCAGAAGGGCGGCGACCCGGCCCCCTCTGCACAGGCGCAGATTGTCGCTCCCGCTACACCCCTCGCTCCCCCGCAGGCAGCCGAATCTTCCGTGCGCTCCTTTGACGCCCTGCGCGCCGAGCTAATCGACGCCCTCAGGTCGGTGGACGAGACTCACGCCGGGGAACTGCTCACCGAGGCGCTCAGCTTGTACAGCGTGGAAGACGTATGCATCCAGGTCATACAGCCGGTGCTGGTACGGGTGGGCGAGTTGTGGCTGACGGGTGAGGTGTCGGTGGCGGTAGAGCATTTTGCCTCATCGTTCATGCGCGCCCGGCTGGAAAACCTGTTCAACCAGAGTCCGCACAACATGTACGGCACCTTCGGGCTGGTGGCCTGCGCCCCCGGAGAGTTGCACGAGCTTGGCGCGATGTTCCTGGCAATCTTCCTGCGGCGCTCCGGCTTCCGGGTGGTCTACCTGGGGCAGAACGTGCCGCTCGACAGCCTGCTGGGCATGGTACGCGCCCTGCACCCCGACGTAGTGTGCATCTCCGCCACCCGCGCCGAGACCGCCGCCGCCCTCTACAACCTGCGCGACTCGCTGGACAAGATGCAGGCGATGGAGGGCCGCGCTCCCCTGCTGGCCTATGGTGGCCGCGTCTTCAACCGCTTCCCCCACATCACCGACCGCCTGGGTGGCCTCTACCTGGGTGAAGACGCCCGCAAAGCCGTTACCACCCTCGGAGAACGGCTGCGCACGGGGTAATCGGTTATACTGACGGGGATGCGGCATTTGCGCCTGAATAGAGACCCTGCTGACCGGAAGGAGTTCGCTTATGGCTAACTCTACCATCCTCTACGCCTGCACCGAGCGTGGCCTCGGCATCGTGAACAAGCCCGGCACCTCTACGGAGTGGCTGCCTTTGCGTATGGTGTTGCAGGACCGTGCCCTTATCTCGGCGTGGGCCGACCCCGGACCCCCCATCAGGGTGATGGTTGTGGACTCTGGGGGTGACCTGCTGCTGAGTGAGAACGGCGGGCGCACATGGTCTACCGTACGCGGTGTAGGTCCCGTGGCGGGCATCTTCGAGTCGGGTAGTCCACCCTTGCCTCACATCATCATGCGGGATGGCGTGGTAGGCGTCAGCGACGATGGGGGTACGGAATGGGATACCTTGCCCTTCGAAATCGAAGCGGTCCAGGTGTCGCCAGGGGTACATGTTATCGCTACGGGCGAGTCCCTTTACCTGCCCGGCACACTTGAAGGCAACTCCGCACTGCTACGCGTCACCCTGGCTACAGGTGAGTGGGCCAATATGGACCTTGAAGGTGTTACGGCCCTCGCCTACGACAGCGACAAGGGCGGGCTGTACGCCTGCACGCCCCTTGGGGTATATGCAAGCGCAGGCTCAAGTTGGGTGCTATTGCCCGGCTCGCCCCGCGATGGCACCTCCATAGTCGCCATCCCCGGCCCCACGGCCAAACCACCTGCTCTCCTGGTAGGTACGCCCACCGGCCTCTCCGTAAGCCCCGACACGCACGCCTGGCAGAGCGTGGACCTCCCCCACGAAGGCCCCGTCACCGCACTCGCCCGCGACCCCGAGCGCCGCGACCGCGTATACGCCGCCACCGATGTAGGATACCTTCTCGAAAGCGGCAACAGGGGCCAGTCGTGGCAGCCGGTCAACAGCACGCATATTGGGCTGGTAAGCTATCTCTTTGTAGTAAGGATTTAGCTGAAACCGGGTGCTGAAACGTGAAACGTGAGACGTGATGCGGTTGGGGGTATTGGGTACGTGAATGCAAGCTTTTTGGTGAAGTGGTACCATACTCCCCTTGTCATCCTGAGCGCAGCGAAGGATCTCAGATGTTCCCCTTACCCCCATGCTGAACCTCCAGCACCATGTTCCTTAACGTTCAACAGCACCCCTACTCACCTTCTTGAGATCCTTCGCTACGCTCAGGATGACAAGGGGAGTATGGTCCTGCCACACTGACTCAGCCTAATTCACGTACGCAATAACACAAGCCGCATCACGTTTCACGTTTCACGTTTCAGCCCTTTCCCTCGTCCCTCACGCGTGCTTGCAATTCGAGGGGGCTTCACGTATAATACAAAGCGAATCGCCAGATTGAGAATGCGAGAAGAACTCCCCCTGTTTGCCATTACCGGCATAATGTCGCACCACCGTACTGAGGTCCCAAACCTCGCCGGCGCGTGCAGTTCCCCCGCCAACACTCCCCTGGCGTCTACTATCTCCTTTGAGGACGGTGTGGATGAATAACGAGCAGATAGAGCAGCCGACCGACGTCGACCAGCAGGCAGGCAACGGGCAGACCCAGGGTACCGGTACCGCGAACGGCGCATACGACGCAGGCACCGCCGAGGCCACCAACGGCCAGGAAGGCGCTGTCCCGAGCACCATGCCCGGCGATATGCCCGGACCTTTGCCGGAAGAGGCAGCAGGGACGGACGTTTCGGGTGACCTGGGCGAGGTCGAGGGCGGCATGGGTATGGACGCCGCGACGACCGACGCCGCGACCATGGACGCCGCGGCGGCCGATGCGCCGGTGGACCTCGATACCGGCCACGTAGATGACACGGGTGGCGGCGCTTACGCCGAGGCTTCGCCTGCCTCCGAACAGACTGCCGGTGCTGACGATGTCGATGTCGCAGGTGCCGGTGCTGATACTGGTGCCGCTGAAGGTCCCGGTGAGGGCGCGACAGATGCTTCGGATGCTTCGGATGCTTCCGCAGAGCCTTCCGCGGAAGGTTCGGCTGCGGCCGCCGCGGCAGGTGGCACCGACTCTGACGAGATGGTAGTGCGCACTGCCCGCGATCCACGCATGGAGTCGGTGGGCGCTAATGCTTCGATGGAGGACCTGCTCAGGGCTTCCGAGCAGCAGTACCGCACGCTCAAGCACAATGACGTTATCGAAGGCACCATCATGCGGGTGGACCGCGATGAGGTGCTGGTGGACATCGGGGCCAAGACCGAGGGTATCATCCCCAGCCGCGAGCTACAGAGCCTTACGCCTGAAGAGCGAGAGGCCCTCGCCCCCGGCGACCCCATCCTGGTGGCGGTGGTGCAGCCCGAGAACAACGAAGGCCATGCCCTGCTCTCGCTCGACCGCGCACGCCAGGAGCGTTCGTGGCGTGACTTGCAGCGCAAGTTCGAGGCGGGCGAGGTCATCCAGGCCCCCGTGTCGGGGCACAACAAGGGCGGTCTGCTGGTGAACATCGAGGGAGTGCGCGGCTTCGTGCCTTCTTCGCAGATTTCCTCGCTGCCGCCGGGTGAAGCCAACAAGCAGGCCGAACTCAGCCGCTACCACAACCAGGTGATGTCGCTCAAGATCATCGAGATCAACCGCAACCGCAACCGCCTCATCCTGTCCGAGCGCCAGGCCATGCAGGAGCAGCGCGAGTCGATGCGTACCCGCCTCCTGCGCGAGCTTGAGCCGAGCCAGATCAGGCCCGGTACCGTCACCTCGATTGCCGACTTCGGCGCGTTCGTGGACATTGGAGGGGCCGATGGCCTCATCCACCTCTCCGAGCTATCGTGGAAGCGGGTGTCTCACCCCAGCGACGTGCTCAAGGTGGGCGACCGCATCAACGTGTACGTGCTGTCGGTGGACCCCAACGAGCGCAAGATAGCCCTGTCGCTCAAGCGGACCCAGCCGGAGCCGTGGAGCACCATCACCGACAACTACACGCTGGGCCAGGTGGTGCGAGGCACGATTACCCAGCTTACCAGCTTCGGCGCGTTCGCCAGGCTTGAGGACGGCATAGAGGGCCTCATCCACGTATCGGAGCTAGCGGAGGGCCGAGTGGCCCACCCGCGCAGTGTGGTACAGGAAGGCCAGACGGTTGAGCTGAAGGTTATCCGCATCGACCCGGTAAAGCGTCGCATCGGCCTGTCGCTCAAGCGCATGTTCGAAGACGCGGCACCGACTCCGGGCGAGCCGGGAGCCAGCGGCGTCGAGGGCGACTTCGAGGCGGGGGCGGTCGCCAGCCAGCTTGACGATCCTAAGCCGGGCATGGAAGTGGGTACCGAGCTAGACCCGAACCAGCCTTCTGCTCCCGAAGCGCGCCAGCAGCCTCTACCGGCACGCCAGGCCCAGTTCCAGCGCGAGCCGCAGCAGCGCGGCGACCGCGACCGCGACCGCGATAAGGACCGCGACCGGGATAGAGACCGTGGCCGCCGCGATGATCGTGGTGGAAGCGGTGGCTCCCAGGCTACGGTAGACGACGAGCCGTTGGGCGCGATGGCACAGGCATTCGCCACCTTCGCCCAGACCGGCGGCCTATCGCTGACTGCGGAAGAGGAGCAAGCCGCTTCAAACCGCCGCCAGGGACGCGAGACCCAGGCCTCGACTACACCCGAGCCTGCGCAGGCTACAGTAGACGCTGGTACTGAGGACACCCAGGACACCCAGGGTACCGAGGACACCGCTGATACTGCTGACACCAGCGGTACGAGTGATACCGGCACTACTGAGGAGGTCGAGCCTACTACCGTCGAAGCCGCCCTCCCAGGCACAACCGAGCCGAGACAACCGAGGACGCCTCAACCGAGACCTCCCCCATGTCTGACAGGATGGCCGGTGAGCCG
>DASVRN010000010.1:0-13039 GCA_036388595.1 Chloroflexia bacterium
CCACTAACCACTAACCACAAACCACTAACCACTAACCACTAACCACTAACCACTAACCACTAACCACTAACCACTAACCACTAACCACTAACCACTAACCACTAACCACTAACCACTAACCACTCAGCTAAACTATCTCCAAGTCCTCTTCCACCTCAATCACACCCGGCACGCTGCCCGCGATCTGCTCCGCCTGTTCGACGTCGTCCAGCGAGCCGACCGTGCCGTGGAGGTACACAGTCCCGTCCTCCACCTCTACTTCGATATTGAGGTCGGCGGTATACGCATCTGTGGCGAGGGCGTAGCGCACCCGACCGGCTATTTCGTCGTCGTTGAGTTGCAGACGCACCGGGTCGTCCACCGGCTCTGTCGGCTCTTCCAGCGATGTGATCGAGAAGCCGCCGAGCGTCTCAACGTTGTTCAGGCCCACGGTCCTCAACGGCGGGTCGGTGGGCGGAAAATAAGGCTCGCCTTCCTCAATCGCCTCGATTATGTCGGTGGTACCGGGGTCGCCCATAAAATCGGCCTCTTCGCTCTCCACCCGCCAGCTAGCGTCGAGATTGAGCACGTCGGGGTTGTTGCTCAACTGCTCGGGCTCCATATCAGGGTCCACCAGCGAGTCAAGCTCCTCATCCAGCGGCGTGTCCCCAGCCTCGATAGCGTTCAGCGAATAGCTGCTGGGGCTAGCCATGGGGTTTACCGCGTTCACCGGGTCTTGCTCAGGGGCCAGGCTCCGCCCCTCGCCAATCATATCCCGGCCCTCAACAGGCGTAGACGTAGGCCCCTCGCTGGTCCTGTTATCCCGCGAATCTTGCTCGTTAAAGCCCCGCGTATTCGGTGTGTCCATCAGTTCCTCCGCGCACAGCCCATATAGGGCTATTGTAACATAGGGATTTGGGAATTGGGATTTCGGATTTCGGATTTGATCTCAGTACTAACAACTAACAACTAACACCTTTGTCGTTTGACATGCCCCATAGGCTGGTTTACAATCTTTGTCAGGAGTGTTACGCGTACCTATTCAATGTGCAAAAGTGTACGCGAGGCTCCGTGCTGGGTCCGAGACTATAGCGCAAGGTGTGTGCCAGCGCGCAGAATTGTTGCATGTCGGGTGATTGGGGTAGGTATTGGCTGACAATGGCGGCGAAAATATAAGCGGCGGGATAGGTCGCGTGCTCAACGGGCGGTACCAGCTCATCAGCGTGGTGGGCGGCGGTGGCATGGCCCAGGTCTACAAGTCCCGCGACAACATACTGGGCCGCATTGTCGCCATCAAAGTGCTGCGCGAGCAATATTCCACCGACGCCCAGTTCGTCGCCCGCTTCCGCCGCGAAGCCCAGGCCGCCGCCAACCTCGCCCACCCCAACATCGTCAACGTCTACGACGTGGGGCAGGACGGCGATATCCATTACATCGTAATGGAGTACATCAACGGCGAGAGCCTCAAGAGCTACATCAATCGCACCTCGCCCCTGCCTATCGGCAAAGCCATCTCGGTCGCCGCGCAGATATTGGCGGGCCTCGAATACGCCCACCGTAGCGGCCTCATCCACCGCGACATCAAGCCCCAGAACGTGCTCATCACGCCCGATGGCGCGGTTAAAGTCACCGACTTCGGCATCGCCAAGAGTGTGTCCGACCTGGGTCTCACCGAGGCGGGGCTGGCGTTGGGCACCGCCCACTATTTCTCCCCCGAACAGGCCAAGGGCGAGCGCGTGGTGCCCCAGTCCGACATCTATGCTGTAGGTGTGACCCTGTACGAAATGCTCACCGGGCGCTTGCCGTTCGAGAGCGAGAACATCATGGGCCTGGCCTACAAGCACATCTCCGAAGAGGCCCCTTCGGTCCGCAACCTCAACCCATCGGTGCCTCCGCGCCTCGATGCGGTCATCTTGAAGTCGATGGCGAAGGACCCTCAGCAGCGGTTCGGCAGCGCGGCGGAGATGGAGAAGGCGCTACGGGCCATACAGATGGGCGGCCAGCAACCCACGATGGAGGTGCCCGTCGCCCAGGTGAACGTGCAGCCTCGGCCGCGCGGCCAGCAGCCTCCCCAGGTAGGTGCCAGGACGAGCCGCATGAGCGCCTCCGGCCCGGCTACCGGCTCCTTGCGCGTGGGTGCGGGGCCGAGAGGGGCCTACGCGATGGGCGGCGCGGCTGCGGGCACACTCCCCACCAGGGGCATGACCAGCCCGCTTGGCAGCCCCACCTCGATGGCCGTCGCCCCGGTGCCTCGTGCCCAGTCTGGCGCGGGTAGCTCCGGCTGTATGATTGCCGCTATCACGTTCATCACATTGGGCATACTGGCCGTGCTGATTGGTGGCGTTATCGTCCTGGGCCCCAACCTGCCCGGCTTGTTCCAGGAACGTGTCATACCCAGTCCCACCGCCACGCCTACAGTGCCTACAGCCACCCCTACCAACACGGCCGTGCCTCCCACCAACACGCCTACCTCCACCCCCACCCTCACCCCCACCGCTACCAGCACACCTATATCGGTGCCCGTACCAAACTTGGTCGGTCTGCGGGTGCAAGATGCTATCGTCATAGCGCGGCAGAGCGGCTTCCAACTGTTCGAGCTGGAGCGCATTGACAGCGTGGAGTGGCAGGAAGGCGTGGTGGCCCAGCAAGACCCGCCCGAAAACTCCATTCTCAAACAGACAAGCCAGGTAGCCGTGCGCGTCAGCCGTGGCCCGCCCGCGTTCAAGCTGCCCAACCTGACCAACACCGACCCCAACGAGGCGCGTAGCCTGCTGGAGAGCACCGGCCTGCGTGTGACAATCGCCTACGAGGGCAGCGATACCGTGCCCAAAGGCATAGTTACCCGGACCGACCCTCCCGCCGACACCAACGTGAAGTCGGGCCAGGCCGTGACTATCTACATCAGCCTGGGCAGGAGCCAGCGCGTGCCCGACCTGCGAGGCACCGAAAACCTGGAACTCGCACAACAACGCCTGGAAGCCCTCGGCCTCTCGGTAGGCTCCGTCACGGAAGAAGACGACCCGAACGAGAGCGTCCCGCCCGGCGCGGTCCTGCGCACCGACCCCGCCCCCGGCACCGAGATAGAAGAAAACGGTGTGGTCAACATCGTGCTGCGCCGCAGACAGTAGGATGCTGAAACGTGAAACGTGAAACGTGATGCGGCTGGTGCTATTTGGTGCGTGAATACGACTATGGTGCTGTTGCAGGACCCAACGCCACCTGTCATCCTGAGCGTAGCGAAGGATGACAGGTGGCGTTGGGTCCCGTCTCACCCACACGGTGGTACTCACGAACCCTCTTTAGCAAGCCGCATCACGTTTCACGTTTCACGTTTCACGTTTCACGTTTCAGAACCAGGAGCGTAACTTGATCGAAGCTCATGAGGTCGTACCGGGCCTGTGGCTCTTCCAGGGGGATGCCTCAGGGCGTAACTTCCTCGTGCTGGTGGGCGACACCGGGGCGGTCGTCGTAGACCCCGGCCTCCCCGATGCTGTAAACCGCTTCGTGGCCGAGATGGGCGGCGACTTAGAGGCTGTGGTGCTAACCGGCAGCGAGAGGTCCAGCCAGCACGTGCCTGGTCCCTCGGAAAGTCTATCCGCCTGGCCCACGCTGCCTCTCCTCTCCCCCGAGACGTTCACGGCCCGCACTCCCCTGCCGATCCCCATGCCAGCCTGGGATGCCATACCGCTCCCCGGCACCCCTGCCCGCATGGCCCTATACGAAACGAAAGAGCGGGTACTGCTGGCGGGAGATATATTACCGGAACCAGGTGCAGGCGTGCCCAACCTGGCGGGCGGGGCCGACGCCTACCTTCAGGCCCTGGACACAATCGAGGCCCTCGACGCCAGGCTCGCCATGTCCTCCCGTGGTGCCCCCGCCACCGGCAAGCGCGCCATCAAAGCCCGCCTCGACAACGACCGCAACTACGTAACCTCCCTGGTCCACCACGTAGGCACCTCAGCCGCCTCGGGCATACCCCTGGACCGCCTCCTCCAGGTCGCCGCCGACCTCTACGACGACTTCCCCCACCTCCAGGCCCATCTTGATAACATGCGCCACGTCTGGAATGAGTTGCGGGGATCGGTATCTGAAACGTGAAACGTGAAACGTGATGCAGTTTGCTAAACAGGGTTCGTGGATGCCGGACGTTTACTTTGGCGGGACCGTACTCCCCCTGTCATCCTGAACGTAGTGAAGGATCTAAGATGCTCCGCTTACCACGGCGCTGAACCTGTAGCACCATGACCCACACGTTCAACAGCACCACTCCCCACGTTCTTGAGATCCTTCACTGCGTTCAGGATGACAGGGGGAATATGGTCCCTGTATATCAATGACTTCGTATTCACGAACCAACAAAAGCAAGCCGCATCACGTTTCACGTTTCACGTTTCAGAACCACGTTTCAGCCCACATCCCCTATTCCACAAACTCGTTCGTAAACATCTCCTCGACATCCAGCTTCTTCTTGACTATGCCGAAATCGAACAGCGCGTCTTGTGTCTTAGTCCAAACGTCCACGTCAACCCAGCCTACGGGCTGATTGGCTGCTGGGTCGCCTGGTTTAGGTTGCATCAACTTGATCGTCTCGGTGAGGACCTGGCGCTGGAGTTGCTGCGTGTCATCGCTCTTGCTAAGCTCCGGTATCTGCTTTAGGGACTCCTGGAAGGCCCCCTCCGGGTCATCTACCGTGCTACCGATACCCTTCAGCGTGGCGCGCACCACACGCCGCACCAGGTCCGGGTTCTCGCTCAGCGTCTTCTCGTTGGTCGCCAGCCCGTTGGAGGCGAGTTGTGCGTAGTCAGATACCGGCAGCGTGCTTACCTCGAAGCCCTGGCTGCGAAGGTGGGTCGGCTCGTTGGCGGCGTACACCATCGCCACGTCCACCTGCCCCGCCGACAGGCTAGCTACCTGCGTGAAGTTGATGTACTTGACCTGCACGTCCTCCAAAGTAAGCCCGCCCGCCTTGAGCAGCGCCTGCAACCCTATGTAGTTGGCCCCGTACGGACCGGGTATTCCTACCACCTTCCCCTTGAGATCCGCCGGGCTGCTAAGCGTCGGACCTTTGCCGACGATTGACGCCGCCGCCACCGGGTACTGCCTGTACCAAGTCATAACGTACTTCACCGGCACCCCCGCGGCCCTCGCTGGTATCAACTCGTCGCCCGACACCGCCGCGAAGTTCACATTGTTCGCCCCCGTGCCAAGCTCCCCAACCAGGTCTGTCACAATGCCGTTGCGCAGGGTGACGTCCAGCCCTTCGTCGCGATAGTACCCCTTGTGCAACGCCACGTAGAAGGGCGCAAACTGCACGTCAGGTATGTAGCCCAGCGCGATGGTCACCTTCGTCAGCGTGGCGGGCGTGCCTTCCATCGCAGGAGATGTTGTAACTCCTGCCTCAGGTCGAGGCGTGTTAGACCCGGCCTGAGGCGCGCCACAGGCAGACGTGGTAAGCGCAAGCGCCACAAGAACCACTATGTGTTTGCCAAGCTTCTTATACATTGCTGTGTAATCTCCTAAATCCTCGTAATTTGTTCGCGCAAAATCTTATTAATCGCTAACCACTAACCACTAACCACTACTCCCAGCTAATCAGCGACTTCTCAAGCAGGCTAACCCCCAGGTACGCCACCACGGTGAGAAAGGCCAGCGACACCAGCCCCACGAAGATGAGCGTCGTATCGAACAGCCCCCGCCCCAGCATGAGCAGGAACCCCAGCCCCGCCCCTGACGACACGAACTCGCCCACCACCGCGCCCGTGATCGAGAGGGTAAGCCCCAGCTTCACACCTCCCAGCAGCGCCCGCAGGCTCAGCGGCAACTCCACGTACCAGATCGTCTGCCAGCGGTTCGCCCCCGATATGCGAGCCACCTCCAGCATCGATCTGTCAATCCCACGCAGCCCCACGACGGCGTTTACCAGCAACGGAAAGAACACTATCAGCGCGACAATCACTACCTTGCGCGCCAGGTCGTCTTGCAGCCAGAGCACCAGCAGAGGCGCGATTGCCACGACCGGCAACCCCTGGCTGACCGCGATGTAGGGGCTAATCACCCGCTCAAGCCGCCTGCTATGCGCCAGCAGGTAACCAAGCGGCAAGCCCACCAGCAGCGCCAGTATGAACCCCAGACCCGCCTCTAGCGTGGTAGTGCCGAAATGCAGCCACAGCGAGCCGTCAAGCAGCATGCTCCACGTCCGCTCGGCCACGTCCAGCGGCGCGGGCAATATAAACGGCGGGTAATTGCCCACGGCCACCAGCAGCCACCAGACCAGCACCAGGCAGGCAAGCGCTACCAGCCCCACCAACGCCCGTAGCAGGGTAGTGCGTACAGCCCTCGCCCTGTCCGGCTCATCCGGCACAAGCAAGACGGCGTCCTGTTCGGGGTGCCCGTTTCGTGACTCCGTAGGAATGCCTGTTATGCGATTGTAGTCACTCACGCTCCGTGGCGTGGTTGTCTCTGTCTCTGCGTAGCCCATAAAAAATCCCCGGTTGCCGTGCAGCTACCAGGGTCGAGGAATCGTGAACAGCCCCATGCGCGAACACCGGGATGACCCGGCCTTCGACCGCGCGGCCCTGCATGAGATGCCACCGCGCGTGCGGCTCGTTCGACTTTCTTCCATCCGGACTGTACCGTCGGCCCCGGCTTCTTACCGGGTCTGCCTTGCGGCTCGCGGGCTTGGCGACTGCCTTGTACGACATTCGCCTTACCGCCGGTCGGGAATCTCACCCTGCCCTGAAAGTCTGCTTAGCTATTTTGTTGTGATCGCACGAATCCAAGTATAGGTCACTCCTCAGATACTAGTCAAGCGACCTCCATGTGGCTATTTTATCCACGAGGAGTACTATTGGGGTGCGAATGCAGCCAGATAAGGTCCTACTTTGGAATTCCTGGTGTTATTCCCAGATTGGAACTCCAGTCATCCCAGTGGTCAAGAGAGCGTGACAAATGCGATTGGACTGTTGGTACATCTCTAGAGTAGAATGCTGTGAATTACCCGCATGTGTAAAGAGGTAAACAAGGCCAGTTCTTGATTTAGTCGAGGCACTGAGGCTGGCTGCCTATGGGGCGGCATAGCTAAGTGGTGACTAAGTCGCCAAGGAAGTTCCATCTCTAGTATGGGATTTCAGGCGAAATCTATCAAGGCAAACCTTGGGTGGAGGTATATCTAGATGGCTGAAAGCTTCAGATGCGTAAACTGTGGGCATGATGTAACACTACCTGAAGTGGTGCGCAACATTTTGTTTCCTTCTGATCTCAGCCCCATCTTTGATCTGCTAGAGGGCCAACTGAATGTGGCAACCTGTCCAGTATGCAAGCTCTCAGGCGCTCTTCCTGTCCCTGTCGTAGTTATGAATCGGGAGGAGAAGACTGTATTGCTGTCATTGTGGGGCGCCGAGACCTGGAACCAACAAGAAATGTCAGATATTGTTCCTGAAGGGATTGAGTTACGTACTTGCGCAGGTTACAACCAACTTCGTCACGCAGTATTGCCATGGTTAGACCGTTACATCACTCCGCCTCTAGAAGCTCTTACTTCCGAAGAATTCATTAACATGACCAGAGAGCAACAAGTCGATCTATTTACACCATTCTTCCTACGTATCTGGAAGAGTCAAATTGATGGCTATATACCGCCATTTCTTACCATGACCGCAGACCTTAGTCCCGAAGATCAGGCAGCATTGACACGTGAGTGGTACTTCGACCTGTTAGCAGAGCATATACACCGCATAGGTTTGGAGGCGGCACGTACACGCACGATGCTTTCTCTTCCACAGAAAATAGGCACATTGGTACCCCGCGAGTGTATTACGCCTGAGGTACTTGCCCGTGTAATCGAGTTGTGTCCTGAGCCTGTAAACCCCACCGATGATCCCAATCGATACGCAATTGGCTTTCGACAGGAATTCCTCAACGCAGTGGTACATCTGCATGCTGGACAAGCAAACCCAAGAAAGGAGTATTGGGCTCACTACGTCAGCGTCAACTGGTCCCTTAGCAAAACGCCAAACTTTGTCCTCGACCCTCAACTCCTAATACCTCCTGAAATTGTCCGGCAAACATTGACGTTTGTCGATCTGTGGAAGTCTACGTTTGGACAATTGACCCTAGAAAACCATAGCCGCGAGTTAGTAAACATTTTTGACGAGATGTTGAGGCATTACGGCTTTGCTGAGCAACTTGGCCACCTGTCAAGGTCGGGTCTTGGCATAATGCTGTTTCCCGAAGGAGCATCCACTTCGCTGGCACGAGAAGCGTACCTTAATGCCATCCTGGAAACGAGCAGTGAACACATACACTTTAGCAAGACGGTAGAAGAGAGTTCCGAATCAGGCCAGTTTGTAAGATCAACTGTCGCTTTGCTGCTCAGGAACTCAATGCAAGATATGGCTTTCAAGTATATCGGCATAATGTTTGAGCGGGCGCGTGCGGCCGATGATACTGTTGCCCAGATATCAATCGTCAGTCACGCTGCTGAGGCGTTGAACGTGTTCCAATTGTGGGAGGAGGCAGCCACTCTAATCAGAAGAGTTTATGATCTGTTAGACACTGATCTATATGAAACAAGCCCTGCTCTGATGATTTATTTCTGGAATGAAGTAGGAAATACCCTTCGGTATAGTTTTGACTACCAGGACGCTCTACAAGTCTACGAATTCGTGAACAACCTCATAACTGACGCACCTGAGAACTATACCGGTGACAGAGAGTCTAACAAGAAAGTAATACATAAGAACATGGCTATCGTGTATCGCCAACTCGGCCAGTTTAGCAAAGCCTTGGAGATACTGAAGTCCTTGATTGTACACAACCCTGACGACCATACTCTTCAGCATACCCTGGGTATACTCTACACTCAGGTGAACAGAAATGAGGACGCCAAAGTTTGCTTCAACCGCGCAATTGAATTGTCTCAACAGTCCTTAGATGCACAAGCTTTCGCCAGGTACCTGCTGGCAAGGGGTATGGTGCACCAGGCCCTGGGTGACGACGAAGCCGGTATACAGGACCTACAACGCGCTCTTACAATCCTACCACACGATGCAATAGATTTGAGAGGTCGACTCGCCGCGTCATCTCAAAGGTTCTATCCCATTTCTGAAAGCGGAAAATCCTTCCTCGCCGAATGCCGTAAGTTTATCGTTGATCTACTTGAAAATGAATCCTTTGAGGAGGACTTAGCGCTCATCATCACAATGCTCACGGCGGTATGTGAGCGGTGGTTACAAGAAGGTCAGGTTGAAGAAGCCCAGGCGCTGTTTGAGCCTTGTTGGAACAGGTTTGCTCTAATGGACATCCAAGGCTCCTGGCAACTACCTTATATTAGAGGCTGGATCTCCTACACCCTTGGGGCCTACAAAGAATGCTGGCCTTATTTCGAGGCAGCCGTAAGAGATATAAATGAGGAGGTGCCGGTTGCGGAGGACGTTTCATTTGCCCCATCCTGGTTGCAAGACAAGGCGACTTTCCAGGATAACTTCGCCTTAGTCGCCCTGAACCTGGTGGAGCAAGGAATCGTCAGTGCGGAGACCTTGCTGTCGGTCCACGAGTTCATGAACGGCCGTGAAATTAGTGCCCGGTTACTGGGCAAAGAAGCCGGGACTTCGCTGGTATATGACTCTATTCTGGCCCGGTATTTAGAGGCCGCACAAGTGTCCGGCAAAAATGTTGAATGCTTCTTCTTTCTGGAAACCACGCACAGTATTCGCCTTGCGAACATATCCTCAAAGACGGGACATGTTACTCTGCTCCCAGATCTCGAGCTTTCGGCAGCGTTTGTCGCAAGGCTACGAGCTCAGTTCAGCACCCTTATGAAAAAGGCTAATCCAAGCGATCTGTCGCATCTGGACGCCCGACTCAGCGAATGGGACGCGCTGAGCCGGCAGCTAGGTTCATTAATAGCGCCATACCTGACTGAAGGTGATCACCTTCACTTCCTCCCAGGGCGTAGCTTTACTGGCTTACCTCTCCATCTATTGTGGTTGCCGTCGCAGTCGCATCTTATTGAGGAATATACCGTCAGTTATGCACCCAATTTCGCAACGCTACTTAGGGCCGCTGGACCTGAGGAGAGCACTACATCCAAGCCAACGACTTTAGTTTCCGTCACGAAGCGTAGCGATAACGATAATTTCACCCGGCGTATAACTGACGCAGCAGAGTCCATACTGGAAATGTTAAGCTTGCAAGGTGAGACGGCCTGGCTCAGGCAAGAGGAGGCAGATCATGCTAAAATAGCTGAGGCCTTGGCAAACTCTGGAGAGATTATCTTCCTTTGCCACGGAACTACCGCAGGTCATGAGAAAGGGTACGGGATCTGCCTTGCCTACGGTGGCAGCCTGCCTCCGGCCCTTCTTTCAGTACGGGAGTTCCCAAGCCACGAGAGGTTTGTGCTTACCTGGCAGAACATAACACAGTCACCTGGACTTGTGACATCCATTGCCTGCTCGTCGGGTATTACTGAAATTGGGCCGGGAGGTGTGCGGCTTGGACTGGAGCAGACCCTGTTCAGTAGCGGCACGCGAGCACTAATAAGCCCGCTTTGGGATGTAGAGCAGCAATCATCGCTGGCTTGGATGCAGATTTTCTACCGGCACCGCACTTCACAACCCGGTGCCACTATTGAATGGGCTTATCAGCAGGCTTGTATCGAGTGCAAGCACCAGTTCCCGCACTTCTACTTCTGGGGCCCTTTTGTGTTGAATGGTTCGCTATGAAGGAGTATTAACAATGAACGACCTCGTAAGCCAAATTGAGGCTCTATCTCGTGAGCAGGTACTTGAAGCTGCCGGGTTCCTGGGAGATCGACTTACTTCCGACGACGCGCAGTGGCTTGCGGAAACTCCTGAGATACGGCAGTTGACCGAAGAACCTTATAGCAATTTAGAAGACCTGGAACAATTGTGTAGGCTGGCTCTTGTTGCTGGTGCTCTGACGCCCGAATATGAGGACCATGTACGCAACGCTATATTAGGCTCAGGGAAGAAACAGTTTATCCTCGGCGGCCTTGAGATTGTTGCTCTGGCGGTCCTGGCTGTAGGTGCCTTGCACGTAATTGTAACCAAAGGTAAGAAAGATGAGCATGAAATCATGCGGATCACGGAGGAAGATGGTAAAAAGACAGTTGAAATCCAGCGCCACACCCGCTACGGAATCAGTGGTAAGATAGCCTCTATGTTGAAGGCTACCTTTGGACTGCCGGACAAACCTGAAGGCTCTGCGTAGTTTTGTAAGTTGAAGGCCTAATCTGACGCTTTACTATGCTGAACCCAACCGGTTTTGGAGCTTCCTAACTCCGTACCATCTATCCTGACGTGTATTGATTGTGAGTGTGCTTCTCTCACCCCGAGAGTATTTGCATCTCGTGAGACTTCACGTCCTACTACCAGGGTGTACTCAGGCTGGTACTTTCGGCTCAACCATGATGGCTGCGGCGCGTAGTACCATTTTCCCGTTCCTTAAGGGCCGCGCTTGCTGTTACTATGAAGGGGGGCGTTATGAGCATTTCGCGGGTAAATTTGCGCCCGAAACTCCAACTTCTACCCCCATGCTCGCGGCACGCCCACTAACCAGGCACGGCACCCTCATGGATACACACGAGAAAGAAGAATTTGACCTGCAAGGGCGGATCGGTCTATTTACCCTGACCGACCTGTTGCAGACCCTGTCTTTCACCCAGAAGACGGGCACGCTCACCCTCATCCAGGGCTGGAATACGCGCACCATCTGCTTCGAGCAGGGCCGCATCAGCTACATCGCGGCCGCTACCCGCCTGCTCAGCGTGGTCGATCTTCTCATCCAGGCCGGTAAGCTGAACCCGATGCAGCTACAGCGCTACTTCGGCTACGACTGGAAGCGCGTGCTTGGCGTCACCGAAAAGGAGGACTCGGTCCTGCCGCAACGCGAGTCCCCCGCAAGCATGAGCGCCACGGTCGGCCGCAACGGCGGCCACTTCAAAGCGCCCATCACCGGCGGCCTCAACGACCGGGGCAATAGCCGGGACTCCTACGCCGACGCCTTCAACCTCGACTCCGGCGGCACCGCCCCCCACATGGAGAACTTCGAGGACATCGAGGTGTTCACGCCTCCAAGCGGTTACACCGGCAATCTCACCCAGCAGGAGCGTAGCGGCCCCGACCCCTCGCAGCTACTCTTGCAGCACCGCCTCGTCACGATGGAGGACCTGAACTGGTGCGAGGAGCAGATGCTGGAAGCCACCATCTACACCCTGTTCCTCTGGCGCAATTGCCGCTTCACCTTCCAGGGCGACCTGCTGGTGAAGGCCGACGGCACGCCCGTATCGGTGAGCGCCGAGAAGCTCATCATCGAGGGCACCCGCCGCGTGGACGAATGGATCAAGATCGCCCCCGTGGTGCCGTCTGTGCTCATGGCCTTCCGCCGCCTGCCCAGGCCCGCCACCGGACCGCTATCCGATGAAGCCCGCGACGTGCTCACGATGGTTGACGGCGTAAGCGACGTGGCGACTATAGCTCGCAAACGCCAGCGCACCCAATTCGAGACCGCCAAGCTGCTGCACGGTCTCACCCGCCTCAGCCTCGTAGAGCCTGTGCCCCCCAACAAGCACCGCGTGATGGAGCTTTTCCGCTACACGGTGGAGGCCATCTATATCAAGCTGGTGATGTACGGCTATTCGCGCAAAGCGATGGAGTTCGAGTACGAGCTAAACCGCTTCTGCCGCGAAAACAAGCTCAAGACCCGCATGCACGTCGGCAAGATTCGCATGACCGACCAGGAACTGACCATTGACACGATTGCCCTGCTCGACCTCTACAAGCTGTTCGTCGCGATAGAGCAAAACCGCTTTGCCAAGCTCTTCCCGGCCGAAATCCGCAAGGGCCTCACCGAAGCCCTCTACCAGCACATGGACCCCGAAAGCCGCGCCCTCATGCGCATGTACGAGTTCTACGCCCTCGAAGGTCTCCTCGACATGGCGGACCTGAGGAGCAGTACCGAGGACTGAGGACTGAGGACTGAGGACTGAGGACTGAGGACTGAGTGGTGGTTGTCCAACATGGTCATACGAGAAGCGGCTAGT
>DASVRN010000011.1:0-9107 GCA_036388595.1 Chloroflexia bacterium
GAGTCGCACAAGAAAAAGGACTGAGCAGCCTAAGCCACTCAGTCCTTATCGCTAGTTACTAAGTCCAAAACCCGCTTACACCTCGCGGAACTCGCCCTCCACAGTGCCTTCCTCGGCCTCGCGCCTGGCCGTCTCCGGGCCCGTGCCGTTGGGGCTTGCGCCGTCCTCGCTCATGCCGTCCACGCCGGGGCCGTGGGTGCCCGCCTCCGCCTGCTGCTTGGCGTACATCGCCTGCCCAATCTGCTGCATCGCGGTGTTAAGCTCCTCGGTGGCCGACTTGATCCGGTCGGTGTCGTCGCCGTTCAGCGCCTCGCGCACCGCCGCTACCTTCGCCTCTACCTGCTCCTTGACCTCGGCGGGCACCTGCTCGCCCAAATCTCGTAGCGACTTCTCGGCGTTGTAGGCCAGGCTGTCGGCCATGTTGCGGGCCTCGATCAGCTCGCGGCGCTTGCGGTCCTCCTCGGCATGCGACTCGGCCTCGCGCACCATCCGGTCGATCTCGTCCTTGCTCAGGCCCGACGACGCGGTGATGGTGATCTTCTGCTCCTTCTGGGTCGCCATGTCCTTGGCCGACACGTTCAGGATGCCGTTAGCGTCGATGTCGAACGTCACCTCCACCTGGGGCACGCCACGCGGCGCGGGGGGAATGCCGTCCAGGATGAAGCGGCCCAGCGTCTTGTTCTCGCTAGCCATCGGGCGCTCGCCTTGCAGGATGTGTATCTCCACGCTCGGCTGGTTGTCCGAGGCGGTCGAGAAGACCTGGCTCTTCTTGGTCGGGATGGTCGTGTTGCGCGGGATGAGCGGGGTAGCCACGCCACCCAGCGTCTCCAGGCCCAAGGTGAGCGGGGTCACGTCGAGCAGCAGCACGTCCTTCACGTCGCCCTTGAGCACGCCCGCCTGGATAGCGGCACCCACGGCCACCACCTCGTCGGGGTTGATGCCCTTGTGAGGCTCCTTGCCGAAGAAGGCTTGCACCTTCTGCTGCACCGCGGGCATGCGGGTCTGGCCGCCCACCAGCAGTATCTCGTCAATGTCGCCGGGCTTGAACTTGGCGTCATCGAGCGCGTTGCGCATCGGCGGGATGGTGCGGTCGATCAGGTCGCCCACCAACTGCTCCAGCTTGGCGCGGGTCAGCGTCATGCTGAGGTGCTTGGGGCCTTGCGCGTCGGCGCTGATGAAGGGCAGGTTGATTTCGGTGTTCTGCGTGGTCGAAAGCTCGATCTTGGCCTTCTCGGCGGCTTCCTTGAGGCGCTGGAGAGCCATGCGGTCCTGGCGCAGGTCGATGCCCTGGTCGCGCTTGAACTCGTCGGCCACCCAGTCGATAACCCTCTGGTCGAAGTCGTCGCCGCCCAGGTGGGTGTCGCCGTTGGTGGCGTTCACCTCGAACACGCCCTCCGACAGGGTCAGCACCGAGATGTCGTAGGTGCCACCGCCGAGGTCGTACACCGCCACCTCTTCCTCGGGCGCGGTCTTCTTGTCGAGGCCGTAAGCCAGGGCCGAAGCGGTAGGCTCGTTGATGATGCGCGATACTTCAAGGCCAGCGATCCTACCGGCGTCCTTGGTGGCTTGCCGCTGGGCGTCGTTGAAGTAGGCCGGCACTGTGATTACCGCCTGGGTGATCTTCTCGCCCAGGTACTGCTCGGCGTCGGTCTTCAGCTTTTGCAGGATCATCGCGGAGACTTCCTGCGGCGAGTAAGCCTTGCCGCCCAGCCACACCTGGATGTCGCCGTTGGGGGCCTCGGTCACCTTGTAGGGCACCAGCTTGATGTCGCGCTGCACTATGGGGTCGTTGAACTTGCGCCCCATGAAGCGCTTGATCGAGAAGATGGTGTTCTCCGGGTTGGTGATGGCCTGCCGCTTGGCGACCTGCCCCACCAGCCTCTCACCCGACTTCGATACCGCCACTACGGACGGGGTGAGGTTCGCACCCTCCGCGTTGGGGATGACCGTAGGCTCGCCCGCCTCAATCACGGCTATGACCGAGTTAGTCGTGCCCAGGTCTATACCTAGTATGTGTGCCATTTCGTTCCTCCCTAATTCTTAATTCTTAATGTTTAATTCTTAATTGCTCTCGCTCTTCATTCCTAACTTTGAACTCTCGCCTGACCGCCACATGCCCGCCAATTAAGAATTCAAAATTAAGAACTAAGAATTGCATCAACCGCGTAAGACCTTGACCATCGCCGGGCGCAAGACCCGGTCGCGGACTTTGTAGCCGTTGGCGTAGACCTCGGCTACCGTGTCGTCGTGGCCGTCGCCGGTGTCATCAAAGGCTACGGCCTCGTGCAGGTTGGGGTCGAATTGCTGGCCCTGCGCCTCTATCTTCTCCACGCCTTCGCTTTCGAGCACGGCGTTGAGCTTGCGGTGGATAGCCAGCACACCCTCGACCCAGGGTACGTTCCTAGCTTCTTCCGGCAGGTGAGCCACCGCCCGGTCGAAGTCGTCTACCACGCCCAACAGCTTCTTGAGCACGTTCGCGGTGGCCTTGTAGGCGGCGTCTTCGCGGTCCTGCTCCACGCGGCGCTTATAGTTAAGGAAGCTGGCCCGCTCGCGCTGCAAGGCGTCCAGGTACTCGGCCGCGAGGTCGCGCTGCCCGCCGTCCGCGCTTGCCTGGGGTTCGGGCATGGCCTGTGTGTTCTCTTCGTTTTCCTCTACGCTCGCGGCCTCCTGCTCGTCGCGAAGGTCGCGCGCACCGTTGTCATTCACTTTGCGTCTCCCCCTGTCCTGAGAATGGTGAGTTGTACGATTTTTGGAGCAGATCGCTCAGCAGTTGCGACATGTAGCGCACCGACGACACCGAGCGGCTGTAGGGCATCCTGGTCGGCCCCACCACGCCCAGCACCCCCGCCAGGTGCTCGCCCAGGCCATAGCGCGCCAGCACGATACTGCAAGCCCTCATGCCCTCGCCCATCGCCTCGTCGCCTATGATGACCTGCACCCCATCCTGGTTTATGATCGACGGGATGATGGAAGTCCAGACGTGGCCGTGCTCGAACAGATCGAGTACCTGCTGCATACGCTCCGGCTGTCGGAACTCGGGCTGGTTCAGTATGTTCGCCAGGCCCTCGTGGTAGATCTCCGCCGTCTCGTGCCGCTCCAGCTTGGCGAGCATGGTGGAGAGGGTGACGAGCACGCTGGGGGCAATCGTGAGGATGCTCTGCAAGTTGGCGGGTTCGTTCACCCACGCCTCGATCTCGTGCGAGGTCTTGCCGGAGAGCGCGCCGTTCAGGTGATTTGCGAGCGCGCTCAACTCCTCCTGGCTCCACTCCTGGTCCACGTGGAGCATCTGCTGCGCTACCGTGCCGTCGTGACCCACCAGCACCAGCATGATGCGGCTGTCCGAGATCGCCAGCAGCTCGAAGTGCTTCAGGCGCACGGCTGTGCTGCGGGGCGCGGTCGCCACGGCCGCGCTATGCACGGTGCGCGACAGGATGGAGGCGGCCAGGCGCACCCACTCGTCGGCTTCCATCTCCACCTGGTGGAACTGGTGCCGTATCTTGCGCTGCTCGTCCTGGGGCAGGGCCTTGGGGCGCATCAGGTTCTCCACGAAGTAGCGGTAGCCCCGCTCCGAGGGCACCCGGCCCGCGCTGGTGTGGGGCTGCACGATGAGACCCGCCCGCTCAAGCTCGGCCATGTCGTTGCGCACGGTGGCGGACGATACGTTCAAGTGGTAGCTGCTTACGATCTGCTCCGAGGCCACCGGGCGCGCGTGCGATACGTACTCCTCGATGATGATGGAGAGTATCTGGCGCTGGCGCTCGGATATGCTGTTATCGTGGAGTTGTTCCATAGCTATTTTCGGCGGCTTGAGCCTTCTTACAGCGTCCAAACCGCAACTTTCGTGCCTCGCTAGCACTCTATAGTAGAGAGTGCTAATATGCAAGTATATTTTACAAGTTGATAGTGGTGCTGTCAAGGTTTATCTTGCAGAAAAAGGTGAGGACCCGGCGATTGGTTGTTCGCCGGGTCCTCACCTTTCCTTCGGAATGTACCTAGTTCCGCTAGCGGCTCTGTGCCACCTGGAACGTGTCTTCAAACATCAGCCAGCGGTCGGCGCTACCCAGCCCCGCGTAACGGTACTGGTCGGAGGCATAGAGCACGAATATCCGCTTGACGTTCGGGCCTGCGTACACCATCGTGCCGCGCTCGAACTCCTGTGCCGCACCTCCGCCGGGCAGGAAGCCGGGTGGCAGGGCCGTGGGCGTAGCGGTAGGAGCGGGTGGCAGGGTGGGCGTCATGGAGGGTATGGGACCCGGAGCCTGGCCCGTCGCGACCGCCACGGTCTCAGGAGCGGTGGCCCAGCCCAGCCTCTCCCGCACACGGGCTCCCGTGCCTTCGCGCCAGACCTTGCCGAAGCTCTTCTTGGGTGCGTGCAGACCGGCGGGTGGGTTCATCTCCGGCTCGCCCTCGCCCTCAACGTAGGTGTCCGCGAACCACTGCACCGTGCCGTCGTTGAACAGCACCATCACGCTCCTATTGCCGTAAGGTCCGTAACCTATGTAGTCTATCAAGCCAAGCATATACCCGTGCTGGAACGGCTGGTAAGCTACCGTGACGCCGCGCTCAGCGTTGTATGAGCAACCCAGTAACCTGGGTACGCTGGGGTTGTCGGCCCATACCTTGCCGAAGCCCCTTACCGGCACGGTTGTGCAGGCCCGAGCAGTCATAGAAGGATAAGGTGGAGGGGTGGCGGGTACCTGGGGCTTGCGGGCGTCCTGGTAGCGCCACGAGTAGTAGTGCTGGCCTATGTTGCCCATCTGCACCTTGAAGCCCTGGGGCGCGGTCGGCACGTAGGTGAGCACCCGGCGCTCGTAAGGCTGTATCAGCACGGCGGTGTTACCCACACCCGCTATCTTGACACTGGCCCAGAACGCCTCAGTGATGGGGTAGCCCGTCGCGTAGAAGTAGGGGTCGTTCAGGCGAGCGTTGACAGTCTTGCCGTTCTCTTTCACGGGGCCGCTCTGGTTGAGGAACTGCCAGAACACGTCGGGGATGTTGTGCCTGGTGGCAGACTCGAAGTATGCGTACTTCACGCCGTAGATGCTGTACCTGCTGTCCTGCATGGTAGCGCCCTGGCGGTCTATTGTCTCCACTATGGGCTGCCCGACGCTGTTGTTACTGCCGCGGTCCATCACGAGGTAGCGGAAACTGGCGTAAGTCGGCGCACTCAAGTCGTCCATGTCCGACGCGATGTTGATTTCGGCGGGCCAGCGCTGGACGAACTTACTGTTGCCTGTCTGCATCTGCCCCGATATAAGCTCGCGGGTGAGCAGGCCGTTGGTCACGTAGAAGCGGTCATTCTTGTTGCCGTTGGGATTATTGATCTCCATGCGGCTCTTGTCGAAGTACTGCACCAGGTGCTGCCCGCCCGGCCCTTCCGCGTACTCTTCGTATGCACGGAAGCCCGGCGTCGGCCCCCAGAAGTAGCTCCTCTTGACGCTGCCGTTGTCAACAAGCTCGTCGGTGCGCGTCCAAACGGACTGAAAGGCGGTATCCGCGAAGTTAGAGGGTATGGCGCGCACGGTGTTGCCGGTGTGGGGCGCGGACGTGGGTGCGGCCGCCGCCACCGAGGATATCAGCCCGGCCCCGGCCAGCACGGCCATGAGGGTACCGGATAGTCTAGTTTTCATTTCCCTGCCTCCGATTGTGTGTTGCATGTCCTGCTAACTTTGTGTGACTGGGGTGCGCACCCACTCTCTATCTACAACAACGCGGAAGATGCGGAGGGGTTTCGCGAAGGGGACGATAGACCACGGACGATAGACGATGGCAGAAGGGGCGCAACGAAAATATGGGTCGTCTCGTATATGAAGGCGAAGGGAATTGCAGATTGTTCAAGAGGTTGGGAGGTACATGACGATGTTTCTTGTTCTAGGTTTCCTGCTCTTGTGGGGAGCGTATAGAGGTGGATTTCCGTTCTTCTTCCTGTTCATGTTGATCCTGTTCATCTGCATGGCTTCACGCCGGGGCGGGCATGGCGGCTGGCATCAGAGGGGTTGCGGCCCGCAGTCTAATCCCTGGCAGGACCGGGAGGAGCAGAGACCTGCCCCGCCGCAGGACGTGAGGCCCTACCAGTCACAGCCTGGCGTGCCCGGCTACCCATACCCGAGCGGCCACGACCCCCACGGCCCATACGGCGACGAAGGCACCCCCACCATGCGCACCGACATGAACACCGGCGCGGGCACCGTGCGGGTAGACAACGTGCCTGGCACCGGCGGCCAACCTACCACGCCGCTACCCGAACAGCCCAGGGCACGCGTCGAGAACGACCGACAGTAGGGATGTAACGGAACCTGTTTGTGAAACCGCAAAGGCGCAAAGAGCGCAAAGGACGCGGAGAGATTAGGTAGGGTGTCTATAGCAGAAGGACCAGAGTACAAATGTCGTACTCTGGTCCTTCTTGTACTACGTGAGCATTAACATTCTTCGCGCGTCCTTTGCGCTCTTTGCGCCTTTGCGGTTTCGTCTATTACGTGTCCCTTAAAAGAACATTGCCTCTCTTCCGTTGACACAGCATGGGGTATGGGGTAAGGTACTTTAGACGGGGTGTAAGAAACGCAGGCTGCCAAGCGTCTTATGAATCGGGTAGTCTTGAGCGTCGTCCTCCCGCCGAAGGGGCCGCGTGGACCACTGGTACGACCGGGACGAAGACTACTACGACGAGCAAGGGGAAGAGCGGCTGATGAATATACAGGCGAGCGCCTCGGCATGGCTCGATAAGTCCTTGCAGCGTAAGGCTGCCGCCCAGCCGGACGACGAGCTGCTCGCCATAGTGCAGGAGGCCCGCCTCGGCTCCGACGCGGCTTTCAGCGCCCTCTTCGAGCGGTTCCAGGCCCCCATCGTCAACTACCTCTACAGGCTGGTGGGCGACTGGGAAGTGGCGAACGACCTGGCCCAGGACTCTTTCCTGAAGGCCTACAACGCCCTGCCCCGCACCGACGACACGCTGCAAGTCTCCCCCTGGCTCTATCGCATAGCCACCAACACCGCGCTCGACGCCCTGCGCCGCCGCAAGCGCATCACCTGGGTGCCCCTCTCGCACGAGTGGGAGCCACATTCCCCGTATCCCGACATGGCGGCCAGCCACGCCGAGAGCGACGCGATACAACGCGCCCTCAGCACGGTGCCCGCCGACATGCGCGTTTGCCTGGTGCTCAACATGTACCAGGGCATGGCCTACAAGGAAATAGCCGACACGCTCGGCATATCGGTAAACCTGGTGGCGGTCCGCATCTACCGTGGCCGCGAGAAGTTCATTGACGCGTATAAGAAAGGGGAACAATTTTAGATTTTGGATTTTGGATTTTGGATTAGCTGACTGCCGGCCAATCCAAAATCCAAAATCCAAAATCTAAAATCCAAAATTGATGAATCGTTGCGAGGACGTACAACTACTCATATCCAAGTACGTAGATGCGGAGGCCACGCCCGAGGAGCGGGAGATTGTGGACCTTCATATCGTGGCGTGCTTCGAATGCGCCCGCAAGATGACCGAGTACATGGAGATCGCGGCTATATTCGCCGAGGCCCCCATGCGCGCCCCGCAGCCCGAGGTAAGGGCCGGGCTGTTCCGCGAAATTGGCGGCGTCAAGGACGCGGCCCGGCGCAAAGAGGACATGGCTGCACGCAGGCGCAACTGGTACAGGTGGACGCCCCCGGGTCCCGCGCGGCAACCCGCAACTTCATCAAGAGAGCGCAGGGGATTTGCGTGGGGCAGACTGTGGGACGTTGCCAGCCCGTTCGCGGCGGCGAGCATGGCCGTATGCGCCATCATTGCCGTAGTCTTGATGAACAGCCGGCAGGAGCAGACCCCCAGGCCCGATAACCGGGCAATAGCGAACTACCCCGACTTCCCCGCAATATCCACCATACCGGCCACCGTGGTCTACCCCATGACGGTGAGCGAAGGCAACTCCGTCAACGGCCAGGTGCCGCCCATCGAGACGGGACTGGCAAGCCCCCCGCCGATAGCCGCCACGAACGTCCCGGTGCGCGGCACGGCTACCATAGAAGATGCCGCCCTGCAACTCGAACAGGTGGCCCCCGTATTGGAAGCCGGCGACACCTGGCACCAACTGCGCGACCCCGCCTACGGCTACATGGTGTCGTACCCACCGAACTGGTGGACGCACACACGTAACAGCACCCGCTACTTCTACCCCTGGACCGAGGGTGGCACCGAATACGCGCCATACTGGATCAACCTGCACGTGGACCGCAACATCGAGGGCCTGGACGCTGTCAGTGGCAACCAGGCACTGCTGGGCGGAGAGGGCCGCCTGGAGGGCGCCGAGGGCGGCGCGACCTGGCTGAGAAGCAGCGGGGGCACCGCGGCCGGCGTCACCGACGAAATCTACGCGTTCGACCCCGACTTCATCTACACCTTGCGCCTCACCGTGCCCAAGGATAGCCCCCTGGGCGACTTCGAGTCGCGCTGGAGCCAGGCGCAAGACTTCTTCAGCCGCATGAGCCGCAACGTGTCTCTCGGCGGGCAGGCGGGCCGGGTGCTCTTCCTCAACGGTGGCGACTTGTGGTCCGTCAGCGCGACGGAACCGGCCAACCCCGTGTCTGTCTGGAAGGGTTACAACAGCCGCTGGACGCGCCAATTCGCACTCTCCCCCGATGGACATACGGTGGCCTTCGCTACTACCGACGCGTCACTGGACCTGTGGGCCAACGAGCTAAACCTGGCGCAACTCGACGCGACCGGCTCCAGCGTGGCGCAACCGTCCCTCTCCGGCGCGGAAATCCACGATATTGCATGGTACAGCGACCGCGAACTATTGGCCCTGGCGGACGTAGAAGCCACCGGCCTGGGTATCTACCGGCTCGCGCTGGATACGGAGGGCAACACGGCCCCGCCCGAACTGCTGGTGGAGCTTGGGGATGAGATGACGGGTGCCAGGGGCCTCGCGGTATCTCCCGACAGGCAGCTTATCACCTTCATGGCCCCGCTGGGCGAGAGCAAGAGCACCGATATATACGCGGTGCGCCCTGACGGCGGCAACCTGGTCAAGTTAGTGGGACACGAAGCCGCGGTCTCGCCCCCTCGCCCGGACGGCCAGAGCGCCCCACCCCAGGAGCAGGCGGTGAAGTCATACGTG
>DASVRN010000012.1:0-2687 GCA_036388595.1 Chloroflexia bacterium
CGGAGTATGGAACAATAAATGCAAATAAGGCGTTATCTGCTATAGAACGCGGAGGTCCTCCGCGCCCTCTATAGCAAAAACAGACGACATGCAAGAACAACTAGATGGAGATAGAAATGCGCTCTATAAAAGACTACGTCACACGGCTTACCCTCCTAGCGATGCTGTCCCTCTCCGTCGCCGGGTGCGGCACCGGCCAGGGGCAAGCCACCACACCCACACCCTTAGCCCCCGCACCCGTACCCTCGTCCACGACTATATCCGTGCCCGCCGCCGAGCCAACCACATCCACCAACGCGCCGGGGCCCAAACCAACCGGCGGCACAGACTTAGGAGGGGTTCCAGGGGGTAATGTTATGATCGACAGCGTGGAAGTGCTCATACGCGAATCGTACCCGGTCCAGGTATCGGTCAGCGTCAAAGGCAACCTGTCCGACGCATGCACCAGCATCGATAAGATCGACACCACCCGCGACGGCAACACCTTCAACATAGGTATCACAACCGCCCGCCCCGCCGATGCGGTCTGCGCCCAGGTGCTCACTCCCTTCGAGCAGAACATCGACCTCGACGTGCGCGGCCTCAAGAAAGGCACTTACACGGTAAACGTCAACGGCACAACGCAGACGTTCGAGCTAGACGCAAACCAGTGAGGTAATTACGAATTACGCGTACCGCCACACCAAACAATCCTAACCTTTGCGCGTTCTTTGCGCCCTTTGCGTCTTTGCGTTTTCGTCTCTTTTCCTCGTAATTCGTAATTCGTAATTACGTCAGCCGCCCAGTTTGGTGAGGGCGAAGGCGGCCAGGAAGCCTGCCACCGTGATGAGGCCCGCGAAGTTGTGGGCCTGCTCGAAGGCTTCGGGGATCATCGTGTCTACGAGCATGGAGAGGATAGCGCCCGCCGCTACCGCCGTGGTGGCGGCGGCGAAGTTAGCCGATAAGCCGCTGAACAGGCTGAAACCTATCAAGGCTGCCACCCCCGATACAGCGGCTATGCCTCCCCACACGCCGAATACGTAGCCTGGCGAGCGCCCTGCCTTTTTCATCCCCGACGCGCTCGACAGCCCCTCGGGTATGTTCGAGAGGAAGATAGCCACCACGGCTACCAGGCTCACCACCCCTCCCTCTATCATGCTCAGCCCTATCACTATCGACTCGGGTATGCCGTCCAACAGCGCGCCCACCGCGATGGCCAGGCCGCTGCCGCGGTCCTCCGACTCGGACGGCTGCTTCTCGGTGTGCCCCGACCGTTTGCGATGCTTCGCCCCCCGCTTCGCCAGGTACCAGTTAGCCGCCGTGTACACGACCGCCCCTCCCAGGAACCCGGCTGCCGTGGAACCGAACCCATCGCGCTTGTAAGCTTCGTCCGTCAGGTCGAAGGAGAGTGCGGATATGAGCACGCCGCTGCCAAAGGCCATCACAGCGGCGATCACTCGCTGCGGGACGTGCAAGAAGTATCCTAGCACCGCCCCCACCAACAACGCCGAACCGGCAAGCAGACCCCACAGCCCCGCCTGTAGCCACATAGGTATCATTGCAGCCTCCAACCCAACGAACACGCCACACACCGCGTCGGTGCACCGGCCCCTGACCCCCACTTCCCAGAGCAAAGTAGCAACATACGAGCCAGTAAAAACAGCACGACCCTAACAAAAAGAGGCTCCAGGGACACTTACCCTGGAGCCTCTTGGTGCGTTACTCAGTCCTCAGTCCTTATTACTTGACAACCACCCTGCCCAGCATCTCCGGGTGGATGCTGCACCAGTACTCGTAAGTACCGGCTTTGGTGAAGGTGTAGCTGTACTTGTCGCCCTTGTTCAAGATGGGCGAGGACCAGACCTTCGTCTTGCTCGTGCTATCGTGTATCGTCTCGTCCAGCTGCGTCCAGGTAACTTTAGTGCCCACGTCCACGGTCAGCGTACCCGGATCGAACTTGAAGTTCACTATGTTGACGTTGACTTCTTTAGGGCCGGTGGTCGTCGCCGCGCCGTACTTGGCCCGGTAGCGGAAGGTGCCTAGCTGCGACAGGAGCACGTCATAAGGCGGCGCGTTCTCCGTGTGCAACTCGAACACCGCACGCTCGAAATACTGCACCGTGTAAGTCTTGCCGTCCAGGTCGCTCTTCTCCTGGAACTCCTCGGAGATGGGGTAGCCTTGCTGGGGCAGGCCGCCGTTCTTCTCCCAGTAGGCACGGAACTTACCGCCCACCGTCTTGCCGGTCTCCGCGAACTTGCGGGCGTTAGTGGTACTGACTTTCTGGTTGGGCGCGCCGTTAGGGTACTTCTGCTGGTAGAGGAAGTTGCCCAGGAGGGACAGTAGCACGTCGTTAGGTTTCGGGTTGTCCGGGTGCGACTCGAACACCGCTCGCTCGAAGTACTGCACCATATATGTCTTACCGTCGGTATCGCTCTTCTCCTGCATCTCCTCGGATATAGGAAGCCCTTGTTGCGCCAGGCCGCCGTTCGCGTTCCAGTACTCCAGGAAGCGCCCCTTCACCGTCTTGCCCGTCTCGGTAAAGGTGCGCGAGGTGCCCTGCGCGTAGCCCGGCCCGCTGCCGAACGCCGGCAAAGCCAGCACCAGGGCCATACCAACCGGAAGCAGGCGCTTTATAGTGCCCTTCATGTAATCTCCTCCATATTCTGAATATATTTTCCCTTACCCGGTTAATACGTGGTTAGTTACTA
>DASVRN010000013.1:0-18420 GCA_036388595.1 Chloroflexia bacterium
CAACTCTTTCCATAGCTTCGTGCTCGTGTGCCGCGATCATCTCCTGCGATAGTGGTGGGGTACCCGGCCCTAGCAACTCAAATTCCCTATCCCACTGCTCCTGCGGTCTCCAGTACAGGCAGGGGCTACTGCTCCAGTTCAAGCTCCCGTCTTCTGCCTTTGACGCATAGACCAGGTAAGTTTCACCTACAACTGCGCCAGGACCATCCCTGCTCCCAAAAATGTCCATATATACAGCCTGTTGCGGTTGAATCGGACCCTTCCAGGTACTGATTACATCAAACCTCACGGTTACTGCATACCAGGGTATGCCACGCGAGCGAAGAGCCTCCGGGGAAGGTGGCTCGTTGCGCACAACCTCCGCAACCCTGCCAAAGAACACAGCATCGGAGCTATCAACAGCCGCCTGCACCGTAAAAGGCCCGATACAGGAAGTCGCAAGCGCCTGGGGTGGACCCCATACCTGTAGGACACACGCGGACAGGAAAGCTATGGCGATTAGATGAACCCTCTTCTTTACGTTCATACTGCTTCCTCCCATGCTGCGAGACATCCTACATGATAGTACGAACGACAGAAAGGCAGTACGGGTTCCAATCAGCATCAAGTACCTCACTGCCGAACAGTGATTGTGCCCCTTTGGTATCATTACTGGAATCTGTATAATATTCTTCATACCAGAAACAACGATTAGAGATGTCCCAGCAAATGGAGCAGCACCAATGGCAGTATTAGACATCGTATACGATCCAGACCCCATATTAAGAGACAAGGCCAGGCGCATAAAGACCTATGACGCCAACCTGCGCAAGCTCGTGGCCGACATGTTCGAGACGATGCGTGTCGAGAACGGCGTCGGGCTGGCAGCGCCACAGATCAACCAGTCCATCCGCCTGCTCGTGATAGAGATCCTGCCCGACAGGCGCGAAGGCGAGAAGGGTACGAAGGTGGCCCTGTGCAACCCGGAGATCGTCAAGGCTAGCGACGAGATGGTGTCGGACATAGAGGCCTGCCTCAGCATCCGAGGCTGGTACGGCGAGGTGCCCCGTCACAGGTGGGTGGTGGTCAAGGCCCAGAACCCGGAGGGCAAGGAAGTACGCATCAAGGCCGAGGACTACTACGCCCGCGTGCTGCAACACGAGATAGACCACCTGAACGGCATCCTCTTCACCGACCGCATCGTAGACATCACCACCCTGCGCCGCATAGAACCTGAAACCTCTGACGAGGAATCGGAGCTGGCCGAGGTATAGGGCACCAGCAAAGACCCTACCGGAAGCTATGCAGGCACGTATCGTGCGACTCTCATGTGAATGACCCTATCCCTGCCCAGGTCGGCAGACACAACGGGAGGCCAAACATGGCAGACCAGCAAGAGCGTAACGACCCGCGTCACGACAGCGTAGACAGTGTTGAGGCCAACGAGGAAGGTTCCATGTTGGGCGGCATCTCGCCACTAACAAGGGATACAGAAGGTGTAATAGCAGGCCCCGCATCAGGCCAGGCAGGCGGAGTGGTGGCTAACGAGCTTGTGGACACCGACGGCGGCATAGCCCGCCCCCACGCCGACTACGCCGACTCTCCCGACAGCTTCGCAGGCGGCGGCGCAACCGACGTCAGCGACAGCGGCGACAACCCCAGCAAAGGCGCCTGGTAAACCCCCAACCCACCCTTCTAACAAAAGCCCCGCCACCCCAACCTGAGCGGGGCTTTTCTGCCTTGCCCCACGCCCAATTGAACCATCCGCCCCACCTAAACCATATAAGTTAGTGAATACCCGTAACCCGTAACCCGTAACCCGTAACCCGTAACCCGTAACCCGTAATTCGTAATTCGTAATTCGTAATTCGTAATTCGTAATTATCTATGTCCATTGTCCTGACGAGACGACCAACCAACGTGTTCCTGGCAATCGTGCTGGCCGTCATGGACGCCTGCTGGATATTCGCCGCTGCCTGGGCGGTCCAACAGGTCATACTCTACGGCATCAGCCCCTACGCGGTGCCGAACCCCATCGTACTAGCCCTGCTATGGTTCGCGGGTTGGTGGTTGGCGAGCCTGGCTATAAACAGCAACCTAGATATCCGCGTTGCACAGGCCCTGACCGTCGTGGTGGGTTTTCTCGTCACGGCTGGCCTCCTGCTAGCCCTATATCCCCTGGACACCGCTACCTCCACCGGGCTGTGGTTCGCGAGGGTGGTGTTAGCAGGCATCGTCTGCATGGGGGTCTGGTCGCTCGGCAGCTACCGCACCACCGATAGCCTCGACTTCAACATTGTCTTCAAGACTTTTGTGGTTGGGCTGGTGACAATAGGTCTCTCGTTCCTCATCGCCGGAGTACTCGCAGGTTCCGACGTGGGCAGATACCTGTCCAGGGTAAGCACCATCCCGGTGTGGTTTGTCGCGGCGTCACTCCTGGGGATGGCGATGGGCAACCGCGAGCTTGTGCGGCGAGAGACCGGCAGCACCGAGGCGCGCTTCTGGACCCCTGTGCTGGTCGGTTGCGTACTGTTGGTGCTGTTACTAAGCACGCTAGGTGGTGCGCTCAGCTTAGAGGCGATCCTGGGCGTGGTCAGCACGGCTATCACCTGGGTCGTCCTGATCGTGGCTTCGGTCCTCTACACCATCCTCTACGCCATCTTGTCGCCCTTCAACATTGACCTACCACGCCTCGAACCCCCTCCCAACCCGGACGAGGCCGGCCCAACCACGTCAAGGAACGACCCCCTGGCCGAGCTACGCCGCCAGTTCGACGCTATGGACGCCGGCTATCCCGCCCTGGACCTCCAGAACATCTTCACCATTGTAGCCATAGTGCTGGTCTCGGTAGTCGTTCTCGCGGTGCTGCTCGTGGTGGCCCGGCGGCTCAGGCGCGCCCGAGAAGACCGTGCGAAGAACCTGCCCGAGGACCGGGAGAGTTTCGGCTCGTGGGCCTTGCTAAAGCAGCAGGTCGGCCGGTGGTGGGAGAGGCTTATTTCTAGGCTCTTGCGCAAGCAACACGCTCAACGGCCACACTCGGAAATTGACGAGCTTGCGATCATGCGCGGCAACCCCGAATGGAGCGGCACGCTCTCGGTCCGACAAATATACGCTCGACTGCAATCGGCCGCCACCCGCCGGGGCTACCCACGCGCCCCGCAACAGACCCCACTTGAGTACCTGGAAGTGCTCTCCCACGCCCTGCCCCACCTGCGCACCGACTTCGCCGCCATCACCTCCGCCTACATAGAGGCCCGCTACAGCCCCCTCCCGGCCTCCGCCCCCTCCGTCGCCGCTGCCACCCAAGCCTGGAAGCACGCCGAAAGCGAATTGACGCCATCACGTAACGGGTAGAGACGGAAACGCCAAGACGCCAAGACGCCAAGGACGCGCAGAGATTAGGATAGTGGATCAAGTAAAAGGACCAGGGTACACAATGTCGTACTCCGGTCCTTTTTGTACTCTCTAAACCTTTATACTCTTGGCGTGGTCCTTGGCGTCTTGGCGTCTTGGCGTTTCCGACTAATCACGTCTGGATAACGAGGGCGTTGCGGTGCACCCATCCCGTCTTGCCACCGGGGAGGACTACCTGGTAGTAGTCGCCTTTGCGGGCGGTGGCGTGATAGGGCCGTCCCTTCGGTATGCGAGCTATTACCCCGCCAGTGCCGCCGGGGCCGCCGTAGACGTTAACTGTAGACTTGCCGAAGACATACGCCTGCCAATCGCCCTGCTGTATGGTTTGAGCCGGGGGCGGCCCTTGCTGACCTTGCCCCTGGTTGGGTCTGCGCAGCCAGGGAGCGTCGGGATCGATATCGTCGTCTATCAGCCCGTAGCCGTAGGTGCGTGCGCCCGCCGGGTTCGGATAGGCCACCTTCAGGTACCGCAATATGCCCCGCGCGATACCGGAGGCTACGTTGTCGGTCCGGTTGAACATCACCTCGCGGTCGGCGGCGTTCGTGATGAAGCCCATCTCCACGATTGCGCCCGGCGTGTAGTTCGACACCCGCCAGTTGGGCCGGAACGGCGCGTAGGCATAATAACCGCGCATGTTTCTAGTGACCCCGGAATCCTCGGGCAGCCCCGTAGCCGCGCGGTACTCGTCGGTCAGCAGGTCCACCAGCATAGCGTCCTGCGCCGCCACCTCGCTGCGCCAGCGGGTGCTAATCTTGAAGCCCCGCGCTCCGACGGAAGAGTTGCCGTCGGCGTGGATAGCCACGAAAGCATCCGCCGTGTAACCCGTGGGCACCGTGGCGGGTAGCACTTCCACCGTGACACCCGCGGCCTGCAACAGCTTGGCGATGCGGTTGGCGACATCGAAGTTTATATCCACTTCCCTGCGTCCGCCGCCCGTAGCCCCGGTGTTACCTTCCAGGCTGGAAAGCTGCTCCGGCAGTTCGTCGTTCTTCCAGTGCCCCACCTGTATAGCCACCCGGTAAGTGCTGGTACGAGCTACCGGCGTCGGAACGGGAGTTGAGGCAAGGGCGAGCGGCGAGAAAGTGCCCATAGACGACCTAGCCGTCGTGGAAGCCCGCTGAAACGCCTCCGCGGCCAGCGACTGCGCGGACTCAGCATCCACCGCCATAGCGGCTACAGGGTAGCTCAAGAAAGAAAAACCTGAGAAAAGCAGCAGGGAAAGCGCGGCAAGAATAGATCGACGGACAGGGGTAGACATGCAGGCTCCCAGCGGGACCGAGGGTAAAACGCTATTGGTCGTCTTCAGGGCACAAGTTCACATGAGAACTATCTGCTATTATATACGGTTGCCGTTACTTATTTCAATAGCGGGGACGCCGGACGACGGACGATGGACGACGGATGATGGATGATGGGAGTGATGAGGACTGAGGACTGAGTAGTGGTTCGTGGGTACAGAGCAGCACCCAACCAAACAATCCTAATCTTTGCGCGTCCTTTGCGTCCTTTGCGTCTTTGCGTTTTCGTCTCTTATCGTCCATCGTCCATCGTCCATCGTCCATCGTCCATCGTCCATCGTCCCCTGTGTTATACTGCACCCTTGAATATGGGACAGTACAGGTACGAGCGGTCAAAAATAACAGCGCACACGAGGAGATATATACCAATGAAACTCGGATTGCAGGTGAACCATTTTACGTGGCCCGGTGGAGATGCAAGCATAGGAGAGACCTTCCGCGACATAGGCACGCGCGCCGAGGAAGCGGGTTTCGATAGCCTCTGGGTGATGGACCACTTCTTCCAGATACCCGGCCTCGGTCCCGCCGAGTACGCCATGCTCGAAGGCTACACGGCCCTCGGTTTCATCGCCGGTGCCACCTCCAGGATCAAGCTCGGCACGATGGTCACGGGTGTCACTTACAGGTACCCCGCCATCCTCGTCAAGACTGCCACCACCCTCGATGTGCTTTCGGGCGGGCGTACATACTTCGGCGTCGGCGCGGCCTGGTTCGAGCGCGAGCACCAGGGCCTCGGCGTGCCCTTCCCGCCCCTCAAGGAACGCTTCGAGCGCCTGGAGGAGATGCTGCAAATCGCGCACCAGATGTGGTCGGGCGAGGTCGGCCCCTACAACGGCAAGCACTACCAGCTAGCCGAGACCCTCAACGTGCCCATGCCGGTCGGCAAGCCCCACCCGCCCATCCTCATCGGCGGCACCGGCGAGCAAAAGACGCTCCGCTTCATCGCCAAGTACGGGGACGCGTGCAACATATTCCTGCGCCTGGGCGACGACGTAGTACGCCACAAGCTCGACGTACTGCGCGGGCACTGCGAAGCCGAAGGCCGCCCCTACGAAGAGATCGAGAAAACCAGCCTCGAACGCGTGCACGTGACCCGCGACGGCAGCAACGACACCATGTCGCCGCAGCAGGCTATCGACCACTTCGGCAAGGTCGCGGAGTTAGGCTTCGATCACGCCATCTTCAGCATACCGAACGTGTACGAGCCTGACGCCTTCGAGGTCTTCCACGAAGTCGCGGCCGCAGTCCACGACATCCCTGTAGCCGGACGGTAACTCGCATACACAGCGCGGGATATAGGATCAGACGCGTCTGTTCGCACATGTCCCGCGCTGTGTGCACGGCACGCGAATTGCCCCTGACCCTAACCTGCGCCAGTAAGCCCCACCAGGTGTGGAGATTCGCGCATTTTCTATACGAGCGGTCAGAACATGCTCAGGAGGTCTGATAGTACCCCTATGGTTATAGAAGATAATGTCAGCGAGTTTCTCAAGCAGCGCCGGTTCGCCGTGCTCGCCACCATCAACAAGGACGGCACGCCGCAATTGAGCGTCATGTGGTACGAATTGCAAGCCGACCGCATCATGATGAACACCGCCGCGGGCCGCGTGAAGGAAAAGAACCTCAAGGCCGACCCGCGTATCTCCATTTGCGTGGAAGATGAGTACAGCTACGTCACCCTCACCGGCCGGGCATCACTGGATTACGACCATGACCGCAGCCAGGCAGACATCCGGGCGCTGGCTGTGCGCTACAACGGCGAAGAAGGGGCCGAACGGATGATGCGCAACACCTTCAGCAAGCAGGACCGCGTAACCATCTACATGACCATCGAGAACGTAGATTCGCACCTGTGAGCGCCGCCATCTTTGCGGTATGATGTAAGTTGTAGAGGTGGCCCTTTGCACCTGCCTCTGCACATCCAGACTCGCCATCTCACCAACCCAGCACATGAGCAACCAGCACCCTACAACTAGAGAGCACACGCCCGAAGGACATACCCCCGCCCCCAGGATAGTCGCCCTGGCCGGGGGAGTGGGAGGGGCCAAGCTGGCCCAGGGATTGCAGACCATCCTGCCGCCCGGCTCTCTCTCCGTAGTCGTCAACACAGCCGACGACTTCAAGCTGTGGTGCCTGCACATCTCGCCCGACCTCGACACGGTGATGTACACGCTTTCCGGCCTCGCTAACCGCACGCAGGGCTGGGGCCTCGAAGACGAGTCCTGGCACTTCAGCGAAATGCTGCGCCGCTACGGCAAAGACGTATGGTTTCGGCTGGGCGACAAGGACGTTGCCACCCACGTCCTGCGCACCCATCTACTGCAACAGGGCAGCAGCATCACTCAGGTCACAGCCGAGCTTGCACACGCCCTGGAAGTGCCATCCCACATCCTACCTATGTGCAACGAGCCTGTAAGCACCCTGGTCAAGACCCCTCACGGGGTGCTCGACTTCCAGGAATACTTCGTGCACCGGCATCACGCCGACCGCGTGCTGGGCGTATCGTTTCGCACCGAAGGCACGCCCAGCATCACCCACGAAGCATCCAGGGCGCTCCATAAAGCCACAGCGATCATCTTCTGCCCATCCAACCCCATCGTGAGCATCGGCCCTATCTTGCAGGTGGAGGGCATGAAACAGGCACTAGCGGAATCGAGTGCGCCGAAGGTCGCCGTCAGCCCGATAGTGGGCGGGGCGGCCCTCAAAGGCCCGGCAGCCGACATGCTCAGGACGCTGGGGCATGAGGTCTCTCCCGTGGGCGTGGCGCGGCAATACCAGGGCATTATCGACGCAATGGTCATAGATAGGGAGGACGAGCGCCTGGCCCCGCGCATAGAGGAGCTTGGCATGGAAGTGGAAGTAACCAACACGATCATGAAGAGCGACGACGACCGGGCGCTGCTTGCCTCGCACATACTGGTCTTCTGCAACCGCCTCGCCCGGCAGCGGGGAAGCGAGTCGTAGCGTGAAGACAGTCGCCGTAGTGCCCATCAAAGCCCTGCTGCACGCCAAGAGCAGGCTTGCGAACAGGCTCTCCCCCGCCGAGCGCGGCGAACTAGCCTTCGATATGCTGGCGCACGTGCTGGATGCCGTACAACAATCGGGGGTAATCGCAGAAGTGGCCGTAATCAGTCCGCGACCCGAAGAGCTTCACTTACCACCGGGCGTGACCCCACTCCTGCAAACGGAGGACGGCCTCAACGCGCTGCTCGAACAAGGCCGCGACTGGTCAACCTTGCAAGGTGCCGATGCTCTCCTGCTGGCATTCGCGGACCTGCCCCTGCTCCACCCGTCCGACATCAAGCAAATCGTGCGCATGGGCAGGACACCCCGCACTGTGGTGCTCGCTCCCGACCGACACAACCAGGGCACCAACCTGATGCTGCTCCACCCGCCCGCCCTGATACCTTTCTCCTTCGGCCCCAACAGCTACGACGCGCACCGGGCCGACACCCTCACCGCCTGGGCGCGCCTGGAGGTATACCGCTCGCCCGGCACCTCCCTCGACGTTGACACCCCCGACGACCTGGCGTACCTGGAACAAGCGCGGCTGACGGCGGCGGGGTGAGTGGTTAGTGGTTAGTGGTTAGTGAGTTGTCCAAACTATATTCTTCTTTGCGCGTCCTTTGCGTTCTTTGCGGCTTTGTGTTTTCGTCTCTTAACTCAGTCCTCAATCCTCATCACTCCCGGAGAAACAGATGCCATCTCAGGACATAACGTTCGGCTTCGTGACCCAGGCGACACCCAAGGGCTTCTTCCCGGACCCCATCTCGGACCCCATGCAGGCGAGCCAGGCAGCTATGGACCGCACCAGCGAGCTAATCGAGATCGCCCGCCCCTACTTCGACACCATCTGGGCCGAAGACCACTTCCAGTGGGGCGACCGCCCGGTGTTCGAGGCCATTACCACTCTGGCCTTCCTCGCGGGTAAGCACCAGGGGCTGCGCTTCGGCCACATCGTGCTCGGCCAGTCGTACCGCAACGCCGCGCTCACCGCGAAGATGGCCGCCAACATGCAGGTGCTTACGAAGGGCAACTTCATCCTGGGCATCGGCGCGGGCTGGAAAGAGGACGAGTACAGGGCCTATGGCTACCCTTACCCGCCCGCCTCCCAGCGCATAGACGAGCTTGAGGAAGCGGTGCAAATCTGCCGCGCCATGTGGACCGACAGCCCCGCCAGCTTCGAGGGCAAGCACTACCGCATCGAGAACGCCGTGTGCGAGCCGCGCCCCAACCCGCCCATACCCCTGCTCATTGCGGGCGGCGGCGAGAAGAAGACCCTGCGCGTCGTCGCCAAATACGCCGACTGGTGGAACGCCCCCTTCATGGAGGCGGACAAGTTCAAGCACAAGCAAGAGGTGCTGGCCCAGCACTGCCACGACGTAGGCCGCGACCACGCCCAAATCCTGCACTCCTACTACGCCATCGTCAGCATGTCGGAAGACCCCGATAAAGTGCAGCGCAACGAAGACCCCCACTTCGTCGCAGGCACACCCGACGATGTGACCCGCGAACTAGAGCAGTTCATCCCGCTGGGCGTGAAGCACATGCAGATTCGCTTCACCGACTTCCCCAGCAGCAACGGCCTGGAATTGTTCATTAATAAGGTGCTGCCAAGGTTGAGAGGTTAGCCCAGCACATATGCGAGGATACAGGCATGTTACGTACTATTCTCAAGCTATTACCGGTGTTGGTCCTGACTTGTGTGCTCGTGGTAGGGTCGTGGGAGCCGAACAACTTTGGCCTCAGCCTGGGAGCCAGCGCACCTACATCGTTGAGCAATATATGCTGGGGTTTCATGGGAAACTGCGTGGACATGCTAGTTGTTGTTAATCCTCCGGCATGGTTGCAGGAGGCGGCATCACCAATGGTCACAGTAATAGTACTCTTTGTCACTCTTAGTCTGCTGGTCTCCTTGAACCGGTACCTAGCGTATGGACGTAATCGCAGTGTAATCACAGGTTTCATAGGCGAGCAGAGGATCTTCTACGTACGGAGGGGACTCGCCGCTCATAGAGCAAGGCACAAGTTGTAATCCAATGCAAATCTCAGTCATAGGCATCGACAACCTACCCGAAGTAAGCGCGGGCGACGATCTGACGGCTCTCATTCTCTCCGGCTGCGAAGCCTCCGGCATCAGCTTGGAGGCAGACGACGTGCTCGTCATCACCCAGAAGGTCGTCAGCAAGGCCGAGGGCCGCATGTTCAGCCTGGACACGATACAGCCTTCCCCCTTCGCGGTGGAGTTCGCCACCAAATGGGGCAAAGACCCCCGCCATACCGAGGTGGTGCTACGGGAGAGCGCCCGTATCGTGCGCATGGACAAGGGCATCATCATCAGCGAGACCCACCACGGCTTCGTCTGCGCCAACGCCGGTGTGGACGCCTCAAACGTCCCTGGCGAGCACATCGTCTGCCTGCTGCCCGAAGACCCCGACGCCTCAGCCGACCGCATCCGCAACGACATACGAGAGCGCACCGGCCACGACCTCCCCGTCATCATCTCAGACTCGTTCGGCCGCCCCTGGCGCTTCGGCATCGTCAACATAGCCATCGGCGTATCGGGCCTCATGCCCCTTATCGACTACAGGGGCCAGCGCGACGCCAACGGCTACCTGCTCAACGTCACCGTAATCGCCGTAGCCGACGAACTAGCCTCAGCCGCCGAGCTGGTCATGGGCAAGCTCGACAACTGCCCCGCCGCCATAGTCCGCGGCTATCCCTTCACCCGCGCCGAAGGCAAAGCCCGCGAGATAGTGATGGACCCCACCCGCGACATGTTCCGCTAGGGGCTATCTGCAAAGTGTAGAAACAGGGAGCCAAAGGTGGACCTTGTCATTCTGAGTGTAGCGAAGAATCTCGTCCTCCACCGGGATGTTACCACTTTCAATTGCACCATAGCACCCTTACAGCAGTGCGGTAGTGTAGCAACATAGCACGCTGTTGGCGTAAGGAAAGGGGCTATTTGGGTGCTGAGGGACGAGATTCTTCGCTGCGCTCAGAATGACCAAGGGGGGAGAGGGTTCCGCACACGCAGCAGTTTGCACAGGCCCTAACCCCAAATGTCAGCAACTATAGCAAAGAGGACTAGAGTATGTGCTTTCGTACTCTGGTCCTCTTTGCTATTGAACCCTTCTAAACCTTGGCGCGTCCTTGGCGTCTTGGCGTCTTGGCGTTTCCGTCTCTCGCGAGTGCTAAGGGGTCTGGCAATTCGGGAAGAAGGTGTTAGCCACTATCTTCGCAGTCTGACCGCGTGTGACGTTCTCACTAGGCCGGAAATATGGTCTGCCGGCAGCATCGCAACCTTCGCCAGGCCCGCCGCAAGCGTAGCCCGAGATCACTGAACGATTGGCAAGGCGCTGTATCCAGTCGAAGAAGGGGCTATCGGGCGCTACATCCGAGAATTTCTGCTCGCCCGCCGCATCAACGTACTGCGCGCTCTCGCTCACAATCTTGGAAAGCTGCCCGCGTGTGGTGTAAGCCCCTGGGCGGAAGTACGGCCTGCTATCCGCGCCACATGGTTCGGCCGGGCTGCCGCAAGGGTAGCCGCTTATGTAGCCCCGGCTGGCAAGCTGCTGGATGGGATCGTAGAAAGTGCTGCCCGGAGCCACGTCCTCGAACCGCTGCTCTCCCGTAGAGCCTGTGAGGTTCGCCGCCAGGGCTACCATCTTGCTGATCTGGCCTCTCGTGACGTTCACGCCGGGGCGGAAGTAAGGCTGTCCCTGCGCGTTGCAAGGCTCATTCGCGCCACCACACGGGTAGCCGGAGATTATAGCCCGGCATGCCATGCACCTGACGAACGAGTAGAAGGTTGACCCAGCGCCCGAAGCAGGCACGTCCGCGAACTGAATGGCACACACAGTGGGTGTGGCCGCCGTACTCGTTGCTATGGCCGTACTGCTCGCGGTGGCCTGTCCGGTAGCCGTAACGTGCACTGTGTTTGTAGCGGTACGCGTGGCCGACGCCTGGCTGACCGTTGTGGCTGTAGCCGACGCTGTCTGTGCAGGGGTGCTCGTGCGCGTAGTTGTGTTCAGAGGGGTGCTTGTTGCCGTATTGACGGGGGTACTGGTGCGAGTAGCCGTATTAGTGGCGGTGTTCGTAGGGGTGTTGGTAGCTGTATTAGTAGCCGTGTTCGTGCGAGTTGCTGTATTGGTAGGGATGCTGGTGGCGGTGCTCGTGCGCGTAGCTGTGGGCTGCGCGGGGCATGAGGGTCCGCTGATATCACCCACAACCGACAGCGAATAATTTTCGCAGGCGCTGGCCGCAAAGGTCTCTACCTGAACCACGAACCTGCTGTTCGCGGGCACGGTAACTCCAAAAGTGCGCGACGTTTTGACACCGCCCGCACCTGTGCTACCCAGGTAGTTTACGCAGGGGTTTTCCGGCACGAAGCTGCCGTTGTACACCGCGCTGAACAGCCCGTCTTGCCCGACGGAGCCACAATTGGCTGTCAGGGTAATCGTGATGCACTGCGACGTATTGAGGTTGTTCGTGAACGTATATACGTCGTAGTAGCTCTCAACGAAGCTAAAGAAAGCGCCCGGACATGCAGGCATACCCGCACAGGACGCAGCATTGGTCTTGCCTGCCATTACGAGGTTGTTATGCCAGGCATCGGTGTTGCTGATGGAGTTGTTGATGTTGCACGTCACTGACACCTGGGGGGCCAATGGCTCGTCTTGCGCCACCTGTTGCGCGTCCGCCTGCACAGCCTCCCCCTTCGTGGGCGGCGCGGCCATCGTTACGTTCGCTGTGAAAACCACCTCCACCAGCAGGAGGAACATTACGAGGACAAATTTCCAACCCTTTGACTGAATCTTATATTCACCAGGTTCGGTGGTCATATTTTCCTCTCTTTTTCGTATGTTTTTGCTTCATATAAGTGTTTTTTGATATAGGTATTTCTTTATTTAAGAACCGGTATGCAATGACAGTCGTCTCTTTGGATAAGTCCTTAATCTCGTATTCGAGGGTACGCACATTTGGGGACTTACAACCATTAATCGAAGTTGTTAAGGTGCTCACCATAATGCCTGCTGCTGGTCACCACAAGTCTAGCAACACGCCGGAATACCAGCATCATACTCCCGCCCGAAAGGCAATAATACTTATGGCCTAGTGAAAACGATAAGCATCAGAGCCGTTTAAGCTCCCTACCAAGCCAGAACAACCTAAATAACCTGACAAGCGCCACCCTTAGGCACGAAACGTGTAACACCATTTATAATGACAGGACAAACCCATCAAATCCGCATTCCGAAATCCCAATTCCCAAATCCGGAGCAATCATGGCCCAGAACTATATAGGTTACGCCGTCATGGGCGAGCAGTTTCACCCGACGGACTTAGTAGACTACAGCAAAGCAGCAGAAAGCAACGGCTTCACCGCCCTCATGGTGTCCGACCACTTCCACCCCTGGGTGCCGTCACAGGGTCACTCCCCCTTCGCCTGGGCCTTATTAGGCGCAATAGGTGAAGCCACCAGCCTGCGCTTCGGCACCGGCGTCACCCCGCCCGGCTGGCGCTACCACCCCGCCATACTCGCGCAGGCCGCCGCCACGTTGGAAGCCATGTACCCCGGCCGCTTCTACCTGGGCCTGGGCGCGGGTGAGGCCCTCAACGAGCACATTGTGGGACAATACTGGCCCGAGGCGGTCACCCGGCTGGAGACGCTGGCCGAGGCGATAGAGATAATTCGCAAGCTGTTCAGCGGCAAGGTCGTCAAGCACCGGGGCACCTACTTCAACCTTGAAAGCGCCCGCCTCTACACCATGCCCGACAACCCCCCGCCCATCTACGTGGCGACCTCCGGCCCCGTGAATGCCGAGCGCACCGGGCGCACCTGCGACGGCCTCATCACGGTGGGGGCTGCCGACGAGAAGATACGCATGCTGCTGGGTCGCTTCGAGAAGGGGGCTCGGGAGGCAGGCAAAGACCCCGACGAGATGCCCCGCATCATCCAGCTACACGTCTCCTGGGCGGACACCGACGAGCAGGCAGTGGAGCAGGCGGTGAAGGAGTGGCCCAACGGCGGCATGAACTTCCCCAAGGCCGATATCCGTAATCCCGAAGACTTCGAGGCGATGACCAAGCTGGTGCGCCCTGAGAACTTCAAGGGCCGCGTGCTCATGTCCGCCGACCTCGAGACCCACCTGGGGCATTTGCAGCACTACGCCGACCTCGGCTTCAACGAGATTTACGTGCACAACGTGGGCCGCAACCAGTACGAGTTCATGGAGGCTTACGGTCGAGAGGTGATCCCGAACGTAAAGTGGGGCAGATTTGAGCGTGCCGCCAGAGATTAGCGCGCAACTGCTCGCTTACATCAACTCCCAACGAGTAGCCCGCCTCGCCACCACAGACGCTGAAGGCAAGCCCTCGCTGGTGCCGGTATGCTTCGCCTACCACGCCGGTTGCTTCTACATCGCCCTGGACGACAAGCCCAAGACGGTGCCGCCCACCCGCCTCAAGCGCGTGCGCAACATCCTGGCTAACCCCAACGTTGCCCTGCTTCTCGACAGCTACTACGAGGACTGGACCCGCCTCACCTACACGCTGGTAAGTGGCACGGCCACCCTGGAACAGCCCGGCAGTGAGGCCCACAGCGTGGCTGTAAGTATCCTGCGCGAAAAGTACCCTCAGTACCGAGAAATGGCTATAGACCAGCAGCCTGTGATCGCAATCTTCCCCAGTGCCGTGCGCGGCTGGAAAGGCGGTAACACCGGCACCCAGGTGAACGCGCCTCCCGACCGCCGGGAGCTTGATTTTGCTTCCCTGGCGCGGGGCAGGCACGTAGTCCGCCGTTTCCTCCCCACCGAGGTGCCGAGGGCCTTGGTAGAGCAGACGTTGGAAGCAGCAAGGTGGGCACCATCGCCACATGGCATGCAACCCTGGCGCTTCGTGGTGATAACCCGGCCCGACTTGAAGCAACAACTGGCTGAAGCCATGTCTGTAGAGTGGCGGCGCAACCTGCAAATGGATGGCGAGACCCCCGAAGTCGTGGAAGACCGCCTGCGCAAGTCATACAACCGCCTGCTAAACACCCCGGTGCTGGTTATCCCCTGCCTCTATATGGTAGGCATGCATCAGTACCCTGACCCCCTGAGAGCCGCCGCCGAGCAGATTATGGCGATCCAGAGCCTGGGTGCCGCCGTCCAGAACATGCTCCTCAGCGCCTACAGCCTCGGCCTCGACACCGGCTGGATGTGCGCCCCCCTCTTCTGCCCCGGCGTAGTGAGCGCGGTGCTGGACCTCGACCCCAACCTCATCCCCCACGCCCTCATCCAGCTAGGCTACGCCGCACAAGACCCTCCCCGCCGCCCACATCGCCCCATCTCCGACCTCCTCATCCGGTACGATTAGAGACGGAAACGCCAAGACGCCAAGACGCCAAGGACGCGCAGAGATTAAGAAGGGTGTTCTAAGTACAAAAGGACCAGGATACGATACATGTACCCTGGTCCTTTTGTACCTTCTTAACCACAATTAACTTGGCGCGTCCTTGGCGTCTTGGCGTCTTGGCGTTTCCGTCTCTTATCTCTCACTCGCCCCGAAGCCTACGAGTCCAATTTGTCAGGGCTTCTATGAGGGCTCGGACCTGCATGCCGGTGGGTTCGTCGGTGAGGCGGCCGTCCTGGTCGAACTTGTCGCTGGCTTTGGGCACCATCACCTGGGGCTGCTGCACGGGGAAGGCGTTCAGGAAGACGAACACCTGCCGCAGGTGAAGCTGAGCGCGTATGGTGCCCCAGGGGCCGTCGCTGGCACCCATTACCGCCACCGGCTTGCCGCTGAAGGGCTGGCTGGGCGGGCGGGATGCCCAATCGAGCGCGTTCTTGAGCACGCCCGGCACCGAGTAGTTGTACTCCGGGGTGGCTATCAGCACAGCGTCGGCGGCCGCGAGCCTGTCGCGGAAGCGTTGCACCGGCATGGGATAGCCGTCGCTGTCGAGCACGTCCTGGTCGAACAGCGGAATGTCCGATATGTCGTACTGCTCCAACGTTACGCCTTCAGGCAGGTAGTTCTCAGCAGCTGCCAGTAGCGCCCGGTTGTACGATTGTTTGCGCAAGCTCCCCGCGAAGCCCAGTATGTGAACAGGTCTAGGCATTGATAGCCTCCTTGTTGGTCTGGTCCGCCAATGTTACTTCATCAAGAGATATGCCGGGAAAGCGAGAGGGGCGGTCGGCTACGCAACGCATAAATGATTGCATAGCTAACCGCCCCTCGCGTAACCCGTAGATGTGGGTTACTGCTGCTCTACGTCTACCGCGATGAACTCCAGGTCGATAGCGATCTTGACCTGCTCGCCTACCAGCACGCCGCCCGTCTCCAGGGCTACGTTCCAGTTCAGGCCCCAGTCCTTGCGGTTCACGGTAGCGCGGGCGCTGAAGCCGATGTGCTCCTTGCCGTCGTGAGCGAAGCCGCGCCCCTCGAACGTCGCGTCCAGCACCACCGGCTTGGATACGCCCCTGATGGTCAGGTCGCCATGCACGTTGTACTGGTCCTCGCTGGTGTGCTCGATGCGCGTGCTCTGGAAGGTGATGTGTGGGTACTGCTCGGACAGGATGAAGTCCGCGGAGCGCAGGTGGTTGTCGCGGTAATCGACGCCGGTGTATAGGGAGGTCGAATCAATCCGCGCCTCGACCGTCGAGTTGGTGAAGTCGTTCTCGTCAAGCTCCAGGGAAGCCTCTACCTTGGTGAAGCGGCCCTTGACCGTGGCGATCATCATGTGCTTGGCCGAAAACGAGACGTCGGTGTGCGCCGGGTCGGCGTACCAGAGGGTCCGGGTGCCGGGGGTGTTCTGCGTCGTATGAGCCTGGTTGGTTGTCAAAGTGTCTGCCATTTAATTTGCCTCCAATTGGGGTGTGATGTTGGTTATGATGTAAACAGTTTATATCTAAACTGTAGTGCCAAAAAAATATACCACGTGGGTTACAGTGTTGTCAATGGTCCTCTAGCGATCTCTCCACCTTCCGCAATAGTGCCTCAAGCGTGCGCTGCTCCTCCGCATCCAGCACGGCCAGGTGGTCCCGCACGAACTCAGCGTAGGCCGGTATGGCCTTCTCGGCCACTTCTTTGCCGAGATCGGTCACGAATAGCAGGTTGGCTCGCCTGTCTTCGGGGTCGGCCCTGCGCTGCACGAAACCGCGCTCCGACATGCGGTCTATCAGCCCGCAGACGTTGCCTTTGGTGACCATCAGCCGCTCGGCAAGGGCCTGTTGCGTCATTCCGGGTGCGTCGATAAGCTGGGCCAGCACGTCGTACTGTGCGGGTGTCAGGTCGTAGTCTTCGAGGTGCGAGCTGGCATGGTGCTGCAACTTCTCGTGCACGCGCACCAGTTGCAACCAGGCCGACATAGCAGTCTCGCCGCACGCCGCCGCTATTTGATTTGCCTTTGTTACGTTGATTGTCCGACCTCCTTTCACAGTATCGCTTCCGCTAGTTTATATATAAACTATTTTCCGGCGTTTGTCAAGTCCCTCTCCCAAAGCTCTTTAACACACATCTGCCCTCATAGCCCAGGCGCTCGGATTGAGGTGGCATAGTACTGGCGGCAGTACATTTGTGTATACGCCTCATGGGAATATGGTCCCATCCGGGCCTATTGCTGCTTGCATCCGTACTCAGATAAGATTGGCTTACAGGCTGATGGGGTGGAGACCTCCGGGCCTGCCTCCAACTTCATAGGCTTACTTCACCAACCTACAAGCACACCAACTCTCCTCTATGTGGCATCCCGGCGCGTGCCCGCACTCAGTTTAAGCGCCCGGCTTCTCAAGCACCGACGTCTAACTAAAAGCCAGACCCATAGCAGAAGGTCGCACCACCAGTCCTACCAACCATCTATTGCCTCACGAGTACCAACTGCCCGGCCCGATACAGCGTCGTAGCACGGCCCTATCTGAACCTACTTGATGCAGGCTGACTTCTCTAAGGGGCGCACATGCTAGAGAACCTTCCGGCAGTCCGAGCAGCCGTGTCCGGCTCGCTGGACCCTATCACCGATACGCGGACAATTGCGCGCGACTCGACAAGCCTCAGATACAAGCTACTTTTCGAGAGAAACGTGGACGGTATCCTGCTGGCTACCGGCGCGGGCCGCGTGCTCGACGCCAACGTAAGCGCCTGCAACCTGCTGCAAATCCCGATGGACGAGCTTTCCCGGGGCATCGTCAGCGTCCCCGAACCGAGCAGGCGGACCATCGAGTATGCGGCACGCATGGTGCAACGGGCGGGCAGGTTCCGGGGCAGGCTACCACTCACGCGGCGAGACAACAAGCAGATCTCCGTCGAGGCTTACTGCACCGCCTACCGGGCCGAGGACGGCCTGGAGCAAGTTTGCTTCGCCTTCCACGAAGTAGTGGGTGCGACCTCCGGCGAAGACCCCCTTTTCCAGCTCGCCCCGGTGCTCGAATCGGCCAACGAAGCCATCATCGCCATGACCCTGGAGGGTGGCATACTCACCTGGAACTCCGGGGCCGAGCAACTTTTCGGCCTGCTCGCGGCCCAGATGAAGGGCAAGCGAATCTACGACGTGGTGCCTGCGGAACTGCACCCGGAGATGCAAGGTCTGTTCAAGAAGATCGTGCATGGCAAGTACGCGCGCAGCCTGGAGATGGTCTACCTGAGAAATGACGGCCAGGGCATGCACCTGTCGCTGGCCCTCTCGCCCATCAACGACGACGTAGGCCGGGTGGTGGGGGTCTCGTGCATAGCGCACGACGTTACCAAT
>DASVRN010000014.1:0-6254 GCA_036388595.1 Chloroflexia bacterium
CTGCGTGCAGGGCCTCGTAACACTCGGTGAGATAAGCGACGCGCTCCGGTCGGTCTTTGGTGAGTACAAGGAGAGCCGTCTAGTTTAGGAGACAAGCATGTCAGACTCTTATTACCGGCGACAGCAAGACCCCGGCATGTCGGGCCAGAATCAGGTAACAGGACCAGGCGGTGAAGACATAGATGCGAACCCCGGCGAGCGAGCGCTCACTACCCAGGGCGCGGCCACTGACGCCACAGTCAGCGGGATCGCGGTGGGAAACAAGCAAATCGGGATCGGCGCGCAAGTTGGCATCCTGCGCAACCTTGAGTTTACGGCAGGGGGCCGCGCACACCGCATCAGCACCGGGCCGTACACCAAAGCCTGACCCTGGGCAGACCTTCACCTTTCCGCTACGCGCCCACCGTACAAGCCGTTGACCCTGGCTGCCTTCGCTTCCTCCAAGGAGACAGGTTGCAGGCGCACTTTGGCACCGGGTCTAAGCTGTGCGAGGAGCGGCCAGTCGGCTCTGATTACCACCCCAAGCACGGGGTAGCCGCCGGTTGTTTGGTGGTCTGCGCCCAGCACGACAGGGCTGCCGCCCGGTGGCAGTTGGATCGCCCCGCGAGGTACCCCGAAGGACGTTAACTCCGCACCGGTCCACGCAAGCACCCCTTCTGGCTCCGGCAAGAGCCTGACCCCCATGCGGTCGCTGGCTGCGCCAACCTCGTAGGTAAGGGCACTTGCCTCTTCCAGCTGCCTGCCTGCAACACTGCCCTCGCCCCTGTACGGGACAAATCTCAAGGTGGTAACCGCCAGCGAGGGAACCTCAGAAACGGGAGCAATTTTCCCCGCTAGCTCTGCCGGCGACTTGCCGAGAGGGTGGGCGTACAATGTATCGCCCACACGCAGCTGCCGCCCCGAGTAACCGCCGAAGCCGCCGGGCAGATAAGTAGAGCGCGAACCCAGCACCGGAGGTACGCTAAGGCCCCCTGCCACAGCCAGGTAAGACCGAGCACCGGTGTGGGCTGCCCTTGCCGTGAAGCGCACTTCGCTACCAGCCCGTACCAACCAGCTTATGCCGCATGGCACCGGAACTCTATCAACGTGGCACCCAAGGTCACTGCCTGCGAGAGAAATTACGGTTGTAGCACAGGCCCTCAAAGTTGGACCAGACCACGTAATCTCAAGCGCCGCCGCACTAGCCGGGTTGCCGACCAGCCGGTTAGCCACCTCCAATGACATCGCATCCATACCGCCGCCGGTGCTTAGTCCCAGGTGAGCATATCCGGCCCGGCCATAGTCTTGAATAGTGGTCAGGACTCCAGGTGCCTCCACGGAAAACACCGGGGCCGCGCCCGATTCCCACACGGTCGCTTTGTCGCTGGCGGTACCGCTGCTAACCGCCAGCGTGTGTGACGCCACAAACTGCACTTCATCGCGGGGGGCCAGCAGTGCGGGTGGGTCATTTTCGACGTCCCAAAGCTCCACCCCGGTACGGCCGATTATCTGCCAACCGCCGGGGCTCGACAGCGGATAAATGCCCGTTTGCTCGCCGGCAATGCCCACAGACCCCTGGGGAACTCGCGCGCGCGGACTGTCGAGCCGCGGCGCTGTAATTGTGGGATCGAGCCCGCCCAGGTACGCAAAACCGGGCATGAACCCGAGGAAATAGACCCTGTAGGAGCGGCTGGTATGCCGCCGCACCAATTCGCTAACATTCAGGCGATGCGAGGCGGCTAAGCTTTCCAGGTCGGGGCCATGCTCGCCGCCATAGACTACGGGAATGGTATGCCTACGAGGCAGAACGTCCGTGCCATGCGAGGTATAAGTGACGGCTCTGTGGATGTGCTCGGCCAGTTCCTCCTCGCCGATAGCGGAGTCATTGAAGGTGATCAGCAGGCTCGCGTAGGCGGGCACAATGTCCAGAACACCTTCTAGCTTAAGTTGCCGGAGACTGTCTGCCATTGCGTGTACCGCGTCGTTTACGCGCGGCGATATGCCTCTACCCAACGTAACGAGCAGGGCGCTCTCGCCCATCCGGTCGATTGTCAGGGCTCCCCCTCGGCTCATCTCAGCGCACGCCGGGAGCGGCCACGGTGTACCCCGCCTGCGCCAGGGCCGCGCGTGCCACACGGGCGAACAGCGCGGCTTCCGGGGTGTCACTGTGCAGACAGATGGTGTCCACGCTGACCTGCAAACGGCTGCCATCTGTGGCGCGCACAGTGCCGCTTGCGAGAGCCACTACTTGCTCGGCTACGGTAGTGGGGTCGTGGTGGACGCTGCCTCGCAGGCTGCGGGTGCGTAGCGAACCGTCCGGCTCGTAGGCACGGTCCGCGAAGCCCTCAGCCAGCGTGGGCAGTCCCATACCGCGCGACACTTCCTCGGCTACCGAGCCTGCAAGGAACACAAGGGGCAAATCGCGAGAGAAGTCGCGCACGGCACCGGCGATAGCTTCTGCCGTCTCGCGGTCCCGTGCCGCTAGGTTGTAGAGCGCCCCGTGCGGCTTCACGTGCCCCAGTTCGACACCCACAGCACGGGCGATGGCCCAAAGCGCCCCAACTTGATAGAGTACGAAGTGTCGAACTTCGTCGGGGGTGAAGGCAATGTTGCGTCTGCCGAAGCCCGCGAGGTCGGGGTAGCCGGGGTGGGCACCTACGTTTACACGGTGAGCGGCCGCGAGGCTCACCGTGGCAGCCATGACGTTCGGATCGCCCGCGTGTCCGCCACAGGCCACATTGGCAGACGTGATGAAGGGCATGATCTCGCTGTCATGCCCCATGACCCAGGGGCCGAAGCTCTCACCGACGTCCGCGTTGAGATCGATAGATCGAGCCACGTCAGCCCCCTTCCGGTACTCGGCCCCTGAGCATCCGCCACAATTCACGAGGGCTTAGACTTACGCGCCGCACCGCCACGTCCAGAGGGAATAGCAGTATGGCCGCCAGTATGAGCCAGGGCCAGAGTGGCAGGCGTCGAGGCTCAGGGGATATGTCGTGAGAGAAGGCCGAAGCGGGCTGTGATATCTCTAGCACCTTTCCGCCGCCGAGCTGCGCCAGGTCTGCCATCAACGCCTGCGCGCCAACGGCCGACTCTTCGGAAAGCCGGTACTCGCTTGGGTACGGTACCACGAAGCCGGTCTCCAGGCGTTCCACAAGCTCACCCGTTTCAGCATCAACCTGCTCGACCGTCGCGGCATACGCACCGGGGCTTAGGCCATGCGCCACGCCATCGTACACACCGGGCGAGCGAGGAGCAACTTCGACCGTGGTCGTGATGCCCGCGGTATCAGTGATCACCAGGCTGGTGGGCAGAAAGTTGCGGGGTGCGCCCGTCGCCGTGACGGTATCGACGCGCACCGCGATTTCTTGCCCCCTGCCCCGCGAGTCGGGCCGGGCCGCGAAGGAAGCTTCCAGGACGATGCTGTCTTGCCTCGGCAGGGTCCAACTTACCATCTGCCCGACGAACCTGCCGAACTGGGGCCATGTTACCCAGTCCGCGGCCCACTGGCCCTTTGCGTCAGAGGTCCAGGCGACCGCCCGCCCGAGTCCGTACTGCCACTGGGCCAGGAGCGGGTCGCCACGGGGCGAGCGAAGTATCAAATCCGCCTCTGGCTTGACCGTCGTGGCGTTATACCCTAACAAGGGCGGCATAGCCCCCGTATCAATCCCGCTCATGATGGGGCTTGCTCGCGCCACAGCAGGCGTAAATGCCTCCTCTACGTAGTATGAACCCGCGAGACGTATTGTTTCCTTGAGGAGTACGTCCGGTACGTCACGGACGTCGTTAGCTTCATAAAAGCGGCCGCCGCCCCTGGTTGCCAGATCCAGCAGCAGGTCGTCCGCGCCGTCACCCACACCCACCGTAGACAGCGTGATATTGCTGGCCGACATCTCGGCAAGTAGAGGGCCGTAATCGGCGTGCTTACTCCAGCCGTCCCCGAGCACAACTATGTGCTTCAATTGGGCGTTACTCGCCTTCAAGGAATCCACCGACTGCGAAAGCGCGGCAAACATATCGGTGTTGCCCTGGGCCTCGACCGGCTGCAATAGCTGTTCCAGTCGCTGCTCGCCAAGTTCCGCCAAGGGCTGTAGCCGCGCCAACCAGGTCGGCTGCTCGTCGAACGCGACCACGCCAACTTGATCGCTGGAGTTCAGGAGAGCGGTTGCCTTGCCGATGGCACGCTTAACAAGCTCGATTTTACTCTCCCCAAACTCGGTACGCATGCTGGGACTGAACTGCTGGTTGCCGCCACAGTGGCAGCGGCCCATGCTGCCGCTCTTGTCAATAACGAATGTCATCGCAAGGGAGGCCCGCTCCTCGGAGGTGCGCACGTCCATTCGGACCGGCAGTACCTCCTCGATGGGCGAGCGTGTGTACCCACCCGCTCCGTAGCTCAGGTCACCACCTATCATGATCAGGCCCCGCCCCATGTCGCGCACGTAGCTCTGTAGCACCGCCTGCCCCTCGACTTCTAGAGATTCCGCCGAGACGTTGGCGAGGACTATGGCATCGTAGTTCCCGATGTTCTTCGGCTCGCGTGGCAGGGCTACGGGCGCGACTAGCTCGACGTCGATACCGCTCGCCTCGAGGGCGTTTTGTAGAGGCAGACTGTCGTCGTCCGAGCCACTCACAATAAGGACCGTGGGTGGCCGCTTCACGATGGTGAAGGACAGGGCCTCGTTGTTCTCGCTGAAACGGTCGTCAACCGAATCGACGCGCGCTTTCAGTACGTGAAAACCCTGCTCGCGTGCCTCGGTCGTGAAGCTTACGACGTTGTCGCCAGCCTTCAACTGCATGTCCTGGGTGGCGACTGGAGTCTCGCCGTCGAACAAGGTTACGGCGGCCGCGCGGGCGCTGTTGCTTTTTACAAGCACGCGGACCGGGATCTGCTGGCCCGATGGCACGCTGTTGGGGCTTACGACCCGGTCTACGGCCACCTCGTTTTCCGCGGTACCTCCCAGTGGCACCACCGACAATTGTATGCCTGACAGGGCTTCCCCTGCTGCGATGCTCCTGGCCTCCCCCACCGTCTGTAAGCCGTCGCTGAGGAGCACGAGCCGCTTGGCCCCACCCTCCGGGAAAAGTGCCGTCCCGACCTGTATCGCGTCAGCGATGTCGGTAGCGAGGGCGGAAGGCTCTTGTCCGGTCGCCTCCCACGAGGTGTCCGCGTTCAACGCGCGGTCCAGTATCGCGTTCTCACCAAAGAGCACGACCGCGGCCCGGTCGTCCTCGCCCATAGTTTCAATCGCCTGGCGCACGTAATCGAACGAGGCCTGCCTGGTTGCCTCTGACACACTCGCCGAGCGGTCCACCAGGAAAACTACGTTCAGGGGACCTCCCGACGCGATGAACTGGGTACCCGCGATGGCGAGCGCGAGGAAGGTCAGGATGAGGGCGCGCAGGACGGTGCTCGCGGCTATGCGGGAGCGGTCCCTCGGGCGGGCGCGCGCTGTCAGCACCCCGAGCCACACTACTGGGGGGACGGCGAGGAGCAGTATGAGAGCGCGAGGCTCGGTGATGCTGAAAGGTAGGTCCATCAATACACTCTAGGAGCTGCTGAGCTTCCGAAGGGCACGGCGGCTGCGCCAATCGAGGAAGGCGCGTCGTATGGTAAGTCGTTGAGCTACTAACCACTCGGCCAGCAAGACAGCGAATCCAGCGACGGCTATAAGGGGCCAAAGCTCGCGCCGGAACGGACTCTCAGGCTGGGCGGCCGGACCTCCAGCAGCTGGCTGAAAGCCAGACGGCAAAGCGGGCTGAGGGTTCGGGCGAACGGAGGACTCGTCTTTGGAGGCCAGGTTGACGGCGAATGCCTCCTGGGCGAATATCTCCTCGCCCGCGTACTGTGTGATGTAATAGACGCCGGGCTGCCGTGTTTCAGGGAATGCTATCCTCCGCCGCTCCGGGGGCAGGTCGTAGGTCCACTCCTTCCCGGAGGGGTCTTCCACCAAGAGCCTGTTCACTACCTGGTCCGCCGCATCTATCGACACAATCGAGCGTGGCGCTATGCCGACCGGCACGCCACCTGTGGGGTCCGGCAGCAGGTAGGTAACGAGGTTACGCACGAGCAGCGGGAATGCCGTCTGGAGCGGCAAGTCGCTCTGCTGCAAGTCAAAGGCAACTATGCTGACCTTGCGTCCGCCTTGCTGACCCGCGATTATGAGGGGGCCCTTGTCGCTACCCAGCACGACGTGGCCCCAGGCGGGAAGCTCCACCTGTGCTGCCTGGGAGACGTGCAGGTTGGAGAGGTCTACGAAGCGCAGCAACGGGTC
>DASVRN010000015.1:0-4846 GCA_036388595.1 Chloroflexia bacterium
GGGGCAGGCCCCCGTGCCTGCCCTCGGTGTCATGCGTACCAGGCGTACAATGTTACAAATCTCCAACAAGGGCAGGCACGGGGGCCTGTCCCTACACAGTATTACCTTATTATGTTGTTATTCTTCATAAACCGCGTGCTAGCGTTACAAAGTCGGCCTACGCCGACTATCTCTCACGTAGCAAAGTCCCCGAAGGGGGACTTCGTAAAGGTAGCACGCAGATTTATCTGCCAGGGCATCAGTTTGCAGATGGGCCCTAGCGCGACCGTCGGTAGCACATGTGCTTACCTGCCGCCGTACTTCTCGTTGTAGCGGAAGGTGCCGAGTTGTGAGAGCAGTACGTCAAACGGGGGCTGGTTCTCAGGGTGCATCTCAAACACCGCACGCTCGAAGTACTGCACGCGGTACTCCTTGCCATCCAGGTCGGACTTCTCGGTGAATTCGTCGGAGATGGGATAGCCTTGCTGAGCCAGTCCACCGTTCTGCCGCCAGTACTGCAAGAATCGCCCGCCTACCCGCTTGCCCGTTTCGGGGAAGAGCATAGAGCCTGCTGACGTATTGGGCTGTTGGTTAGGCGCGCCATTGGGATATTTCTTCTTGTACTGGAACGTGCCCAACTGCGAAAGCAGCACGTTGTAAGGTGGCTGGTGCTCCGGGTGGTACTCGAACACCGCGCGCTCGAAGTACTGCACCACATAAGGCTTGCCGTTCAGGTCCGACACCTCGTTGATGAGGCCGTATATGGGGTAGCCTTGCTGTGGCAGGCCACCGTTCCTGTCCCAGTACTCAAGGAAGATGCCGCTCACCGTCTGCTTCGTTTCGGGGAAGGTGCGGCTGCCGCTGCCAGGTATGGTGGGCGCAGCGCCGGGAGGCTGAGTGGCCGCGGGGGTCACAACGGGCGTACTGGTGGCGGGAGGCTGCCCCGGCCCCACGAACCGCTTGAGGGTGCCCGGCGAATACCCGCCACCCTCCATGAAGTAGAGCGCGCCATCCGGCCCCGTCTCAATGTCCATGTTGACGTCCACACCCTGCACGATGTTAGAGCGGACCAGGCTGGTGCGATCCTGGTTCAGGTAGAAGTGGCGCAGCCTGCCGCCCTGGTAGGCCGCCATGAAAAGTTGGTCCTTCCACTCCGGTATCTGCCAGCCGGTGTAAACCTCGATGCCTGTGGGGGCTTCGCAACATTCGCTCGCGCGGAGGTACCAGAGTGGGGGTATCGTGTTTATCGCCGGGTCGATCTCATCTTGGTTGCGGGGACTGTCGGGGCCCCAGCCGTAGTTGAAGCCGGCTTCAATCCGGTTCATCTCATCGTCCCACCCCGGACCGTTCTCGCTCGCGAAGATGCGCCCCCGCACCACCGAGTCAAATGTAAAGTCAAAGCTATTGCGCAGGCCGTAGGCGTAGATGGAGCGTTGCGCGTTGGGTACGTTCCACCTGGGGTTGTCGTCGGGTATCGAGCCGTCGGGGTTGATACGGTGAATCTTGCCGTTCTTGGTGCTCAGGTCTTGTCCGTGGTCGCGGTTGGCGTTGTCCCCTATCGAGATGTAGAGCTTGCCGTCCGGCCCAAAGTGGATGTTGCCGCCGTCGTGGTTGCCCGCCGTCTGCGGTGAAGCGAATATGGTGGTCGGGTTCGAGCCGACGCCGTCGCGCTCTACGAAGCGCACCACCCGGTTCTCGGTGGCGCTTCCGGGCGCGGTGTAGTAGACGTATATGAAGCGGTTCTGGTTGAAATTGGGGTCTATAGTGATGCCCAACAGGCCGCGTTCGGACGAGGAGCTAACGTCGAAGTGAATTACCGGGTTGGGTTGGAGCCTGCCCCCCGCGAAGACGCGCACGTTGCCCGTCGCCTTCTCGGTGTAAAAGAGGCGGCCCGTCGGGTCGAACGTCATGGCGATGGGGTCGTTCATGTCGGTGAGCACCGTCTCTATCCGCACGCCCGGCGGCAGCCCTTCCGTGCCGTCCTCCGGCACAGAGGCAAGCGCGTTCGATGCGGGAGAAGGCGGCAGGACGGCCAGCATGGTAATAAGCAGAAGCACCAGGGTGGAAGCGGTACGTGTGAGTGACTTTCGGCTGTTGAGCATTATGTCAATATCCTTTCATGTGTGGGCCGCGATGGTAGCTTGCAGGGTCCAGGGCACAATAATCCCCTGCTTTGGAGTCCGTAACTGAGTTACACCCAGAGCGGAGTAAGGGTTCTCTATCGTCGAATGAAGTTTACCTAGAGGCTGGCGGCATGGTTGCTCTGCCGTCGCTTTCTCAGAAGGGCCTGAGCGCCTCTCAATGCATAAGATACAGCAAGAGCGAGGATGACCACCAACATGGCTGTCATGGGCAAGAATACGGCTGCAAAGATGATTGCCGCTACTACAAAAGCTGCAAATATGATGTAAAACCAGGCCATGCCACCAGGAATGCCCGCCGTTGCAATTCCCAGGCGTGCGGGAGGTGTATAAAGCGGTATGAAGGTCAAATACAAGACCAGGATCCAAAAATACCAGGGCATCTGCGAGGCCGGACGCCGCGCGTCAGGGATCGCTAAGATGAATGCCCCCAACAAGGCAGCGATACCGGAGAACACAATAATGCGATTGATAATGCGCGCGGCCCGAAGAGGCATTCTATCGAAGTACTTGTCCATAGGTGTCCCTTGCTGTAGCGGCACGAGGCAACATGCCCTTAGTCCTCATCGTCGTCGCTGAACCAGCGACTATCACTACCGTCCGTTCACTCAGGGCACTGGATGAGGATGAACTCCAGCCAGTCAAAGGCGGACCGGGGAGGAGGCAGTTCTGCGGGAGTTATGCCTACCTCCAGCGAGAAGACCTGCCCGTAGCGGTCGGTGACGCAGAGGGCCGCCCGGTTGCTCTCACCCAACATGCGCCGCGTGGTCTTGCCACCGTCGTCCGCCAGCAATGGGAACGGCAGAGACAGCTTCTGCACAAGTTCGCCGGCCTCTTCCAGGGTGAGGGGCACCACGACAAGCAGCCGTGCTTGCGAGGCCAGTATTTCGGCGTTTAGTGCGGCCAGCCCGCGAAGGAACTCCTCGGCTTGCGGCCCGGCATCCAGGAAGGCCATCATGGCGTTGTACTTGCTGCGGAGCGCGCCCGGCCCCGACGTTCCGCCCGCCGTGGAGGGCAGCACGAAGAGCGGCGTCTTGCCTTTGCCCTTCAATTGAGGTGCCTGGACTGGGGGCTTGTCCATGAGTTGCGACATGATGGAACGATTCTAGCATGTTACGGTCCATTATTCCACACAAGCAAATCAGGCGCTATGGAGGCGAACGTGCAACGGCAACCCAAACCCCACAACGAGAAGCTGGTATTCCTGCTGGACGTGGACAACACCCTGCTGGACAACGACAAGTCGAAAGCGGACATGCAAGCCGCGCTGCTGGAGGTGCTGGGCGAGGAAGGGGCCGAGCGATTCTGGCAGCTTTACGAAGAGGTCCGCAAGGAGATGGACGTGGTCAGCTACCCGGAGACGCTCAAGCGTTTCGCTTCGGGTTGGAAGGACCGGGAGGTGGCCGAGAAAGCCACGCAACTAATCAACGATTGGCCCTACGCCGACTACCTGTACCCTGGCACACTGCCTGCCCTGGAACACCTCACCAGGATGGGCGACGTGGCTATCCTTTCGGACGGCGACGAGGACTACCAGCCGCGCAAGATCATGTGCGCCGGGCTTACCCAAGCGGTGGGCGGGCCTGCCGACGTGCTCATCTTCACGCACAAGGAACACTCGCTCGACGAGGTGACGCACGTGCTGCCCTCCCGGCATTACGTGCTGGTGGACGATAAGCAGCGGATACTGGCAAGCGCGAAGGAGCACCTGGGCGACAGGCTTACAACGGTATGGGTGAAGCAGGGCCATTACGCCACCGACCCCAGTTATTACCGCAAGCCCGACCCGGATATTGTGTTGGAGAAGATAGCGGATTTGTGCCAGTTAGAGGAGGCCGATTTTGGCGGTAAAGGTACGGGACAACCGGATCAGCAGTGGAGATGAAGAAGACAAGACCAAGAAGCTAAGGCATCAAAACCAGAAAGGCGACGACGGCCACGACGAGACCGAGCTTGGCGATATGTTGCAGGAACTGAGGATACTCCTCCAGGGCCTGCAAGTGCTGACGGCTTTCCTCATTATCCTGCCCTTCAACGAGGGCTTTGGGAAGATAGACCAGGTAGAGAAATGGGTCTACATGACCACCTTTCTCTGCGCCATCACCGGCCTGGTACTGCTCAGCGCCCCGGCGGCCCAGCACCGCCTCCAACGGCCCCTGATGGACCGCGTGCGCTTCAAGGAGCTTGCCACTCGCATGATCATCATCGGCCTGATACCCTCGTCGGTCGCCCTCGTGCTGGCAACTCAGCTGGTCATCTCGCAAGCAATCGGCCTCACCGAATCGTTCGTAGCGGCGGGCCTGGTGACGGTGCTAATCGGCCTCCTCTGGTGGATTCTGCCCCTCGCGCACAAAGAGAAAGCGTAGAGGGTAGCTAAACGCCAAGACGCCGAGACGCCAAGGACCACGCCAAGGTTATAAAGGTGTTCTAAGCTAAAGGACCAGAGTACAACATCACGTACTCTGGTCCTTTTTGTACTCTCTAAATGCACTGTTGCAAAGATAAGCTAGGTATGTAGAATCAGAAGTATGAACAGCAACAGCACGAAGACGAACAAACGAGAGAGCCGCTACGTGGTAGTGGCACGCATAGCTTACCGCCTGGCTCAACAATCATTGCCTGCATACTCTCACCCCAAAAGCCCTCATCACTTCACCCTGCCACAACTTGCAGCCTGTGTGCTGATGGCCTTCTACATGAAGTTGAGCTACCGGGACATGGAAGAG
>DASVRN010000016.1:0-51478 GCA_036388595.1 Chloroflexia bacterium
GTTAATGTAGACGAACGGTTATGGACACTTTGAGGACGGACATCGCGGAACATTGAGCGTGTACTGGGATGTAGATGAAACCGGTAGGAGCGTAGAGATGCATTCGCAGCGTATCAGTCAAGACAACGGGGGACTCGTATGACGCCCAACCACAAAATAAACCTCATCTCACCTCATCATCTCTGGTTGCAGGGCTTCAGTCGGGTTCTACTCGACTCTCGTCAAGCGGAAGGAGTAGCGGTTGTTTCGATAGAAGCAAACTGTGCGTCCAGTGAGGGTGTTTCGGACGCGATGAGCAGAGAAGCCACGCCGGACCTGGTAATGTTGGCGACAGAGAGTGCAAAAGAAACCATAGATACTCTGTGCCGGGTCAGGAACTCAGGCTACAACGGACCAATAGTGGTAATAGTATCGCGCCATACCGTGCTTACGCTGGAGGACCTGAGGAAGTTCGATGTAGGAGCTATTATTTCCTTCTCGCACACAGTGCCGGACCTGGAGAACTTAATTCACGCTACGCTTGCGGGGTACAGCGAGCCACTTGCTCAACAATACTCGAGATTATGTAAAACACTCAACATACCAGAGATGGGAATAATCTTAAACGCACGTGAGCGCGAGATCCTTGACCTCGTAAGTAACGACCTGGCAGACAGGGAGATCGCAGAACGACTAAACGTCAGCGTTAGAACCATCAATAATCACCTTCGACATATTTATGCGAAGCTTCACGTTAGGACCCGCCTGGGTGCTGTGCTCGCCGCTGTCTCGAGAGGCTTGATTTGTGCGGTACGGGAGTAACAATCAGGCGGGTAACGTACTCACGTCCTGGACTACGCGTCATAGCTGAGGTTCTTTAATGGGCCCCAAACAAAGAGATAGATATGAGCCGAGTTGGGAGAGTCGGGGTGGCTCATATCTATCTTTTTTCTCACCTGAGGAAGCGCCAGCAACGCCGGAACCGGCAGAGGGAAACTAGAAGTAGGTGTACGGTTCAACGACCGGCGTAGCAGTAGGCACCGGATTTTCGGAGCTGCCCCCTTTGTCGGCTCTAGGGGCAGGAATAACTTGCACCGATGTGCTTTGTCCGCCGCGGTTGATTGTTACAGTTATGTCCTTACCCGGTCGTGAAGAAAATAGGTCCACAGCCGTCTGCCTTGCCTGGGCAGGTAAGGTTAGTGGAATCCCTTCCAGTCTCAGTATCACATCGCCGCGCTGTATACCTGCTAACTCGGCGGCACTGCCCCTCTCGAGGTCCACCACCCGCATGTCGCCGTCAACCACAATTCCGAACTCAGGTGCGGGTTCTGTTCCCTCGATAGGCGAGTCACCAGAAAAGTCCGAATACGTATCAGAGGGTTGCGCGGATTGCGGCGCGAGCGTACTGGAGTTGGGTGCCAGCCGTGAGATTAGCAGCACTGCTGCTACGAGGAGTGTCAATATTCCCATCACGGCGATGGCTGCGTTGTACCGTTTGTCGACGCTTCTGGACGATACCGGCGCAGTTATGTCAACGCTCTCCCTGCGTGCCTCTCCCATGCCAACACTGGCACCGGAAGGCTCTGTAAGACTTGCCGTCCCACCTGGTGTAGTAGAGGTTTTATCCGATTTCATTAAAGACATCCTCCTTCGGGAGCCGGCTCATAATAGTTGTAGTTGTAAAGGTAATGAGCACCATAGATGGCATCGTTGTCCACCGGTTTTGTTTGCCCCACTGAGAAGCAACAATACATCAAGACGCTAGAGTTGCTGCTGTGGCACAATCCGAGTGCATGCCCAAGCTCGTGACGCAGTACGCTTTGCAGATCGTAGTAGTTTGACGGCAAAGAAGGCGCCTGCGTTCCATCATACCACGAATAACCGTTATAGTCGTTGACGATCAGGGCGAACGATGTGATCGTTGACCCCGTAACGTTGCGGCGCACACCCATTAGATTAGTGCCTATGTTCTCGTCGGCTTTTATGTGGCTGGGGCTGCTGATACTGCTCCAGAAATTGAAGCCCGCCGAGCCATTCCAATTGCCTGCGGCACCCGTAAACCTGGAGTTCCACCCCGACCCATTGTTGCTGTAGCTGCTGTCTATGACGTAGCTAGCGTTGCTGTTCGGCCATTTTGCTCCGTGCACGGTGTAGGCATATGCGGCACGCTGGCCGAAAACCATCAGCGCCATACCTAACACAAAAAAAAGGGTAAGTGACCCGAGTACGATCTGTTTTTGCCGTATCGAGCCTTTCCGAGTTGGCATCAGTGCAAGTCTCCTCTCTTGTCTACAGTAGATATCCAGTTACCTAAATCACGCGGCTTGCCCATATTTCCGTTGCCGCGAGGTAGCACCTAGTTGACGCGCTACTTAAAGTTACCTCATCCAGTGATATGATGTCATGAGTAATTCTACTTAGTAATTCTGACTTATGGAGTTGCACCGCCACGGTGTTCATGGCGCAGATTGGCTAGGGTATAACGCCGCATTGGCATCCTGGTGCGCGGCAAGGACTAAAGTACCGCCTCGACGCGTCGGAAATCGACTTGACAGATCGTGGAGCTTTGATAAGCTTGCGATATCGGTGGCGAAAGCATCGACCTGTGTCCAACTTTCGGAAAGTCGTGAGTGAGAGGGAGGTTGTTATGACCAGCGTCAAAACTCATGTACTAGGAGTTCGGTTTCAGGTGGATAGATAAAGCCTCCAGGAAGGTCTAAGGACCATCTTGGAGGCCAAGCACACCGGACTGAAAAGGCACCTTGCTCTGCGGGGTGCCTTTTTCGTGTCTGCTACTTTTGCGCTGTGTCTATATAACGAACTTCCCGTTCTCGTAGAGCAACTCACCGTCCACCGTAATGCGCCCCTCTTGCATGTCGGTTACGATGTCCCAGTGAATGGCGGACTTGTTCGTACCGCCCGCGTTAGGGTAGGAGTTGCCCAGGGCGCAGTGGATGGTGCCCGCGATCTTCTCATCAAAGAGGACGTTACGGGTGATGCGCGTCACACCGGGATTTGTGCCGATGGCGAATTCCCCCAGGCATGAGGCCCCTTCGTCCACGTTCAGCATAGACGACAAGAAATCTTCTCCGGTCTCGGCACTGTGCTCCACCACCCGCCCCCGCTCAAATCGTAGCCGTACTCCCTGGACGCTGCGGCCGCTGTACGAAGTCGGATAGGTGAACGTGATGGTGCCCTCGACGCTGTCCTCAACAGGCGAAGTGAAGACCTCCCCACTTGGGAAGTTGCGCTTGCCGTCCGAGTTGATGAAGGTGCGGCCCTCAATGAGCATGGTCAGGTCGGTCCCTGGGGCTTCGACATGCACGGCACGCTTCCCTGCCAGCCAATCCACGATGTGTTGCTGGTACCGAGAGACGTCTCTCCACCGCTCCGCCGGGTCTTCGTCACCGTCCAGCAGGCAGGCGTGGAAGACGAAGTCCTGGAACTCCTCCAGGCTCATCTCGGCGTCCTGGGCATAAGCCTGGGTGGGGAAGAGGGTCAGACAGCCGGGCCGGCCCTCAAGGATGCGCTGCATGCGCATAGCCCCTAACTCCCGCTGTCCCTGGCTCAGGAGAGACTGCCTGCCCGGGTCAATGTTGTTGAACTGGCGAGTGTTCTCCTCGCCCAGTATGGTCAGCACGGCGTCAGAGCGCTCTAGCATAAGCCGCTTGTATGGGTTCTCATGTAGTAGTTGCTCGTCCGACCCATGCAACAGGAGCGCCGACTTCAACCCCGCAGGTTCCAGCAGCACGTGTGGGTGGCCTCCCGCCCGGAGGACCTCCAGGTACGCGGCCTGCACCAGCGGAATGGCGGCTGTGGTCGTGTCTATGGTCACCACCCAGCCGGGCTGCACGCCCAGGGAATACTGAACCAGCACCTTGGCCATACGTTCTATTCGGGGGTCAATCAGCAACTTGGGACTCCGGAGCTTGAAGTGGTCAGTAGCAACGCCTGCATTATACCCTAGGGGCTACGAACCCGTCACTACGTGTTAGAACTTGCCTATTGACAGTATTACGTAATACTGTTACAATGTCGATGTTACCGGGAAGGAGTAGGTATGACTATACAGGAACTTGCGGATCGAGCGGGTGTCACCACCAGAACAATACGCTACTACGTCGAACAGGGCGTGCTACCACCCCCTGGACATGGGCGACCTGCTGAGTACACTCATGAGCACATCCGGCTCCTCGATCTAGTACGCAGGCTGAAAGAGCAGTACCTGCCGTTGGAAGAAATTCGCGACATGCTCCAACGCCTTTCCGCGGAACAGGTGGAGGCGTTTCTGGGTGGTTCTGGCTCGCAACGGGAGGAGCAGCAGTCCGGCAGTTCTGCCGCGGACTACATCACCCAGGTGCTGAACAGGGGTACTTTGCGCACGCAGTTGAAGGAGCAAGCAGTGCCGCCACCCACCCCACCGGCATCGGCTGCTCCTTCCAAGAGCGGACCAGGTACGCCCATAGTATCGTCACGGCCCTCGGGTGTCATCAGGTCGAGGGAGGATAGCAGTGCCGTGACGCCAATTGCTGCCATGCCTGCCGAATCTAGCGGACACGGCGAAGCATCGAACCAGAATGTGAGCGAGGAACGCACCTGGCAGCGCGTAACCCTCGCACCCGGAATGGAATTGCACTACGAAGCTACGATCACGCTTGCTCAACGGAGCGCAATTGCCAGGATTATTGAAGCTGCCAGGACTGTCCTGGGGTCTGACCCGGGGAAAGGCACGGAAGAACAGAAATGAAGATACTCGTAAGTCTCGACAGGCGCTTCGCCCCAGCAGGTGCCACTTCAGAACGCTACCTGCGCGTTCGCGTTATTGCCCCTGAGCTAGCCATGCGCTCACGCCTGCCGCTCAACCTGGCCCTGATAATCGACCGCAGCGGCTCGATGTCGGGGAGCAAGCTGGAGAAGGCCAAGGAAGCAGCCATTTTCTGCGTCCGAAACCTTACCGCTTCGGACCGAGTGGCCGTGGTGGCCTATGACGACGAGGTGCGTGTGGTCTCGCCAAGCACCCAGCTTTCGTCCGATGCCAAGGCCCGGCTTATCAAGGACATCCAGGCCATACAGTCCGGCGGCAGCACCAACCTGGGAGGCGGCTGGCTCACGGGTGCCCAGGAAGTCGCCAACCACATGCACGAGTCTGGATACCTCAACCGGGCGATTCTACTAAGCGATGGCCTGGCGAACGTAGGCATAGTTGACACAGGCGAACTCGCACACCATGCCTCCGAGCTTCGCCAGCGGGGCGTAAGCACCACCACCATGGGGATCGGCGCCGACTTCAACGAAGACCTGATGGAGCAGATCGCCATTAAGGGCGGCGGGCACTTCTACTTCATCGAGCAGGCCAGACAAATACCGGACTTTCTGCACCGCGAGCTTGGAGAGGTGCTGGCAACCGTGGCCCGCGAGGTGAAGCTGGAAATTCACCTTCCCTACCGAGTAGAAGCGCACCTCCTCAACAGCTTCGAATCCTCACGCTCGGATCATGGGCTAACCGTGCGCCTCAACGACCTTATCTCCGGCGAAACACGAAGCCTGGTGCTCAAGCTGGCGTTACCGTCACAGGGCGCGGGCAGCGTGCTGACGTTCGATACGATTCTCTCGTACCGGGACGCCGCGTCAAACTCCACGATGAGCTTGAGCAGCCACGAGGCCGCGATAACCTTTGCGCCCGAGGCAGAGGTGAACAACGAGCAGCCGGACGCCTCCGTTCTGGAAGACGCCGCGTTACTCGAAGTGGCCGCCGCGAGAGAAGAGGCTCTCAAGATGGATGCGGCGGGCGATTACGCGGGGAGCGCGGGCCGGTTGCGCAGTGCAGCCTCGTACTTGCAGAACATCGCCCCTGCTTCCCCTGCCGCCATGGCCGAGGTGCAGGCGCTGGAGCATGAAAGCCAGGTTGCCGAGGGTGGCTTCGATGCCATGACTCGCAAGGCGGTGCACTATGCACAGTCAACTACGCGCCAGAGCAGGAAGCGGTAAGACCGACCGGTACAGGAACGAAAAGGAGCAGTCCGTTCTGGCTGCTCCTTTTTGTTCTCACGGGTGCTCAGAGCGAATTGGCTTACTGGATAACTTCCAATACGGTAGGTAAGGCTTCCACACGCTCCTGGGCAATTCTGAATCCGGTACGGACGGAACGCAGCGCCACCTGGAAATCAGCTTCCGAAGCGGCATGTACTGCCGCCAGGCTTTCACCCACTGTCACCGTGTCGCCTATCTTCTTGTGCAAGACAAAGCCGACAGAGTGGTCAATAGAAGCTCCCTTGACCGCTCGCCCCGCGCCGAGTTCCACCGAGGCCTTGCCAATAGTCTCAGCGTCGATTGCCGTCACGAACCCCGCTGTTGTCGAAGGCACTTCAGCGCGCCATGGTGCCTGGGGAAGGAGCGATGGGTCGTCTATAAAGCCAGGGTCGCCGCCCTGCCCCACGATAAATTCCCTGAACTTGTCGAGGGCGCGACCGGAGGCGAGTACGTCCCTGAGGTGTGCTGCACCTTCTTCAACGGAACCGGCCTTGCCCGCCATGTGCAAGAGGTGCGCGCCCAACGTGGTAGAAACCTCAAGCAGGTCAGCAGGACCTTCCCCCTTCAGCGTCTGTACGGCTTCCTGTACCTCAAGTGCGTTGCCTACTGCCCACCCCAGGGGTTGGTCCATGCCGGAGATTACCGCCCTCACCTGCAAGCCCACGTTGCGCCCTATGTCGCGCATCGTGGTGGCAAGCTCACGGGTCGACTCCATCGTCTTCATGAAGGCCCCCGCCCCTACTTTCACATCCAGCACTACCCCCGTAGCGCCTGCCGCAATTTTCTTGGACATGATGCTGCTGGCGATAAGGGGGATGCTCTCGATGGTGGCGGTAACGTCGCGCAACGCGTAGAGCAGGCCGTCGGCGGGAGCCAGGTCGGGGGACTGCGCGACCACCACGAGACGAGTGCGCTTTGCCACTTCTATGAACTCGTCCGCGTCCAACTGGGTGCGGAAACCCTTGATCGACTCCAGTTTGTCAACCGTGCCACCGGAGAAGCCAAGGCCGCGCCCAGACATCTTGGCGACCGGGACCCCCGCGGCAGCCACCAGGGGAGCCACCACCAGGGTAGTCTTGTCGCCCACCCCGCCCGTCGAATGCTTGTCGCCCACGAACTCGCCCAGAGAACTCAGGTCCAGGCGCGTGCCCGACTCGACCATAGCCATTGTCAGGTCGGCGGTCTCGCGTGACGTCATGCCGCGGAAGTAGACCGCCATGAGCCACGCGCTTATCTGGTAGTCAGGGACCTCCTTACGCTGGTACGACCGCAGCAGCCAGGAAATCTCCTCTCGTGTGAGTTCCCGCCCGTCGCGCTTGGCCGCAATCAGGTCAACGGCTCTCATCGGCTAAGCTCCTTGCGCGCTCCGTTCCTATCCTTCGCCGGACTGCAACCCAGCAAGTTACACACCTCGACTGCCTCCCCTGAGTGCATATACCGCCTCGGGACGCGCTCCGACAGGCCACACAGGATCTCATACGAAATAGTATCGGCCCAGCGGGCAAGGTCGTCCACCGTGACGGAGGCCCCGACCTGAGAACCTACCAGCACCACTTCATCGCCCTCTCGCGCATCTGGAACGTGCGTGAGGTCAAGGCCAACCTGGTCCATGCTAACGCGCCCCACTAACGGCACTCGTCTGCCCCCCACCAATGCCTCTGCTCGGCCAGACAGCACGCGCCGGTAACCGTCCGCGTAGCCTATCGTGACGAGGCCGATTAATGCCGGGGCTTTCGCGGTCCACGTGCGCCCGTAGCCCACCGTGGCCCCCGCCTCAACCTGGAAGACCCTTGCCAGCTTGGAGCGGAGCGTGAGAGCCTGCTTCAACTCCAGCATGCCAGCCATGTGAGGCGCGGGCAGATGACCGCTGAGCAGGATGCCGCACCGCACCATATCAAGCCGGGCCTCCGGCATGCACAGGGTAGCGGCCGAGTTGGCGGCGTGTACAATCTCGAACTTGATCCCATCTTCGGCTGCCAGCGCCTCCAGGTCCTTGAGTACAGACAGTTGCCGCCGCGCGAAGGTGAGGTCGCGGTTGTCAGCATCGGCGAAATGGGTCATTAGACCCTCCAGCCGCAGGTGAGGGAGCTTGCCTATGGCCCGGACCAGCGGTAGGAGTTCTTCCGGCAGGCACCCAAAGCGGCCCAACCCCGTATCTACCTTCACATGGACTGCTACCTCTCTGGGGGAGAGGCCCAGGCTGCGTGCCGCTGCTTCAAGTGCGCGGGCAGTATGCTCCCTGTGCACGGCCAGAGTGAGGCGGTTGCGTGCAGCAAGCTCGGCCTCCTCAGGGGGGGTATAGCTCATGATGAGCACGGGGCCTGTGTAACCCGCGCGCCGTAGCTGCACGCCCTCGTCCACACAGGCCACACCAAGCCATGAGGCCCCGCCTTCAAGGGCCGCCTGCGCCACCCACTGCGCCCCGAGGCCGTACCCGACCGCCTTTACGACCGCCAGCACGCGGCATCGCGGTCCTACCAGGCTCTTGATGGCGCGCGTATTACCCGCGATCGCTGAAAGGTCGATCTCGGCAACTAATGGCCTCCCCAGCGTCTCAAACGTTGAGGCGGCCTTGACCTCATCGCCGAGGCTAACCATCACCGCCCTCGCGCAGTGCCTTCTGTGCCTGCGGCATGAGCCTGACAAGGTCTCCGGCCAGCCCACCGACACGCCCGAATTCGGCCACCAGCAGTTCGCCCGCAAGCCCGTGGAGGTAGACACCCACGCAGGCGGCGCTCAAAGTGTCGATGCCCTGCGCCAGGAGGCCCACTATAGTCCCGGCCAGCACGTCTCCGGTGCCCGCCGTAGCCAGGGCCGGGTTGGAGAAGGGACTGACGTAGACTTTGCCTCCAGGCTCGGCAATTACGGTAGATGCGCCCTTCAGCACCACTACCTGCTTCCACTTCGCGGCGTATTCAGTGGCTACACCGACTCTGTCACCCTGCACGTCTTCCACCGACAAGCCGGTCAGGCGGGCCATCTCGCCGGGGTGGGGGGTAAGCACCGAGTTGGCGGGCACGTGGTCCGCCCATTCAGACCAATCGGCGAGCAGGTTGAGCGCGTCTCCATCCAGCACCAGCGGCGGCAGTTCGTGTTTCTCCTGTTCTTTGCTGGTCGGCTCAACTCGGCGCGCCGCGAAGCCAATTGGCCGCATGCCGGGGTGGGTAATCTCCTCCGGCCTGGAAAGCAGGCTGCGCAGGAACGCGGCAGTCTCCTTCTCCTTGCCGAGGCCACACCCTATCAGTAACGCAGTATAGCCCCTGGTCCCCGTCAGCAGTTTGTCGGCGGCGGGTTGAGCTATCGCGCCCAGGTCGGACGGCAGGGGCAGAAAAGTACACTCGGTCAGTTTCACCGCCAGTATCGGCAGCAGGTCTCCCGCGCACGCCAGGGTAACCAGACCGGCGCCGGAGCGCATGGCCCCCTCGGTAGCCAACGCCGCTGCTCCGATGTAGTTGACCGAGCCGGATACCACCATAGCCTTACCGAAAGTGCCCTTGTTGGCGTCGTTCGGGCGCTCCGGCAGCATCTTCTTTATGTCGCCGTCTGTAAGAAGTGTCCCTTGTGCCGTCTCGCGGCTCGTTGCCTGACTCACTCGTATATCTCCTATGATTATTTCGCCGGCCAGGCTCTTGCCCGGCTCCAATACGTGGCCGTACTTCAACAGGCCCGTCGCGACCGTAAGGTGGGCCGGAAGGACGGCACCAGGGACTCGTCCCGTGTCACTGTCAACGCCGCTGGGCAAATCAATTGCCGCCACCGGGATGTTCGATGCAGCCACCTGCTTGATTATATCAGCCAGAGGGGATGCTATGCCGCGTTGCAGGCCCGTACCGAGCAGACCATCCACGATTACGGTGGACCAGGACAATGCCTCCTGGAGCGGCAGCTCAAAGTCGCTAGATGCGACCGGCGACACAGCAACATCACGGTCTGCAAGAGCTACCAGCAAGCGGTCCTCTGGGTCCATCCTGCGCGCCCAGGTCAGGCAACGCACGTGCCAGCCGTGGTCCTGAAGGTGCCGGGCTACTACCAAGCCATCGCCGCCGTTATTACCAGGTCCGGCCAGCACCAGCACGCGTTGGTCTGTTCGCGGGCCAAGCCAATCGATGATGTGGCGTGCAACTGCCGCGCCCGCCTGCTCCATCAGCCCTTCCCACGTCTCACCATGCTCGACGGCATCGGCTTCAATTGCGCGCATCTCGGCTGCGGTGACGAGTAGGACCATTACCTTACGCGGGGGGCGCGGCGTATGCAACAACGAAGGCGCAGGCCATATCGCGGCTGTGCGTAAGGCTCACTGCCCACGTATTCAGCCCCAGTTCCTCGGCCCTGGCCCTCGCCCGCCCGTGCAGGAAGAGCAGAGGCTTACCGCGCCGGTCGGATAGCACCTCAAGTTCCCGCCACACCACGCCCACGATACCGGTTCCCAGCGCTTTAGAGGCCGCTTCTTTGGCTGCAAACCGGGCGGCAAGCTCTCTATGCCGGCCCCGGCAGGCGGCTATCTCACGCTCGGTCCACACACGCTTTAAGAAACGCTCCCCCCAGCGGACCAGCGCTTCTTCGATGCGGCTAATCTCAATGAGGTCCACGCCACACTGAATCCGGCCATCCATCGCGTCCGCCACAGTCAGACCCGCCCCAGAGGCCAGTGGCGAGAGACCTGCCAGCGAACTGGGGCTGGTAAATGCTTCAGACACGCTACTTCTAGCGGCGGCCCACGCCCGCGTACGTGAAGCCAAGCTCGCGCATTTCGACCGGATCGTAGACGTTGCGGCCGTCAAGCAACACCGGCTGGCGCATGCTCTCCTTGACCCGCTCCATGTCGAGCGCCTTGAACTCGTTCCACGAAGTAATCAGGAGCAGCGCATCTGCACCGGCTGCTGTGGCGTAAGCGTCGTTACAAAAGCGGACCCGCTTGTCCAGGTGCTTGCGTGCCACCTCGTTCGCTATCGGGTCGTAAGCCTGCACGTCCGCGCCCAGGTCCAGCAGCCCGTTCACAATGTCGATGGAGGGGCTTTCCCGCATATCATCGGTGTCCGGCTTGAAAGACAGGCCCAGCACGCCGACACGCTTGCCCTTGACGTCACCGCCAAGCACTGTCACAACCTTGTCGATAAAGGCGCGCCGAGCCTCCTGGTTAATCTCGAGTACTGCGTTGAGCAACTGTGGCTTGGCGTTGTTGCTTATCTCCGCCATGTGAGCCAGGGCTTTCACGTCCTTGGGGAAGCAGCTTCCGCCAAAACCCACGCCCGCGTTGAGGAAGGCCGGGTTGATGCGCTTGTCGTAGCCCATGCCCTGCACGACTTCCTTTACGTCGGCTCCCAGGCCCTCGCAGATGAAAGCTATTTCGTTGATAAACGAAATATACGTGGCGAGGATGGCGTTCGAAGCGTACTTGATCATCTCGGCCGTGCGAATGTCTGTGACCATAATCGGGCAGCCAAGCGATTCGTACAACTCTTTCACGCGCTCCGCCACTGCCCGGTCGTCGGAGCCGAGTATCACGCGGTCGGGGTGCATAAAGTCGAGCACCGCCTGCCCCTCGCGCAGGAACTCAGGGTTGGAGACTACCGCGAACTGGAAGCCTTCCGGGGCGCTCTCGCGCACCAGGCCACCTACAACGTCGCCCGTGCCAATGGGCACCGTGCTCTTGTTGATGATAGCCATCGGCTCTTCAGCGAGGCCAGGCGCTACCCGCCCAATCTCCCTGGCAGCCGCCTTCACGTACTGCATGTCCGCGGAGCCGTCCTCCGACTCCGGCGTGCCCACCGCTATGAAAACGAACTGGGTGCCCTTTAGCCCTTCCTCGTACGAGGTGGTGAAATGCAACCTCCCCGCCTTCAGGTTGCGCACGATTATCTCTTCGAGGCCAGGCTCGTAGATGGGAGAGCGCCCCTGCCGAAGCATTTCGACCTTCTCCGGCACCACGTCTACGCACGTGACGTCGTTGCCAAGGTCTGCAAAGCAGGTGCCCGTCACCAGGCCCACGTATCCTGTGCCAATTACCGCAATCTTGCTCAAATTAGTCCTCCCTGCATTGATTCCCCGCCGGGACTACTCGCCCGGCAACGCACATTTCTACCAACGATTTCTTGCTAGGCCGGTTTCGCGGCATGTAGCAGTGGTAGGCTCGTTTCTGTTTCAGTACCCGGAGAGCGATACCGAGTTTATCGAACTATTGAAGTAAGACCCATAGCCGTAAATCTCAATCGAGTTGATGATGTCAGGCACGATCTCCGGCTGCTCCGCATTCGGCTTCAACGTGTACCTTTCCGCCTTATCACCCAACGGAGCAACGAGAGTCCAGCGGTTCTGGGCCACCCTCTCTACATTTACAGTTTCGTCCTCTCCGTCCGAAGCCTGCCCGTAGTAGAAGCTACGTACCCACGTTTGGGGCGTCCCCTGCGCGTCCGTATAGTTCACCTTTATCGTGAGCGGGTAGATGGACCCGGATGGGCCTCCTATAAGGTCAGGCTGTTGGACCACCCGGATGCTGGCCCTTAGCTCAATTCTTTCCAGGTAGTCTACAGGCTGGTTGATTTCCTGCCGAATGCCAAGCCTTCCGTATTGATCGCCCGGTCCGTCGCGCCGTAAGTCTACAAGATAGTTGGTGCTCGATCCCACGATCTCCGTAATGACTTCGATCCTGTTCGAGCGAGCGTCCGGCCCGCCTGCGTTCTCCCTGATTGGGAGCCATGCGGCTATGCCAAGACCACCTTGCTCCTTCGACTCGGACCCACCTGTCCACGGGTCAATAAAGTTGCCGTTCCTGATGAGTTCTACAAAGGCCGCGCTGATAGAGCTAAACCCGCCCTCACCTCGAGCCGTGACCATCTTGTTAGCTCCTAGCTCCAGCCGGTTGCCCTTCGAGAAGACGGAGGCCTCTCCCTTTTCGACCACGATGGTCGTGCCAGGCTCACCGAGCTGCCTGCTGATGCGCACGCGAGATTGGCTGGGAATAAGCACGTCGCCATCTACCGTGGCGACGACGTAATTCTCGTCGGCGTAGTCAGAAGGAGAGCCGGTCGCCACCACCACAGTGCCTGTATCAAGAGTTAGCTTCATCTGGCGAAGGTTCTGGAAGAACCTGCTGGTCCGCAACGTACCGAGAGTGATGGTCGTGCTGAAATAGGTACGGACCGTAATATCACCCTCGAACAAGTCCACATACCCTTCACTGTCCGGGCCGGTTGTTGTGCGGTCTCCTTCGTTCAGTACCGCCTTGTCGGCTACGACAACCGGGGCCGTGGTTCCTAGTCGCTGTATGGTTAGCTGTGAGCCTTTTCGTAGCTGCAATATGCCTGTCTGAGGTTCGGTAATGCTCGTAAGTAAGCCGAGGGCGCTTATACCTACCAGGCCGCAGAGCACGAAAAAGGCCAGGGTGCTGAGTACCAGCACAAGCCAAACATCGCGCCCACGGTCGCGGCCACGAGCCGCCGTGCCCCCCACTCCTGCGGTCACGCTCATCAGGCGCGCACCTCAAACGGGGCAGCCAGACGCTGCGAGTTACCTGCCTGCCACTCCACCGCCACCTGGTCCACACGAGCATGCGCCGGTCCGCGCCTCAAACTCAGGAGTAACTGGTCGAGGGCACCTCGCTGACCGGCAGCCACGACTTCCACGCTGCCGTCATAGTCATTGCGTACGTATCCGGCCAGGTCCAGCCGCCGAGCGGCCTCCAGGACGTACATCCTGAACCCAACGTTCTGCACACGTCCACGCACGGTGGCACGCAGCGTTTGAAGCTCGGAGGCGTGCGCCGTAGGTTCATAAGCTGAAGGTGAGGTGTTGTTTTCCACTACCTGATATTGTACCGCTGTAGAGACACCATAGTCAAACGCGGGGCACGCTTTGCACGTTTCCTTGCGAACTGGTGCCAAAGCCGAAAACGTCACAAAAGTTCCGGGCAAAGGCCGCCTTTACCTCCTCCATGTCCAGGGGTTTCATCGTAAGCCTTTGCATCGAAGATACGCCTTTGCCCGTTATGCCACAGGGCACTATGTAGGTGAAGTACTGTAGATCGGTGCTCACGTTCAACGCAACACCGTGAGTCGTCACTCCACGTCCATTTACCTTGACGCCGATGGCCGCGATCTTCTCTTCTGTACCTTCACCTCCAACCCACACGCCGCTGTAGCCAGGGAAGCGTCGTGAGCCAATCGAAAAATTGGCTAAAGTGTTTATTAGCACCTGCTCAAGTGAACGTAAATAGGCGCGGTAGTCGGCCGTTCGACCTTCCTCAGTGAGACACAGTATAGGGTAGGCTACTAGCTGTCCCGGTCCGTGGTAGGTGATGTCCCCGCCACGGTCGACGTCCAGTACTACAATGCCACGCGCCTGCAACTCACTTTCGCTGATTAGGATATGATCGCGCCCGCCGCTCCTGCCACAGGTGTACGTGTGTGGGTGTTCCAGCAAGAGCAGAGTGTCGCCTATTAGCCCTTGCTCGCGCTCTGCCGCGAGTTGCTTCTGTAGCGCCCAGCACTCCTCATAAGGCACCAGCCCCAGGTCCAAAATAGAAAGAGGGCGAGTCACCGACTCTGCCCTCTCGAGTGTGTCAGCCATCCGAATACTCCCGCGCCTACACGCCTATGCGCCCGCCGCCTGGACTTGCTCATGGGCATGGTACGACGAACGCACGAGCGGCCCGCTTTCCACGTGTTTGAACCCCATGCCGAGCGCGATTTCCTTCAACTCCTTGAACTCAGCAGGTGTGTAATACTTGAGCACGGGCAGGTGCCTGAACGAAGGCCGGAGGTACTGGCCGACTGTGAGGATGTCTACGTCATGGTCGCGCAGGTCACGGATCGTCTGCACTATTTCGTCCCATTCCTCGCCGAGACCGATCATGATGCCGCTCTTGGTGAAGCTGCGGCTATCAACATCCATCTCGCGGGCCTTTTGTAGCAGTTCCAGCGACCGCTCGTACTTAGCCTGCGGTCGGACTATGTAGTACAGCCGTGGCACTGTCTCGACGTTGTGGTTCAGTATGTCGGGCCGGGCGTCCATCACCCGCTGTAGCGCCCACCACACCCCCTTGAAGTCGGGTATCAACACTTCTATACCGCAGCCGGGGACGTACTCTCGCGTAAGTCGGATAAGCTCGGCGAAAATCTCCGCGCCGCCATCGTCCAATTCGTCACGGTTCACAGATGTAATGACCGCGTGCTTCAGCTGTAGCGCCTGGATTGCCCGCGCTACCCGCTCCGGCTCCTGCCGGTCCAACTTGGAAGGGCGGCCGGTCTTGATGGCGCAAAAGCCACACGAGCGAGTGCACGTGTCACCGAGGATCAGGAAGGTGGCCGTGCGATGCTCCCAGCACTCGGAGATGTTGGGACAATGGGCCTCCTCGCAGACCGTATGCAGGCCCTGCTCGCGCATCAGCCCCTTGAGGTCGCGGTAATTCTCCCCCTGCTTCCACTTGACGGTCAGCCAGTCCGGCTTGCGCTCGATGGTGGAGGGCTGCGTGCTCACCGGACGTGCGGGACCGCCGGGGCGGCTATAGGGCTTTAGCTCCAGGGGTGAGCCAGGTGCGTTGTTCATTGTATCTGCCATTTCTATATGTCTCCCACCCCTTCGCGACCGGGCGTCTGCGTGGGGCATGCTTTACCTTGTGTCGAAATAAGATGCTATCTCTTATGAAGAAATTATAACACAGGGCGCAGGCCCGTACTCGTGACGGACCTTGCGCCCTGCATTGATGCTAACTACAGACCTGCTGATGCCGGGTCGAAACTCTCCAGGCTCTGCTTGATGAGGCGCAGGAAACGAGCACCTACCGCCCCGTCGAGGATGCGATGGTCGAGCGCGATCACCGAGTACATCATGCTACGAATGGCAATCGCGTCGTCTATCACGACCGGCCGCTTGACCACCGCTTCCATCGTCACCAAACAGGCTTGAGGCTGGTTTATGATAGAGTGCGTCATGATGGTGCCCAGCGCGCCGGTGTTGTTCACCGTGACGGTGCCGCCCTGGATGTCGGCCAGGGTCAGCTTGTTGGCGCGGGCGCGCTCCGCCAGCTCGTAGACTTTGCGGGCGATACCTGTCACGCTCAGGTTGTCAGCGCCGTGAATGACCGGCACTATCAGCCCCTCGCCGATGTCAATCGGTATGCCCACGTTGATCTCGCGCTTGAGCACTACGCCCTGCTCGTCGTTCCAAACCGCGTTCACCTGGGGGACCTGCTTCACCGCGTCCACGACCGCCTTGATGAAGAACGGCAGGTAAGTGATGCTGATGCCTTCGCGCTGCTCGAAGCTCTTCTTGATGCTGTCCCGGTACTTGACCACGTTGGTCATATCGATCTCTACCGACGTCCAGGCATGCGGCGAAGTATGCACGCTCCTGACCATGTGCTCGGCAATGGCGCGGCGCATCGGCGTAAGGCCCATAGGGGTATCGCCGGAGACGACAGGCATAGAAGGCACCGAAGCGGGAGCCACCGGAGTTGGCGCAGCAGCGGCAGCGGGTGCGGGCGTGGACGGAGCCGCCGGAGCCGGGGCAGCAGGCACAGGAGCCGCCGCGGGCTGAGGTGCGGGGGCAGCCGTGCGCTGTGCGACGTACTGTAGCACGTCCTCCTTGGTTACGCGGCCGCCGCTGCCGCTGCCCTTCACCGCGCCAAGCTCTACCCCGTGCTCTTCAGCAAGGCGGCGCACGGCGGGAGTGTAACGCTTGCGGAACTCGTCGCGGTCGCTGGATGTCTCGGGAACACTAGAGGGGCCGCCACTCAGAGACGAGTAGAACTGTGTCTCAGAGGCAGGTACGTTCGCGGCTACCGCGCCACCCATGTCGGCGGGAGCCTGGGCTTCCGCACGGCCGTTGTCGCTGCCACCACTCGTCGCCGCCGGCGCAGGTGTAGCTGAGGCAGTAGCCGTCTGTGCTGCCACGGGCGCGGGTGCAGGTGCAGGTGCGGGTACCTCGGGCTGTGGGGCAGGTGCGGGCGTGGGCGACGGTGCGGGAGTCTCAGCGGGTGCTGAAGCGGCTGCCGCTGCCGGTTGTGGCGCTGGCGCTTCTGAAGCAGATCCACCCTCGTCAATCGTGAGTATCTCGGTCCCGACGGGCACGGTAGCGCCCTCCGCCACCTTCAACTCTCGGATCACACCGGATACGGGCGAAGGTATCTCGGCATTTACCTTGTCCGTGATCACCTCCGCTATCGACTCGTACTTTTCGACCGCATCGCCGGGCTGCTTCAGCCACTTGCCTATCGTACCCTCGGTAACACTCTCACCAAGCTGTGGCATCGTAACCGGGGAAATCGCCATGTGTGTTCTCTCCTTGCTTGTTACTTCTTTTCCGACCGCATGCTACCGGGGCCAGTTCCAGCACTTCCGGTGCCAGGTACATTTCAGCGGTGCAGTTCTAGTAGGCCGCCAGCTCTCGCATAGCGTGCAGAATCTTCTCCGGGTTGGGCATGAAGAACTCTTCTTGCGCGTGATTGTAGGGCATCGCGGGCACATCGGGACCCGTAACTCTGAGGATCGGACCGTCGAGGTACTCAATCGCGGCCTCCGCAATCGAAGCGCTTATTTCCGCGCCCCAGCCACCACTGCGATTGTCCTCGTACACCACAAGCGCCTTACCCGTCTTCTTTACCGATTCAAGAATGGTGCCGCGGTCGAGCGGGCTGATGGTGCGTACGTCCACCACTTCCACTTCAACACCCTCACCCGCCATCTCCTCGGCAGCCTTAAGGCAGTGGTGCAACATCATGCCGTAGGCTATCGCCGTCATATGACTTCCTTCGCGCACCACGGTTGCCTTGCCCAGCGGCACCGTGTAGTCTTCCTCAGGCACCTCGCCCCTGATGAGGCGGTAGGCACCTTTGTGCTCGAGGAAGATGACGGGGTCAGGGTCGCGGATGGCCGACTTTAGAAGACCCTTGGCATCGTAGGGGTTGGAGGGTATCACAACCGTCAAACCCGGGATGTGGCCGTAAAGGGCCTCTACGCTCTGGGAGTGATACAGCGCGCCGTGGATACCCCCGCCGTATGGCATTCGGACCACCATCGGTACGTTAAAGGCACCGTTTGAGCGGTAGCGTATCTTTGCCGCCTCGTTCATGATCTGGTCCATCGCCGGGTGGCTGAAATCGGCAAACTGCATCTCGGCCACGGGGCGCATACCGTTGATGGCCGCGCCGATGGCGGCACCGGCAATCACCGACTCGGCAAGTGGGGCGTCAATTACGCGCTTCTCACCGAACTGCTTAAAAAAGCCGTCCGTGACCCCGAACACGCCGCCACGCGGGCCTACGTCTTCACCCATGACGAACACGCGCTCGTCCCGCTCCATTTCCTCGCGAAGCCCGTCGCGTATGGCTTCGATCATCGTCTTTACCGCCATTGCGCTTTCTCCTCCGGGGTTGCGAATACGTGCTTGAGCGTGTCGTCGGCAGAGGGCACGGGCTGGGTCTCAGCCCAGTCGGTAGCGTCGTTGACTTCACCATCAATACGCTGCTTTATCCCTTGTAGTTCTTCCTCGGTCGCGACTCCGCTATCCAGCAAATATTGCCTGAACTTCGGCAGAGGCTCCTTGGCGCGCCAAATCTCTACCTCGTCCCGGGCACGGTACGTGCGGTCGTTGTCGTCGGAAGAGTGGGCCGTCAGCCGGTAGGTAATGGCCTCGATAAGGGTCGGCCCCTCACCGGCGCGTGCCCGCCTCGCGGCTTCCAGTGCCACTTCGTACACGGCCAGCACGTCGGTGCCGTCCACTTCCACACCAGGCATGCCGTAACCCGCGCCGCGAGCCGCCACGCTGCCCCCGGCGACCTGCATGGGCACGGGCACCGAGATGGCGTACTGGTTGTTCTCAATCAGAAAGATGACAGGCAGGTCGTGTATGCCCGCCAGGTTCATCGACTCGTGCCAGTCGCCTTTGGAGGTGGCCCCTTCGCCGCCGGAGACGACCGTAACTTCATCGACGCCCTTCAGCTTAGAGGCGAGCGCCACCCCTACCGCGTGGCAGAACTGGGTCGCCACCGGGGAGGAACCGGTCACGATTTTATACTTGCGGTAGCCATAGTGTCCCGGCATCTGGCGTCCGCCGCTGCTGGGGTCGTCGCGCTTGGCAAAATGCTGGAGCATCGTCTCGCGTGGTGTTACTCCAAGCGCCAGGCACATCGCAAGGTCGCGGTAGTATGGCAGGAACCAGTCCTTGCCCCGTTGCAGAGCAAACGCCACCCCGATCTGGATGGCTTCGTGCCCCTGGCAAGAGATTACGAACGGTGCCTTGCCCTGCCTGTTGAGCAGCCACATACGCTCGTCGAGGGACCGGGCCAGCAGCATGAAGTAATACATTTCGAGCAACTGCTCTTTGCCAAGCCCTAGTTCTTCGTGCTTGTTCTTGGTAGCGCTCGACTTTGAGCGGCGGCTGTTCGTATCCACCTTTGACCTGGTGGAATTAGCCATGAGTTACCTCCTCGTAACTAGAACGTCGATGAAAAGAATGATGCAAATATGTGCCAACCGGGCACCTAAATTATTGCCGCGTTTCCGCGCATAGGCGGACCCATCTTATCACAAGGGTCATGCCTTGTCAAAGCAATTTCCGCGCCCTTGCAATGGACGACAGACGATGGACGATGGACGATGGACGATGGACGATGGACGATGGACGATGGACGATGGGAGACGGAACCGCCAAGACGCTATTGACGGGCCAGGAAGAAGATTGGGTGGAATTGTGCCCTCCTGCACTTAGCGCTGACTCTTCATTGTTCATATAGTCCGTCGTCCGGCACCCCGTTGGCCCGATTATTGTATAATATCGGCCATGCCCTACGACAGAGTTGAAGCCCCGGAGGAAGACGTCGAAGAACCTCGCGGGAGCATGTCAAGCCCCCGACCTATCGATCCTAGAGCCCGCCGAGTCACCATCGAGAGCGCGGCCCTCGGTGTAGAGAAGAACTTCTACATCGCTCTCCCACCCGGCTACTCAAGTGCGGTCAACAGCGGGCGCCGTTATCCTACGCTCTACCTGTTCAGGGGACACGAGCGCGAGTGGGTGCACCGCCAGCAGGACCATTCCCGGCACGGCAGGACCGTTATTGACGTCTACCGCGAGTTGCTGGAAGAAGGCGAGGTCGGTCCGATGATCCTCGTTTTTCCGGGGACCAGCAGCGACAGCAACAGGGTACCGGGCCTGCTGGTAAACTTCCGCGAACCGTCACTCACAAAAGAGGAGGCGGGCGTGGGCACCGGCCAGTTTGAGGACTACTTCGTCCGAGAGTTGGTGCCCTATATTGACGCCAACTTCCGCACCATCGCTCACCGGGGAGGGCGCGCGGTTGATGGATTCTCATTGGGCGGGTTCCAATCGATCAAGATCGCGGCCCAGCACCCGGAGCTATTTTGCTCGGCGGGTGCGTTCGATGGCACTTTCCTCTGGGCCACTAACCAGGGCCGGGGCGTGAGGCTGCGGGACCGTGTGCTGAACAACGCCATGTTCGACCCGGCCTTCGGTGTACCACGCGACCTGGACCACGTAGCCTCCAACAGCCCCGCCAACCTGGTAGCTACCGAATCGCGTTCTTCGCTCGCCGACGTGCAGTGGCTCATCCGTAGCGGCCCCGAAGAGGCCGAGCCGTGGCAGTCGAATTACTATCGCGCCCAGCATGTAATCGGACTACTCAAGCTGCGGGGCATCGAGAACGGTATTGAAGCCGTTGACCCGGAGGCTACCCACAGTTGGCACTGGGCCGACAGGCACATTGCGGCCACCCTCCCCCTCCACTGGCAGGCGATGGAGCAAGGGGCAAGCGAGGAGTCCGCGGACGTGCTAGAACATTCAATGACGCGCCTGGCAGGTGCCTGAGAAAGGCTGTTTTTGCCTTGACACAGGCACGCCTATACCGTATACTTCCGTGTACCCTGTAACAGCGGGGGTTGAGTAGCGTTCCGCGGTAGCTCAGTTGGTAGAGCGTCCGACTGTTAATCGGATTGTCCCAGGTTCGAGTCCTGGCCGCGGAGCCAGTCATGAGGCAGGACCATTGAGTGGTTCTGCCTCAGTTGCTTAATTCAACATGTGGCAGCCTGAACGAGGCTCCAAGCCACACCCGTTGTGCAACAATGGGCTATAATATTCGAGAATCCCAGTATTTAGGGTTGGTCAGATAAACACTTTTATAAGACTGCATCATAGAGGGAACAAAGAAAATGGACCGACAAACAGCTATTGAAACCCTGTTGGAGCTATACGAGAACCCCGAGCACAGGGGCCACCTGGACGAGGCTACCGTCTCCGCGCTGGGCGGCAACCCCGGCTGCTCCGACGTTATAACCATGCACCTGAAGATAGACGATGCGGGGAAGATCGAGACGATCCGCTTCGAGGGTGAGGGCTGCACGATCAGCATGGCCGCCGCCGAGCTGGTGTCGGAGCGGATGGAGGGCACTTCGCTAGAGGCGATAGAAGACCTTCAGCAGGACATCATCATCGGGGAACTTGGACGCGAAGTGGTGATGAGCCGTCCCAAGTGCGCTACCCTGGCACTCGGTACTCTGAAGCAGGCGGTGCACGAATACCGCCAGCAGCAGCGCCAGCAACAGTTCTAATCTTCCAGCGTGGCGTGCACCTGCTCGAAGCGGGAACGCTGGTCGCCGGAGAGCATGCAGATAGAGCCGGTTGCGAACACCAACACCGTGTAGGTCTCGCCCCGCCACGTGGCGAGGATAGGGCCTGGCGTGCTTCCGGTAAATGTCACGCCCGCCCGGCTGGCTTCTCCATATCGCTCCAGCCGTAAAGAGAAGCCGTGCCAGCTTTCGCGAAATACCTCCGTTATGGCATCGTACGCCGCCTCGAAGCGTCTGCCTTGGGCGTGCATTTCTTCGGAGCGTAACGAGACTGCCGTGCGGTAGTTGTTCTGCGCTGCCTCAACTATCAGGTCAACGTGGCGCAAGACCGTCTCCCAGTGGGTGCCCGGCTCCACCCAGAGGTAGCCAAGGTAGCCCTGTACGCGGTCGTCCGAAGCGAAGCGATAGCGTGGGTACACCACAACTTCGATCTTGCCCTCAACTTCGTAGCCAAGGAATAACAGGGCTTCACCGTACGCGGCGGAGACCCCCTGGAACTCGTGCGTCAGCAGGCCCGGCTGTGACTCGTCGTCATTGACAACTCGTCTCGACGGGCGGTAGCGGCGAGCACCGCCCTGTGTGTAACTCTCTTGGGACATAGTGATTGGGTCCAGTTTTGGTGGTAGGTAGTTGGTGGATTTGCGTCCGGTGCAATGATATGATACAAAAGCGAACAGCACTCAACAAGCGGGAATGTTTCGGGGCATGAAGCTGAGGTGGAAGGTCGGAACCTCTACCGCTAAGTCCTGGTCCAGGGACAGTCCTGTACATGACCTATAAACCGGGAGTCGAAGCAATGAGCATGAATAGACCGCAGCACAACCTGGGCAATGTAAGCTGGATAGGCGCGGAGGCAATTGGCCTTCCCGGCCAGCGTACTTTCCGGGTTATGGCGGTGGGTAACACACTGTCCGCGCACCTGTGGCTCGAAAAGGAGCAATTGCAGGCGCTCGCCGACGCCATCGGCCGGATGCTGATCGAAATTGACAGCTCCGAAGGCCTGGCAATCCCCAGCCGCACCGAGCCAATCTCTAACCCCAAGCCGCCCGACTTTCCGGCTGTCCCCGATGTGGACATCCACGTGGTTGCGCTCGGCTTGCGGTACGATCCCGACTACGACCTTATCGCGCTCGAAGCCTACGAGCACGAGACCGACGACGAAAGCGACGAGCCGCCGACCCTCAGGTGCCTCGGCAGCCGGGCGCAGTTGGAGGCCCTACAACTCAACGCCATCGAGGTTGTGGCCGCCGGACGGCCCAAGTGCCCCTTCTGCGGAAGGCCCTTGAGCCAGGCAGGGCTGCCTCACTTCTGCCCGCCGATGAACGGCCACCAGAAGCTCAATTCAGAGGATTGACGCCCGGCCCCAATGGCGGAAAAGTAAGAGGAGGACGGCCAACCGTCCTCCTCTTACGTCGCTGTGTCAGTCTGGACCTCTTACCTGCCCTCGACCTGCCGCGCGTCTAGTTCGCCCGTCATGTGGTCCTTTATCTGGAAGAAGGCGTTCACAAAGGAGTCCATGCCCTCCAGCTTGCGCGTGTTCCAGTCAGCGATACTCACCGTAATAAGCGGCCTGCCTCTTACTGAGATAAACAACGTGCGCTTTACGTGGAAGAAATAGCGCACGAGCGTGAGCACGGCCCCGGCCACCAGGAGCAACGAGAACCAGATCGGGTTGACAATGAACAGCCAGGGAAATTGTAGTTGAAAACCCTGCGCGGGCGCGGCGAACGACAGGAACGCGCCCAACCCGGCGGCTGCCAGCATGAGCAAGCTGCCGAACAGGTACCACCCCGATGCGCGCTCGGTAAACGTCCCGACGGCGTCGATATCCCTTATGAAGGCGGACCTGATTACCGACGGAGCAAGCAGGATAACGCGCTTGGTTGTGAGGTAGAGCGCGCCCAACTGAAACGCGACACTCTCCTGGGGTAGGAGTTCTAGCGCCCCCCGTGGCGTCTGCTTGCCTAGCGGCCCGGTCTGGGCCTGGCCCGGAGCTTGCGCGAGCACCGATTGATCGAACGGGCCGGTGCGGAGTGGCCCGGTGTGCAGCAACGGACCGGTGTTGCCGAGGCTGCCCAGCGGCCCCGTGCTAGCCCCACTGCTGAGATACTGGGTGTTCTCGCCGGGGCTAATGTGTCCCGGTAAGGCAGAGGCATTCAGCGGGCCTGTGCCTCTGAGGAATGTTGTCTCCTCGGGGCCGTTCCGCCTTATGCCCGCACCGTCGCCGGTAGGCAGAGCACCCGATTCATGAGTGTCAGCAGGCCGCCCTCCACCGCCAAATTGAGGACCAACGTCCTGTGTAGACGAACCTGGAGCAGAATCAAGCCTGCCCAGACGAGCCGCGGGGAATACTTCCGGTAGGGAGGGCGGGGCGGTCTGTGGGCTACTCTGGACAATCGTGGCGGATGAAGTGGGCGCAGCCGATCCAGCCGGGGGCGCGACTCGAAGTCCGCACCTCGGACACGCGGTATCACCGGCCTGTAGGGCGGAGTTACACCGACGACAACTTTGCACAGCAGTCAAACTTGGTCCCTTCGCAACGAGAGATTGGCACTCCCTGTGGGAATGAGTATATCATAGGGCATATGCCCCCGCAATTGAGTGGAGAAATACTCGCCTCCCTGATCCGAAACGAAGTAGAGGCGCGCGGCCCCATCACTCTCGCCCGCTTCATCGAACTTGCGCTCTACCACCCGGAGCACGGGTATTACACTTGTGGCCCCAACATCGGCCCCAGGGGAGATTTCCTCACCAGCCCCGAGACTTCTCCGGCGTTCGGTCAACTGCTTGCCCGGCATTGCGCCGAGACCGACGCGCTGCTGGGCGGACCCTCGGAGTTCCACATTATCGAGTGCGGACCGGGCAGAGGCACTCTGGCTTCCGATGTGCTGGACACGCTCGCCGCCGAATTTCCGGCGCTCTTCAAACGTTGCCGCTACTGGCTTGTTGAGATCAGCCCGGCGCTTCGGGCCACCCAGGCGGAGAGGCTCTTGCCGAGGTACGAAAGCCGCATCTCGTGGGCCGCCAGCCTCAACGAGCTCCCGGCAGGGCTGAACGGGGCCTTGCTCGGCAATGAGTTTGTTGACGCGTTTCCGGTCCACGTAGTTGAAAACCGCGAAGGCGTGTTGGTGGAGCAATTCGTTGCGAATGCAACGGAGGGCGGCTTCAGTATCGCATACGGCGCGTCCTCCGACCCCCGCCTCGAAGCGTTCCTCACGCGCTACGGTATCGACCTGGCACCGGGGGAAGTCATCGAGGTGAACCTGGAGAGTGCGGGCTGGTTTGTTCAGGCAGCGCGCGTACTCAACAAAGGTATCATCACGCTCATCGACTATGGCGACACACAGCCGGGCCGCTACGCCCTCCAGCGGCGGGAGGGAACGCTGCTGGGCTATTACGCCGGTGCCGTCACCCCCGACATCCTGGCGCATCCTGGGGAACAGGATCTCACCGCCCTCGTAGATTTCACAGCCTTGCGGGACGAGGCCACAAGGGCCGGGTTCCGAGTCCTGGGCATGACCCGGCAGGCCACCCTTCTTGTCGGGTTGGGGTTGGGCACCAGGATCACAGCCGAGAGTCGCTCAACCGAGTTGAACGCGGCCCTGAATTACCGCCGTGGCTTGCAGACGCTCGTATCGATGGAGGGTCTTGGACGTTTCCACGTGCTGCTGCTGAGCAAAGGAATCGATGTAGATAAGGCAGCCACGTCGCTTAGCGGCTTGAAGTTCGCGGGAGTGCTTTAGCTCAACGTTTCCGCAGCACTTGCGCACCATTAGCTAAACAGGAGGGCAAAAGACAGCAGTGTTGTTGGCGAAATGTTGCATCCCGCGCCTGCATGTGCTATAATTGCCGTCTGTGGCCTGCGTTTGCGGGTCGCGAAAAATGCTGTATATTCGGCCTATTTATTCTACAGGAGCAAGCGACTCCATGCCTAAGATGAAGACGCACAAGGGTGCGGCCCGCAGGTTCAAGATAACAGGTTCGGGCAAGATTATGCGCACCAAGCACATGAAGAGCCACTTCCGCCGCCGCAAGTCCCCACGCGTGAAGCGTATGTTCGACCGGATGTTCCCGCTCGACCCGAGCCAGGAGAACAACGTCAAGAGGCTGTTGCCCTACGGCGTCCAGTAGACGGGCAGCAGATTACCAGCCTACTGCTCCGTATTGCCTCCAATGACCGGCTTGGCAGGCCGGTAGCCTACGGCAGCAGCACTCCCAAGGAGACATAGAGAGATGCCACGCGTAAAAAGAGGTGTCACCCGACACCGGCGGCACGTAAAGATACTCAAGGCCGCCTCAGGTTTCAGGGGAACGCGCAGCCGGCTATTCCGCTTCGCTAACCAGATCGTAATGAAGTCGCGGGCGTACCAGTACCGCGACCGCCGCACGCGCAAGCGCGACATGCGCCGCCTCTGGATCACCCGCATCAACGCCGCATCGAGGCTTGGCGGGCTGTCCTACAGCAAGTTCATCAGTGGCCTTACCGCGGCTGGTGTGACCATCGACCGCAAGATGCTGGCCGACCTGGCGGTGCGGGATGCGGCGACATTCGCCCAGCTTGTGGCCCTGGCAGGCGGCAGGCCCGTCGCGCCGGAGTTGGTCCAGCGGGCGGCCACTCAGGCCGTGACACAGGCCGAGGAGATGGCCGAAACGCTTGCGCTGCCGGCCGCCGGTGAGACTACCGCAGATACCACCGACGCAGCCGACACCGCCGACACCGCAGGCGCATAGTCAGCGACACGTAATCTACAACAGGGGCGACACTCTTCGGAGCGGTCGCCCTTTTGCATACTGCCATTATGCTAATTGACAGCCCGGCCAATCCAACGGTCAAGTCCCTACGGTCTCTCGCCGGAGGCCCCAGGCAACGCCGCGAAGTAGGCCTCTTTCTGGTGGAGGGAGTGCGGGTAATGACCGACGCCCTGGACGCAGGTCACATCCCCGACGAGGTCCTCTACAATCCAGACGCACTGAGCAAGACCGAGCGTGGCCGCACCCTGGCTCAACGGCTGGCAGCACTATCCAGGTCTGGGCAGGGTCGCATATTTGAGGCGACTCCGCGCGCCCTGGCCGCGGCGGGCGATACACAGCACCCGCAGGGCGTCGTAGCGGCCTTTCCCATTCCTGTGTGGCCGGGACCCACGCCGGGCCATAGCCCCGCGCTGGCCCTTATCTGCGACGACATCCAGGACCCCGGCAACCTTGGCACGATATTGCGCACCGCCGAGGCTGCGGGTGTTAGCGCCGTGTGGCTCACCGGCCGCTGTGTGGACCTGTACAGCCCCAAAGTGGTGCGGGCAGGCATGGGTGCCCACTTTCGAGTGCCCTGCTTTCCTGACGCTCCCTGGGGCGACATTGACATTGGGCTTACGTCGCTCGGCATAGAGCCGGGAAAAGTTTACGCGTCGGATGCAGGCGCAGCCATGACGTACGACCGGCCAGAGTGGAACGCGCCGTCTGCGCTGATCGTCTCCAACGAGGCGCATGGCTTAGGCGAAGAAGCGCGGAGGTTCGCTTCGGCTGGCGGTGGGTTCGTCTCGATCCCGATGCTGGGGGGTACCGAGTCACTGAACGCGGCGGTTGCTACAGCAGTTATCCTGTTTGAGGCAGCCCGGCAGAGGCGAGTCGCAGGATCGGGCTAACTCAAACGGACGGCGTTTGCGTCGGGCGGTTGAAATTCGGGTGCCTTTAGTTGTATAGTGTCAATAGAGAGGCATTAACAACTGCATAGAGTGCTGGGGGAGCTTGGGTAAGCCAGGCTGAGAACGCGACCGGATCGTCGCGGACCCTGTGACCTGATTCTGGGTAATGCCAGCGTAGGGAAAGCAGATTTTACTTTCGAACGACCACATCCCCGGCCTGGATGTGGTTTTTTTGTTGCGCTACGTAAGGGAGTCACTCTGCTGGAACCACAAAATACCGGCGAAACAAGAAAGGTGCGTTGCGTGTGGGTGCTGGCTGCCAGCCCGGTCTGGACCTCACCCGGCCGCTTGAGCGACCTGCCGGCGCCAGACGTGGTGATAGCCGCGGACGGTGGTAGCACCCTTGCGGCGCGCCTGGGACTCGTGCCCGACCTGGTGATAGGGGACCTTGACAGCAGCGACCCGGACCTGGTCGAAACCCTGGCAGGAGAAGGCATCAAGTTTGACCGGTTCCAGCACGAGACCAAGCTGGAGACCGATACCGAGCTTGCGGTGCTCGCGGCCCTGGAGTGGCAGCCTGACACGGTCCTGGTGCTGGGGGGCATAGGGGGGCGTCTGGACCACTCTGTGGCTTGCTTGCTGCTCCTCACCCATCCGCGGCTTGTGGAGCACGACGTGTGGCTGGTAGACGGCAAGCAGGTGGCGATGCTCGCAAAGGCCGGGCGGTGGACCGATCTTCCGGCTTCTATGGGCGATACGGTGAGCCTGCTGCCGGTGGGCATGGAGGCTACAGGAGTGAAGACGTCTGACTTGCTATACCCCCTCGACTCCGAGACCCTGCTAGTGGGTCGAGGCAGAGGAGTAAGCAACGAGGTTACGGGTTCGCGTCCCAGCGTATTTTATGAGACTGGACTACTTATGGCGATAATCGTCCGGGTCGGACGTACAAGGGAGCAGAGTGATGGCACAGATCAGAACAGACCCAGATAGCGGCTACAAGCCCGAACCGGCAAATACACCGACGACATTGATGGTCATAGCGGGGGTCGCCTTCCTGGCGCTGTTCGCGGGCTGGATATTCCTGTACGACTGGCTGGCGAGGACCCTTCCCGGCGACGAGAACATTATACGGGGCCTGCTGTCCGCCCTATTCTGGCTCGTGGTCTTCGTCGTCGTGCTTGTTGCCGCACGAGCAAGTAACACCGTCTTCGCGAGCTGGCAGACGCGCGACATCCTGCTGCTAGCATTGGTGGCTGCTGCCTTTGGGCCGTTGTTCGTGCAATGGCAGGCGGTCTATACGGGCTTCGGCGGCTTTCTCCTCCAGCTCGGGGTGGGGGCCGGGTGGAACGATATCGCCCAGGGCTTCTGGTTCCTTCCGGCCATACTTGTACCCTATATCATTCGCAGGCCGGGCGCCGCGTTATTCGCGGAGACATTGGCGGCCGCCGTATCGGTGCTGGCGGGCAGCCCTTACGGCATCATAGGCGCGGCAGTCGGCGGCCTTGTCCAGGGCATGGGTGCCGAGGTGATATTCATGCTATGGGGCTGGCGGCGCTATGACTGGCTGACCCTGTCACTCGCGGGTGCCGCGTCTGCTATCACGGGGTTCGTCTATTACTGGCCCATCTATTATGCCGCGTTGGACGCCACGTTGCTTGCCATTACTGCTACCGCGTTCGTAATCGGCGTGCTGCTGCTGGCCGTGATACCCGGCAAGCTCTTGGGGGATGCCTTGCTGGCTACGGGCGTACTGGACCGCTTCCAGATCGGGCGCGACCGGAGAGATCGAGTCGCGGCCTCCGAGGAGTTCTAATGTTGGACGCCCCTGGAGCGCCAGCATTGGCCGTAGAGGGGCTTCGACTGCGCTACCCCCATGAAGGCCGTGTGGTGCTCAAGGGCGTGGACCTGGTGCTGCGACGTGGGGAAGTCAAGTTGCTCCTGGGGCCAAGCGGGGCGGGTAAGAGTAGCTTGGCGCTCACCCTGAACGGCCTCATCCCGCACCAGATGGAGGGCGACATCCGCGGCCGCGTGCTGGTCAACGGCACCCCCACAACCGAGACGACACTTGCGGCTCTAACCGCCCAGGTCGGCATGCTTTTCCAGGACCCCGAGGCTCAGATAGCTACCCTCATGGTTGCAGACGAGGTGGCCTTCGGCATGGAAAATCTGCGCGTGCCGCCCGCCCAAATGCCATCTCGCGTCGAGGAGGCCATGCTGCGCGCGGGGCTGAGGGGACTTGAGGGGCGCAGCACGAGCGCGCTCAGCGGGGGGCAAAAGCAGCGATTGGCGCTTGCCTCCACGCTGGCGATGGGGGTTGGGGTCCTGGTGCTTGACGAGCCGACTGCCAACCTGGACCCCGCGGGTACGTCTGACTTCTTCAAGCTGCTCTCGAGTCTCAAAGCCGAAGGCGTCTCTGTGCTGATTATCGAACACAAGCTGGATGAGCTTGTCGAGCAAGTCGATAGCATCGCGGTACTGGACTGGGACGGCAAGATCGCGCTTGCCGGGCCGCCGAGGCAAGTCCTGGCGGAAGGCCGGGCCATTTTGGAGCAGCTGGGAGTCTGGCTGCCTCAAGTGTGCGAGCTTGCCAATAGGCTGCTCGACAACGGCCTGGCACTAGAGCCATACCCCATAACGATTGGCGAAGCAGTTTCCGCACTAAAGCCGCTCGTGCGGTCAAGAGCTCAGCCGTCCAGAGCGGGGCAAGTAGAGCGTGTGAACAGGCATACCTTGATCGGGATTCAGTCCCTTTCCTATCGTTACCCGCAGGGAGAGTACGCACTCCACGATGTTAGCCTTGAGATACAGGAAGGTGACTTCTACGCGCTCCTTGGCCCGAACGGCTCCGGCAAGACCACGCTCGCGAAGCACCTGGTAGGGCTGATTAAGCCGCAGGCAGGGTCTATCACACTGGCGGGTAAGGACGTTGCGCGTATTCCTCACTCCCTCCTGAGCAAGGAGGTAGCCTATATCTTTCAGAACCCTGAACACCAATTTGTAGCCCTCACCGTCTACGACGAGCTTGCATACTCGTTGCGGGCGCTGAAGCTGCCTGAGGCCGAGGTGCGGGCAAGAGTGGAGCGGCTCATTGAGGAGTTTGGGCTAGGGCAGCACAGCCGGAGCAATCCATTCAGCCTCAGCCAGGGCCAGAAACGCCGCCTGAGCGTGGCAACGATGCTCGCGCTCGAACCCAAAGTCTTGATCCTGGATGAACCCACCTTCGGGCAGGACCGCGACAACGCTACCCGAATCATGAGAGAGTTACAGAGGCTGAACGCAGCCGGTGTCACAATCGTGATGATCACGCACGACATGAAGCTCGTAGGGGAGTACGCTCGCCGTGCGGGTGTCCTCGTGGGTGGGCAGGCGCGCTACGATGGCGAGGTAGAAGGGCTGTTCGCTGACACAGAGTTGCTGAGGGAAGCGCGGCTCGACCTGCCCCCCGTCTACGTAGTGTCACAGCACATGCAAATGTGCCAACCCGATTTCCCGCTGTGCCTGAGTGTCGAGCCGCTGGTGGAGGAGATATGCAGTCGTTCCGGTATTATCCCGGCAGCAGCGTCCTCCACGCGCTAAATCCCTTTATCAAGCTGCTGACCATAGCTGTCGTCATGATAGCCATCACTTTCATCTTCGATGTGGCGACACCCCTTGCGTTCTTGCTCCTGACCATATTCACGATGGTGGCTCTAGGGCGGCTACCACTGGGCCAGGTGCTAAAGAGCCTGACGCCGTTTCTGGTAATTGTTCTCAGTATCGTCATACTCAACACGATCTTCCACAGGTCGCTTGACAGCGAAACGCCTATCTTCAGCTTTGGTCCGTTGACGGTAAGCTGGGAGGGGCTGGAGATCGGCCTGTCGATAGGTCTGCGCGTGCTCTGTCTGGTAGCGACTTCGCTGCTCTTCGTCGCCACGACCGAGCCTCAGGAGCTTGTGCTGAGCTTGATACAGCAAGCCAAAGTCGGCTACAAGCTGGCTTTCGCGCTGCTGGTGGCTTACCGTTTCGTCCCGCTGTTCGCTGAAGAGTACGCCAACATCCGGGCGGCAGCCCATGTGCGGGGCATTGGCCGCGACCGGGGGTTCTTTGCTCGCGTGCGGTCATTGCGTAGAGATGCAGTACCTCTTTTGGCAAGCGCAATCAGACGCTCGGAACGACTGGCGGTGGCTATGGATAGCCGGGCATTCGGCGCATACCCTACGCGAACCTACCGCAAGACCATGACGGTGTCTCGGGGGGACTGGCTCTTCTTCTTCGGTACCCTGGGGGTCTGCGCGCTCGTGTTGGCCGTGCTGGTTGCCGCAGGACTCACCCGTGGTGTAGGGGTCCTGTTCCAGTAGCGAGCTTCAGGCGCGGCGGCCGAACTCGCGCTCAAGCTGCATCTGCGAGAGGTGGAGCATCGTCGGTCTGCCGTGAGCGCACGAGCGTGGGTACCGGCAAAGCTCAAGCTGGCCCAGGAGCGCGCGCATCTCGTCCAGCGACAGCAATTGGCCCGCCCGGATGGCGCTGTGGCACGCCAGGGTAATCGCCATCTCCTCACGCCAGCGGTCCGCCGCGGTGCCGGACATTACCTCGTCAATAAGCTCCATCAGGGCGCGGCCGGTGTCGCGGTTCGAGGACGCATAGACGGCGGGCACGGCTCGCACGAGCAGCGCGGACTCTCCAAATGGCTCTATGTCAAAGCCCAGTTCGGAGAGCAAGGGCAGGACAGGCTCCACCATCGAACGCTGGTGAGCCGTAAGCTCCAGCGGCACGGGCGTTAGCAGCGGCTGCACCATGAGCGACCCGGACGACAGGGCATCGCCCAACTGCTCGTACAGCACGCGCTCGTGGGCCGCATGCTGGTCCACGAGGAAGAGGCCATCGGGGCCTTCCGCGATGACATATGTCGCACCGACCTGCCCCACCACGCGTAGTGGGGGCATGGTACGCGGGCTTGGCGAAGGGAGAGGCTCAACTTCATTCCGCTCCGAAGAGTGGACAGCGGGTGCATCGGGTTGTCCCCACATCCCTGCTTGTTCCGCTTCGCCGCTGGAGCCAAGACCGTTGGTGTAGGGAGCCGAAGTCGAAAACTCAGCTTCGATGCCCGCGCCGCCATTCCCGAAACTCCAACCTTCGCTGCCCCGAGAGCCGAACGCGGGAGCGGGCACGTGGGCCTGCAATGCCGAGCGCACGGCTTTCTGGACCGCGCTGAAAACGGCCCGCTCGTCTCGGAACTTCACCTCAGCCTTAGCGGGGTGTACGTTCACGTCCAGCAACGTGGGTGCTATTGTGAGGTGGACTATGGCTATAGGGTGCCGCCCCACCATCAGCAGCGAGTGGTAGGCTTCGGCAACCGCGTACTGCAACATGCGGCTCTGGATGGCCCGCCTGTTGACAAAAAAGAGCATCGCCTGCCTGTTCGACCGCGAGTGTGCCGGGGGGGAAACGTAACCGTACACGGCCAGGTCGATCAGGCTATCCCACTCGCCGCCCTCGTCTAACGGCTCGAGACCCACCGGGAGAAACGCACGGGCCACTTCGGTCCCGTAGACGCACGAGGCGGCCGTCCTCAGATCGCCGTCACCCGGTGATTGGAAGGTCTGCCGCCCCTCGTTGGTGAGCGAGAAGCGGACACGGGGATGCGCCAGGGCATACTGCTGGACCAGGGCGGCGATGTGGGCGGCCTCGGCCTGCGGGCTTTTGAGGAACTTCAGCCGGGCGGGCAGATTGAAGAAGAGATCGCGCACGGTGACTACGGTGCCCAGTGGCGCGCCCTTTGGCCCATGCGTGGCGACGTGCCCACCCTCGACTACCATCTCGAAGCCCACCGCCGCATCAAGTGGCCTGCTCAAGAAACCCATGCGGCTCACGGCGGCCACCGAAAAGAGCGCCTCGCCCCGGAAGCCGAGCGTCTTCACCGCCCAAAGGTCGTCCGCAGACTTGATCTTGCTGGTGGCATGCCGCAAAAAAGCCCTGGGTACGTCTTCAGGCCGCACTCCGCAGCCATCGTCGCTCACCCTTATAAGCTCCCTGCCGCCTCCCCGGATCTCTACCCGGACGTGGCACGCTCCCGCGTCTATGGCATTATCCACAAGTTCTCGCACCACCGAAGCGGGGCGCTCCACCACCTCGCCTGCCGCTATCTTGGAGGCTACCTCTTCCGGCAGAACGTGAATGACGGCTGGATTGTGCAAATCGGCGGAGGGCCTCGACATGGGTGGACTACTTTCTCAGTGGGGCGTTTGCTAGGACACGAACAGGGGCACCAGCGAAAACTTGTGCACGTCTACCAGCCCCTTGTCTGTAAGCTTTAGCGCCGGTATGACGGGCAGGGCCAGGAACGCCATAGCCATATAGGGATTAGAGAGCGGGCAGCCCATCGCTTTCGCCTTCTCCAGCAGCACGAGCAAGGCGTCTCGTACCCGGGCCAGCGGCTGGTCGGACATCAGTCCGGCCACGGGCAAGGCCAGCCGGGCCAGCACCTCGCCGTCGCGGGCCGCACACAGACCCCCACCCATCTCAATCACCGCTTGCGCCGCCAGCAACATATCGCGGTCGCTTGTGCCAACCACGACTATGTTGTGCGAGTCGTGGGCTACGCTCGACGCCAACGCGCCGGACCTGAGGTTGAAGCCCTGTACGAAACCGAGTCCTACATTCCCGGTGCCCGAGTGCCGCTCAACGACCGCCAGCTTCAGTATATCACGCCCGGCATCCTGTACGGCCCAACCATCTTCTACCTTGACATCCGCTATGCACTCTTGAGTAACTATCTGGTCCGGCAGCGCGACTATCACTCTCGCCTGCCTACCGGCCGCCGGGATGCGAAAGGAGGCTTCGCTGAGTTGTGGCGGCATCAGGCTCTTGACTGGTGGCGCGATTCTGTTTGCGAGCGGCTCAATCATACTTCCGCCTTCAGCCACCAGGCGGCCCCCGGCGAACGTGCGCGACACGTGGATGTTGTGCAGGTCGGCAAAGGTTACGAGGCCCGCCACGTAGCTGGGCGCGACGGCTCCCATGTCGTTCATGCCGTAGTGCCGAGCCGTGTTGATGGTAGCCATCTGTATTGCCACTACGGGATCAAGCCCCTGCTTGACGGCCTGACGGATGTTGTGGTCTATGTGGCCCTGCGTCTCGAGGTCGTCGGGTTGCTTGTCGTCGGTGGCCCAGGAGCAGAATCGGGAGTTGGCGGTTGTTACCAGTGGCAGCAGCGCGTCGAGGTTGCGTGCGGTAGAACCTTCCCTGATGAGCACCTGCATCCCGGCCCGCAACTTTTGCAGGGCCTCTTCAGCCGAGACAGATTCGTGGTCCGAGGTCACTCCTGCCGCGGCGTAGGCTTGCAGCAAAGTGCCACCCACCAGCGGCGCATGGCCGTCTACCCGCTTCCTCTCCCGGTGCCCTAGCAGGGCCTTGCTAACCATGTCGTCGCTGCCGTAGGCCACGCCGGGGTAGTTCATCATCTCCGCGATACCGAGCACCCTTGGCTCAGTTGTCAGCGTTGCAAGGTCTTCCACTCCGAGGCGCGCCCCCGAGGTCTCCATGTCGGTAGCCGGAACGCATGAGGAGAGCATTACGAATACGCGCAGCGGTAGACCTTCGCTGGCCTCCAGCATGAAGCGGATGCCGTCAAGGCCATAAACATTGGCGATCTCATGGGGATCGGTTACGACCGCAGTGGTCCCGTGAGGCAGCACCGCGTTGGCGTACTCCGCGGGGAGGAGCATGCTGCTCTCGATGTGCACGTGGGCATCGATAAAGCCCGGCGCGATGTACTCTCCTGCCAGGTCGAGCGTCTGCCTGCCTGTGTACGTGCCAGGTGTGGGGGAGACGGCGGCGATCCGGTCCCCGGCGATTGCCACCTCAGCCGGGTATACCTCCCCCGTAAAGACGTTCACCAGTCGCCCGCCCGTCAGCACCAGGTCGGCGGGCGCATCGCCACGAGCCACCGCCAGCAACGACCTGAGCGACTCTGCATCTTGCATAAACGGCTTCATTGCACTTTACTCCCCACCTACTCTGCTGGACCTTCCCCGGTCGCGCCAGTCACTACGGAAAGCTGTTCCCCAAACCCTGGTCACGGTTCTAGATGGACATCCACTCTATGATACGACCTGCGGAAGCTTTTTCCAGTGTAAACCACAAAGGCCCCTGCCCAGGAGCCTTTACATGGCCGGACCTACTGGGATTTAGTTCAACCGCAGCGCCGACTGCACGGCCTCCACGTCCTTCTGCGGGCCGACCAGGGCCAGGTTGAGGCGGTCCTCTCGGAACAGGCGCTCCGACAGCCGCGCCACGTCGTCAGGGGTGACACCCTCGATCTTCTCAAGCACGTAGTCAACGCTCTCTATGTGGCCGAGCATAAGCTCCTGCCAGCCACCCCAGTGGGCCACGTAGCCGCTGCGCTCCAGGCTCAATAGCGTGTGGCCCTTGATGTACTCCTTCACTTTGCGCAACTCCGTCTCCGACACCGCGGTTTCGCGCATCCGCTTTAGCTCGTCCAAAACCCCTTGCACCGCCGGTAACAGTTGTTCGGTATCCACGGCCGCATGCACCCCGAAAGCCCCGGTGTCTCGATAGCTGCGCACGAAGCTTGAAACGGCGTATGCGAGGCCCCGGTTCTCTCGTATCTCCACAAACAGCCGGGAGGACATCCCGCCGCCCAGAAGCGCATCCAGTATATCCTGCGTGTAGCGGTCGGGGTCGGTATATGGCAGAGCGGGCACGCCGAGAATGAAGTTAGTCTGCTCCGTGCGCTTCTTGAAAGGCAGCACCTTTGGACCGGACCCGTTCAGAAGGGGCGCGTCGGGGTCGGGAAGAATGTGCCCGGCGGTCACCGGAACCAGGTCTCCCCAGCACCGCCCTACCTCCTCCACCACCTGCTCGTGGTTGACGTTTCCCGCCACGCTGACCACGATGCGGTCGGGCCTGTAACCTACTTCCAGGTGTCCCGCGAGGTCCTTCCGCTTTATCCTGCGCACGGTGGCCTTGGTGCCTGCGATGTCTCGGCCCAGGGGGTGCTCGCCCCACATAAGCTCGTCAAACACGAAGTCCACGATGTCACCCGGCGAGTCGAAGATGGAGTTGATCTCCTCAATGATGACCGAGCGTTCGCGGATTATCTCGTCGTCTCGAAGCAAGGGCCGACGCAGCATGTCGGTGATGACATCAACCGCGTTGGAGAAATAGGGGCTGGGCACCAGCGCGCGATAGCTCGTCTGCTCGTGGTCGGTGGAGGCGTCCAGCGACCCGCCAACGCCCTCTATCGCCTCGGAGATCAATACGGGGCGCGGCCTGCTCTCGGTCCCCTTGAAGACCATGTGCTCGAGAAAGTGACTGATGCCGCTCTTCTCTTCGATTTCATTGCGCGCGCCCACTCGCACGAAGAACTGCACTGCGGCAGACCGCGTGTGGGGCATCTGGAATGTGACTATGCGCAGGCCGTTTGGTAGCGTGGTTTGCTGGTACAAGGTACTCTCTACTCTAGGTACTAAGGAAGCTTTACTAAGCTACTAAGCTTGCTGCTGGGGTGCGGCGACGGACGGGGTGGAAAGTCCCTTCTCTATCAAGGCTACGAGCATCTCCAGCGCGGCGCACACCGAAGCCGCCCGGTTTTCTGCCCTATCGCCCGTCCAAACGTACCGCTCGACGTACGCGCTGCCCAACCCCGATATCCCTATGTACGTCGTGCCTACGGGCTTCTGTTCCGTGCCGCCCGTGGGTCCCGCGACCCCCGTGATTGAGACTGCAACGTCCGAGCCGCAGACCCGCCGCGCGCCGTCCGCCATCTCCAACGCCACCGGCCCACTCACCGCGCCGTGGGCTACGATGGTCTGTTCTTGCACTCCTAGCAAAGCGACCTTGACGCTGTCGGCATACGCGATAACGCCTCCCAGGAAGTATGCCGAGGAGCCTGAAAGCTCGGTCAGCACCCCGCCCAAAAGCCCTCCGGTGCATGACTCGGCCACCGATACGGTGAGGCCGGTGCGCAACAACAGGGTGTGAACACGGTGCAGGACTTCTTTTGCTGTATGGCGTGTCGGACTAGCAGTCATATGCAACAGGGGCGTTCAGGGCAATTAGAGAAAAGTATACCACACGCCGCCCGTTGCGGCCCAGGCGCATGCGGAAGCAGACCCGCTCTTCTGGGCTGCATGCTACCGAGCGAGAATTGGCGGCGAGGCTAGTCGTGCCTGCCGCTGGCGCTAAGGGGTAACACGTGGTCGTATACCAGTGTGGCCCAGGAGGTTGCCGCCTCAACGCCCACGTCGAGCACCGCAGGCTCCGAGCAGGTTGTCTTGTTGCGGCCGGTCCTCTTGGAGAAGTACAGGGCCGCGTCGGCGGCTTCTACCCAGTCCTCCACGTTGTAGGCGTCCATGGACAACCCGGCCACCCCCGCGCTCACCGTGATGGGGATTTCAAGGAGGGCACCCTCACTCGTCTGGTAACGGCACCTGAGAGACGCCAGCGCCCTCCGCATGTGCTCCGCGACCCCGTAGGCCACCGCCGCGCTCGTCTCGGGTAGCACCACGGCGAATTCTTCGCCGCCGAAGCGCGCCACCTTGTCTGTGGTGCGAAGGTGGGACTCCATCACCTCGGCCACCTGCCTCAACACCGCGTCTCCCGCCTGGTGGCCGTACGTGTCGTTGACCAGCTTGAAGTGGTCGATGTCAACCAGCACCAGAGAGGCGGGACGGTCGTAGCGGCGGTAACGGTCAACCTCCTCAAGTAGCAGGCGGTTCAATTCGCGCCGGTTGTAGAGGCCGGTCAGCTCGTCGCGCACCGACAATTCTACCAGGGCGCGCTCCGCCCGCTTGCGTTCGCTAATCTCTTTGAAGATACTCACGGCGAATTGCACCTGCCCGTGCCTGTCGAAGACGGGAGTGGCGTTCAGGATGTACCAGCGCTCCTGCCCGGTCATGCTGTGGACGAAGCAGTAGACTTCATCCGGCACCTGTTCGCCCCGGAGCGCGCGCAGGATGGGCAGTGTCTGCTGAGTACAGGTCTCTCCCCTCTCGGTGAGGTAGTGGAACTGCCCCAGGATGTCGTCAAATGGTGTTTGCCGCAGGGCCTCTAGAGAGACAATGCCCAGGCTCTGGACCCCGGCGGCGTTCGCGAAGATTACGTTGGCGGCGGTATCCTGCACGACAATGCCGTCCGCCACGCCGTTGAGAATTACGTCCAACTGGTCCCGTGAGCGGCGGAGGTCCTCAGAGACGCGGCGGCGCTCTTCCACTTCAAGCTCGAGTTGCGCTGTACGTTGGGTAATTCTCTCTTCCAGTTCCAGGTTCAGCGTCCTGATCTCCCGCTCTGCCCGGCGGCTCTCCGTCACGTCCCTGAGGATGAAGACGGTCCCGACGAGCGCGCCCCGGCCGTCGCGCAGGAGCGAAGTTGAGATTTCCAAGTCGCTAAGGTGTCCGTCCTGACGCGCCGCACTGACTTCTACGGTTTTTCCGCCTTCCACACCGATGAGAGTGCAAAGTTGAGCCGCAAGAGTATCGGCCTGCAAGGCGCTCAGGTGCTTGCCGGTAGCGGTATTGGCGGGCAAACCAAGTAGGGTACACGCTGGCTGGTTGGCGACCTGCACGTAGCCTTCGTTGTCCGTCACCAGGACCGCTTCGGTCATGGCAGCCAGTATCTTGTTCGCGGCGAGGGCGGGAGTTATGTCAACTAATCGGTGCTTCCAGATGGTCCAGGCACAAATGCCCACGAAGCCCGCAATACCAGCGAACCCCAGCGGGTAAACAGCCAAGCCATAGCCACCCAGGCTATCCACGATGCCAATGGAGCCGACAGCAAAGGCGACCGCCAGGCACTTGAGACGCGTGCGCTGTCTCGGCTGAGTGGTACGAAGATAAGCCGCAAAGAGCTTGCGCAGGCTGAGCAGCACCAGCCCGAAGGTGAACGCGAGCAAGGGCACACTGAGCCAGGAGTATGCGACATAGAAGCCCCATTCGTACCTGTGCACTCCGCCCACCACGGCATTCGTCGCCACCGAGAGGAAGGAGAAAAAGGCCCCCGCCAGCCAGAATAGCCGCAAGTGTGGACGTTCTGAAGTACGCGTTCCCAGTACTGCTGAGGCAAAGTTAAGGGTAGCCGGGCCAATTAGCGGCACCGCGAGCAGGATGACCGTGCCCCACTTCACCGCCACCTCCGACGAGCGGGATGCATACAGCAGGGTAGACCCGAGGAACCAGATGCCGACCGGCAGGGTAAGGAGCATGAAATCGAGGCTGACCCTCGAATGCCTCTCCCGCAGGGCCACCAGGAGGCCCAGCAGAAACACCGAGGCCGCCGTAATCGCCGGGGCAAGCGAATGCAGGGTGAACCAATAGTTGGCTGGATCGAACAAGTGTAGTGATGTCGGGTTCACGCTGTCTCCTAAACCGCCACTTACCGAGGAAGTCCCACAGGTGTGTGGCATGTGCTTATTGTATAGGAAATAGAGGCAGTTTCTATGCCCCATTTGGCGGCCCCACGGCCGGTACTACTACTTGAAAGAACGGCAGTGCAAGCGTGGACGGCTTGCTTTTCATCCCCTGCCAGCGAAAACGATAGGAGAAATTGGCTAGAAGAGCCGTCGAAATTCATGCCCGGCCGGAGGTAGTATGACCACCCGGCAGCACCCCCTGCGAAGCGGTATGCGGGGTGTCGCGCAAGTGATACGAGGAGACCGCTGCCGTGAGTTATTCCAAATGTTTACCTGCTCGAGCAGATGACACTCTCTGTCTGGCACAAAAACTGCATCTATACGGGTGTGCCTTGCGCCCCGCAGACCGTCCTGCCGGGTGCAAAAGAGTGACCGTGACTATGGCCGCTACTAGAGGTAAGATGACTTCGCGCCCGCAAAAGAACAAAATACACCGGCAAAATTCAACCTCCAGCCTTCGCATGCTCACGGTCGCGGGGGCCGCTTCGCTGTTGCTCTGCGTGTGCTTCTATGTCCTCATGCTCTCGAAGAGCCTGTGGGAAAGTCCCACCCTTGTACCCGACAAGTGGAAGACGGTCTTCCGCCCCATCAGAGACCTCTTCCCCCGCGAGTGGGTGTTTGCCCGAAAGGGCAGTGAAGCCGCCCTTCTCAACAACCTGCTTTACCTGCTGCTAATAGTAGCGCTGTTTGCCTTGTACTTCTACGTGGTCGCTCGACTCTGGAAGGGCGGCATTCTGGCCCCCGCGGATGGAGGTGGTGCCCTGCGCCGCGTCCTGGGGTTCACCACGCTCATGCTGGCCGTGCTGTTCGTGGTGCATGGCTCCCTATCGTCCGACCTGCACAGCTATATCTGGTACGGGCGCATCTTCGCCATCTACGGTGATAATCCCTTGACGAGCGTACCCGCCCACTATGCGTGGTCGGACCGGGCCGAATGGATACAGTGGGTCTACTGGAAGGATACACCTTCCGTCTACGGCCCGGTGTGGCTGTGGCTTGCCGCGGGCGTGGCGAAGCTCGCGCAAGCCATAGACGGCGACATTGTGACCCATCTACTAGGCCACAAGCTGGTGGCGAGCGCGGCACACCTGGGCAACGTCCTGCTGGTGTGGAAAGTTGCCGGGCTGATGCTACGCAAGTATGGCTTGCCTTTCGCTAGCACTACCGGTAGGATGAAGCCAGGTCACGGCACGCTCGCGTCGATGCAGGTAGCCGCCACGGTAACTTACGCTTGGAACCCCCTCGCGTTGATAGAGTTTGGGGCCAACGGGCACAACGACGTGCTGATGCTCACGTTCGTGCTTGCCGGGTTGTGGCTCCACCTGAAGGGAAAGTGGCCCCTGGCCGTGGCGGCACTTGCGGCGGCCGCGATGGTCAAGCTGATCGTGGTCGTGCTGCTGCCCGGGTATCTCTGGCTGCTACTGTGGCAAGGTAGGACGGAAGGTGCCGCCGGGGAGCGGGAGACGTGGCGGAGCGGCGTGGCACGGGTGGTCCAGGCGGCCTCGATTTTCGGGGGGCTGCTTGTGCTGGCCTACACCCCATTCTGGGCGGGTCCGGAAGTCCTGAAGCCCATCACGGGTGGGCCGCCCTCAACAAGAACGGTCAACTCTCTTGCCGAGGTGCTCAAGAACCAGGGAGCCGAATTCTTGAGCATCTTCGCGCACAAACTGCGCTGGCAGCCCTACATGTTCTGGGAGCCTGCCGCCATCGCACAGCGTCTGGACTGGCCTCTGCGGTGGGGTCCGATGATGATCTCCGGTGCCTGGGCTATACTGCGGACGTGGGGTGCGCGCACCTTCCCCGATATGGTGAGGGCCTGGGGCTGGGTGTTGTTGATATACCTCACCGTCGGGTCGGTCTGGTACTGGCCGTGGTACGCTTCCTGGTTGCTGGTCCCCGTCTCCCTGCTGGGTCCCGGCAGGCTCATGCGGGCGTCCCTGCTACTTACGGGTAGCAGCATGTTGCTTTATGCCATGTTCCCCGTGATGTCCCCACCGTATGAAGACCTGCCGCAGTGGTCCGGGCTGGTCGTCATGTCCCCGCCACTGCTGTACCTACTTGGGACATGGGTACTCGACAGGCAACGCAAACGCGGGGTCGCACCCCTACGGCAAGGCTCGCCTGTTTCGGGGCGCAGTTCGGGACGCCTTCCAGCCGCTGTGCCCGTGCCGCTCAGGCCGGAGCCTCTCATGTCGGCACTTCCCGATGGCGCACCAACGCCCGGCCAGTTCCAACCGGCCGAGACAGCACAAGGCAGTCGCGAGTTGTTTTGATTTACCCAGGTACGGAAAGGAGGGGCCTCACACAGTCAGGCCCCTCCTTGAGAACAAAGTCCCGGTTCGCTTAGACTAGGCGTGTGCCAGCGGCGATTCGCTGCGGCTCTCCAGCGAGAGCATAGGCGCAAGAATGCGTTGCGCCGCCATGACGTGGCTGCATGTTCCATAGCCCGAATAGAAGCTGCACGAGCAGCTCCAGTGATTATTCGACAGCTTGATGTGATATGTATCGTGTTCGCCTCGGAAGTCGGCTTCCAGGTTCTGAATCTGCACGCGCTCTGGCTCGTGCTCGTACATCTTTGCCTTCTCTATCTTGCCGATCAAGCTCGAATTCATTTCGGTCCTCCATTTCTGAACGGTTACCGGTCGCATTTGCTACGGCAGCATCCACCGACTGCCATAACCCACAAAACACGAACACCGGCGCAAGACGCACTTGCAGCCGGTGTTCTTATCCGCACGCAGAGGGCAGCAGCCTTATCAGACCACTTGCCCCTGAAACTAGTATTTTCATAGGTACAGCCCTCCGTTCTCCGGAGATTTGCCCCATTATATCCCCGCCCATCCTTAAAGTCAACCCGATTTACACATGACGGGGCTAATGTTTCGCGAGGAAAAGGTACCGTGTTCCACCTAATACTCACTCTGCCCGGCAGAGGGTGCGGTAACCTTTGTGATATAATTTGCATATGAAGTTAGTTGCTACAGTAGCGCCCTTTGCGGCAAAGGTGCTGCCGGGCCTGCGTATCGTGGTCTTGTTATGTGTGGTGCTCTGTGCCACGCTCACGGGCACGTATTCGCACGCTGAAACATCGTATGCAGCGCGGGCGGGCCAGGCAGAAGCTCCTCGCGTGCCGATGCTTTTTGGCAGCGCACCGGACGCGCCGGACAGCCACTTGCAGGCCATCGTCGCTGACACGGTAGGCGAGCTTGGAGGCGATTGGGGCGTAGCCGTCAAGAAGCTGGACACGGGCCAGTACGCTGTGTTCAACGGCGACGTGCAGCAGGTGTCTGCCTCCCTCTATAAGATGTGGGTGCTCAACGAGTTGTACCGCCAGGCCAAGGTGGGGCTGATAGACCTCGACGACACAAGCACGGTAACCGGCTCGGACGCGGCCTACGACGCATCGCTGGGCATCCTGCGTCTGAACGTCGGCACGAGGATATCGTTCCGCCAGGCGGCTAACCTGATGATTACCTTGAGCGACAACACTTCATCCGAGTTGTTGGTCCGCAACCTCGGCCCCGACAACATCAACCACTTCATGCAACAGAACGGCCTCAAAGATTCGATACTCAACTGGTACGGCACGAGCGACAACCTGACTACCCCTATTGACGTGCTCCGGGAGATGGAACTGGTAGCGACGTCCCGCATGGTTGACGCCGACTCGAGCCGCCAGATGGTCGAAACCATGCTCGACCAGAAGATTAGCGATCTCTTCCCCCGTGGCCTACCCGAGGGGGCCAGGCTGGCGCACAAGACCGGTTCGCTCGGTGGCTTGCTGCACGATGCCGGGATCGTCTACGGACCCAGCGGCCCGTTCGTCCTGGTGGCTATGTCGAGCAACCTCAACAGCTACGCCATCGCGCGCGAAAAGATGCCTCTGCTGCTGCGGCGCGTGTACGACTACTTCAACAACAGGCCATATTCGCCCGCGAGGTTCTTCCCGGAGACTCGGCAGTCGGTTGGCCATGATTTCCTCAAGTTCTACAACATCTACGGCGGTGTTGAGACCTTTGGCTACCCGATAGGCCCGGAGCAGTTGGTGAACGGCAGGCTGGTGCAGCAGTTCGAGCGGGCAAGGATGGAGTGGCACCCGGAGCTAGCCGGAGGCCCCGGTCCGGTTGCGGGTGTATCACTGGGCCTACTCGGGCAGGAGCAAGCGCGCAAACTCAATCTAACGTGGCCCGCCAGCAGCGACACCGGCAGTGGCCGCTACTTCCAGGAGACTCGCCAGGGCGTGCAAGGTGGCTTCCTCGACTTCTGGCTCAACCACGGTGGAGAGCGCATCTTTGGCCTCCCTATCTCACCTGAAGCACCCATGCGGAATCCCTCCGACGGCAAGACCTACACCACGCAGTACTTCCAGCGGGCGCGCTTTGAATACCACCCGGAGCTACCGGAGGGCCACAGGATTGTGCTGGGCGCGCTCGGCAGCGAGACTGCGGCCAACCCGTAACTCGTCGGACGGCTGCATATTCCTGGGGCCTCGTGGGTTACTCCACGAGGCCCGTTCTTATAATCTAAAATTGTGTAGATTTTCGTCATGACGCGAGCGCAGCCAAGCAACCAGACCTGCGCTCCCAACGTTAACTATATCGCCGCACACGAGTGGAGCGTGTCGCGCACCTCTTGACGGCTGCATACAGATAGGGTAATGAACTCAAGAAGGGAAATACGATTTGGGAACGCCAGTAAAGCACAATCGGGGGACGAAGAAGGCCTTCAAATACGCAGCACTCGGTATGCTGGCCGTTGCGGTGGTTACTCTGCTAGTGGGAGGTGGGAAAAGCCAGGCGGCAGCGCCCAAACCTCCCGCCGCGCCCGCCGCGCCCGCCGCTCCCCAGGCGCTCAACATGAACTACGGGTTCTTCATGGCGGTTACCGGCAACAACACCGCGGTAAAGAACATGGGCTTCCAGTGGGTGCAGTACGGGGTGTACTGGAGCGAAGCCGAGCCGACTGAGGGCAATTACTTTTGGGGCCACGTTGAAAATATCGTGAACGGCGCGCGCGAAGCCAACCTGAACGTGCTCATTCGTATCAGCCGCACTCCAACCTGGGCCAGAGACCCTGACTGCTCTGGCGTGGATACCTGCCCACCGGACGACGCGGCAGACCTGGGGCGCTTCAGCGCCGCACTAGCCGCGAAGGTGCGGAGCCTTACGCCCTACGGCGTGGCCTACGAAATCTGGAACGAACCCAACACCAGCGACGAGTGGGGCGGTGATTCCATGTGCCCCGAACCCGCGAGGTATACCGAGCTGTTGAAGTCTTCGTATACAGCGATCAAGAGCGCCGATTCGTCCGCACAGGTGCTGGGCGGGGCCGTCACTACGGTGGGACAGCGTTCCCGGCCCGAAGTCTGCGCGATGGACGACCTTACCTTCCTGGAGGAGATGTACAACGCCGGGGCCAAGCCCTATTTTGACATTCTTGCCGTACATCCCTATGGTTTCGCTGAGCCGCCGGAGGCACCGCCCACGGGTGGCGCGAATCGCCTGGTGTTCCGCCGGGCCGAGCGGCACCGTGACATCATGGTGCAGTACGGTGACGCGGCCAAGAAGGTCTGGGCGACCGAGATGGGCTGGGCGGTGGACCCCCATTCCGAGGGCAAGTGCACCGACCGCACCTTCCCCTGGTACTTCATCCATACTCAGGAACAACAGGCTGATTACCTGGTGCGGGCCTTCCAATGGTCGCGCTCGTACTGGCCCTGGATGACCGGGATGTTCATCTTCAACTTCGATTTCAACGACGCCTCCTGGTACACCGAATGCCAGGACTTCAGGTTCCTCGCGGTGAAGGGCCGAGTCGCGCAGAGCGCCCTCGCCGCATTCGTGCAGAACCCGCCTGCGACCTATACTCCGGTCGTCGGCACGCCCACTCCACTGCCCGACCTGCCCCCGCAGATAACGGCCGTGCGTTACAGCGCGACGGCTTTTACGCGCCTCGGCGGCACGCTCACGGTCGAGGTGGACGCCTCCGACTCCGATAGCAGCCCTATTGACACTGTGCAGGCGAACGTCACCTTCCCCGGCGGCGCTTACCAGGTGTTCGATTTCCAGCTTGTGTCCGGTAACGCTCAGCAGGGCACCTGGCGTGCGACCATACCTATTGACGCGAACAACACGGCTTCGGCTCAGCAGTACACCATCGCGGCATACGCGATAGAGACCTACCCTGGCAGGCGCACAGGTGTCGCTCCCGTTCAGACCATAACCGTGCACCCCACGCGGTTCATTGACGTGCCCACGAGCTTCTGGGCTTATGAATTCATCGAGGGCCTGGCCGAACGTGGTGCGATCAGCGGCTACGGCGACGGCACTTTCAAGCCCGGCAACTCCACCACACGCGCCCAACTCACCAAGATCACCATGCTAGGCTTCGGATACCCGCTTGTGAGCGACGGCCAGGAGACTTTCGCGGACGTGCAGCAGGGCAGCCCCTTCCACACCTACGTGGAGACGGCGGCACGCAGGAGCATCATCGGCGGATATCCGTGTGGTCGGGCTTCCGAGGCTTGCGACGCTCAGAGCCGCCCCTACTTCCGCCCCAACAACAGCATCACGCGAGGTCAGATAACCAAAATCGTCGTGCTGTCGGCGGGCTGGCCGGAGTTGACCAACAGGCCGCAAACGTTCCACGACGTGGCCCCGGGCACCCCGTTCTTCGGCTTCGTTGAGTCCGCCGCCGAGCACCAGATTATCGGAGGCTACCCGTGCGGGGCCACCAGCGAGCAGTGTGACTCAGCCAGGCGTCCGTACTTCCGGCCGAACGACACCACAACACGCGCCCAGATCTCCAAGATGGTCTTCCTGGCCCTGCCACCGAGTGCAACCGCTACTCCGACGGCTACCAACGCATCAGGCGCGCCGCCGGCCAAGGCCACTCCGGCCACCAAGAGCCAACCGCAGCCATAGCCCCGTCGCCTCCCCGGCGCTGGGGCAAACAGGGTGGGCATTATAGCAGGTAGTTACGTCGTCTAACTACCTGCTATAATGTGCTCGGAGGTCGTTATGCAGCGCACCGAGCTTTCGGTTGTACCCAGCCAGGGGGCAGATTCGGCAGTACGTCACAACCTGCTCGCACAACCTACGCGCCTCGTCGGCAGGCATGGTGAACTCTCAAGAGCCTGGGAGCTTGTGAGCAGCCCGGACGTCCGGCTGCTTACCCTTACCGGCCCCGGCGGCGTGGGCAAGACCCGGCTGGCCTCGGAAATCGCAATGCGGTCGCTCGATGACTTCCCCGACGGTGTGTGCATGGTGGAGCTTGCCGCGCTCACGAGCCGCCCAATGGTGATCGCCGGGATTGCGGGCGCTCTGGACCTGCGCGAGACCGCCGACGTGCCTCTCCTTACTACCCTCTGCGAGTACCTTTACGACAAGCAACTGCTCCTGTTCCTCGACAATTTCGAGCAAGTCCTCCCCGCCGCTACCCTGGTGGCAGAGCTTCTTGCCGCCGCCCCTTCGCTTAAAGTCCTCGTGACCAGCCGCGAAGTGCTCAAATTACGCGGGGAGCACGAACTAGCCCTTGCCCCCCTCGCGCTGCCCACCTTACGTAGCCAGGAGCAGTTGGACATTGATGTCCTCGCCCGGAACGAGGCCATATCGCTCTTTGTGCAACGCGCGCTGGCCGTGCGGCCCAACTTCGTGCTTGACGAGACTAACGCTCGCGTGGTGGCCGAGATTTGCGTGCGGCTGGACGGGCTTCCCCTGGCAATTGAGCTTGCCACGGCCCGGCTAAAGATACTCTCGCCCCAGGCGCTACTCGCTAGGCTGAAGCAGGTCCTCAAAATCCTCACGGGGGGCGCGAACGATCTACCCGCTCGCCAGCAGACCCTCCACGGCACGATTGATTGGAGTTACCGTCTGCTGGACCCGGACGAGCAATGTTTCTTCAGGATGCTGGCGGTCTTCGCGGGCGGCTGCACGTTAGAAGCGGTAGAGGCCGTGGCCGGTGGCCCCGGTTCGGACGATGGATTGCTTGCCCTGGAGCGGGTGTCATCGTTGGTTGATAAGAGCCTGCTTCGCCGCGTGGACCTGCACGATGAGCCGCGCCTGGTCATGTTGGAGACCATCAGGGAATACGCTATGGAGCGCCTGGTAGAAGAAGGCGAGGCCGGGACAGCCCAAGAGAGACACGCTTGCCACTTCGCCTCCTTCGCGGAAGCCGCCGAAAAGGAGCTGCGTGGCCCCGCGCAAGCCGAGTGGCTGAACAAGCTGCAATCCGACCGGGACAACCTGCGCGCGGCCCTAGCTTGGAGCGCGGGCGACGATGGTGAAACGAGCTACGAGCGGGTTGAGTACGGGCTGCGAATAGCCGGGGCGCTGGCGCAGTTCTGGCAGATATATGGGCCGCTCAGCGAGGGGCGTGAGTGGCTGGAGACGGTGCTGAAGGTGCCGGAGGGGCACCGCATAACGGCCGCGCGTGCCAAGGGCACTTTTTCCGCGGGGTGGCTGGCTCTCTTCCAGGGAGACTTCGAGATTGCTGCTACCCATTGCGGCGAGAGCCTTACGATCAACCGCCAGCTAGGCGACGACTGGAACGCGACCTGGGCGCTCAATGGCCTCGGCCGGGCGATGGAAGCCACAGGCGACCTCGAGCGGGCCACAACCCTGTACGAAGAAAGCCTGGCTATCCGGCGTACAATGGGCAACCAGTGGGGCGTCGGCGGCTCGCTGAACAACCTGGGACGGGTTGCTATGCGCCGGCAGGACTACGAGCGCGCCGGGCAACTCTTCGAGGAGGGCGCGGCCGTCTTCCGCGAGGTGGGCGACAAAGGCAGCATGGGGGCCGTGCTGAACAACCTGGCACTTGTCTTCATCCGGCGGGGGGAATTGGACCGCGCCAAGACCCTGCTTGAAGAGTGCCTCGCGGTGGAGTTGGAAGTCGATTATAAGTGGGGCATACCTTATTGCCTGATGGCACTGGCTGAAGTAGCATCGGCGCAGCGGCAGCCACAGCGTGCGGCCAGGTTGCTCGCGGCTGCCCACGCGGGAGTGGAGTTGTCCGGGGCGCGCCTCTCACCCGGCGACCAGGAGGACTACGACCGCACGCGAACGGCCGTTGAAGCCCAGTTGGGAGAGGCCGCCTTCCAGGTAGCCTGGAACGAGGGCCTGGCGCTGTCGCCGCGGGAGGCCGCCCATTACAGCGAACCGATCCAGCCTCCTGCCGGTAAGCCGCGCTATCCCGATGGCCTCACCGGTAGGGAAGTGGAAGTGCTAAAGCTAATAGCCGAGGGACTCAGCGACCTGGAGGTAGCGTCGCGCCTGCACCTTAGCAGGCACACGGTCAACGCTCACCTGCACTCGATCTACGGCAAGCTGAACGTGAACTCCCGCAGCGCAGCCACCCGGTACGCCCTGGAACAGGGGCTAGTCTGACACGAGGCTACAGACCAACGGCAGTACGTTGCTACGCCTAACGCGATGAGAAAATTCTGCCTGGTTTGACGGGCTGGAGTCGCATAGGCTATCATTCACAGGCGGGCTGCGTTTTGGCCTGCACTCCCTTATTCAGAGCACCTCACCAAATATGCAAACTACTGCCCAAAAGGTACAACGGCCCAGCGCTACCTCGATACCCTTACTAATACTCAAGACCATGAGGCCCAAGCAGTGGATCAAGAACGTGCTGCTGTTCGCGGGGCTTCTCTTTGCGCTGAAGTTCACCGACGTAAACGCCATCCTGAAGGCGCTGGCGGCGTTCGCGCTATTCTGCCTCTTCTCGTCGTGTGTCTACCTGATTAACGACATCCGCGACCGCGACAAGGACAGTCTCAATCCACGCACGGCGAAGCGTCCTATCGCCTCCGGTGCCCTTCCCTGGCAAATCGCCGCCGGGGCCGTGGCTGTGATTCTGCCCATCACGTTCGTGCTTTCATTCCTGCTGAACCCCTGGTTCGCCCTGGTTGGTGCCGTCTACATGGCAAAGGACTTCGGGTACTCGTTCGGGCTGAAGCACGTAGTCATACTGGACGTCTTCTTACTTGCGTCCGGTTTCACACTCAGGGCTATCGCTGGGGCGCTCGCCATCGATGTTCCCATCTCCGAGTGGCTCTATGTGGTAACCACCCTGGGTGCGCTGTTCCTGGCCCTCAATAAGCGCAAGCATGAGATTCTGCTACTTGGAGAAGGGGCGAGCGGGCACCGGAAAGTGCTCGATGAATATTCCCCCGCCCTTATCGAAGAAATGTTGGCCGTGATTACGGCAAGCACCGTCATGTCGTACAGCCTATACACTTTCACCGCCAGCAACCTGCCAAAGCCGTTGCAAGAAAACAAGCTGATGATGCTGACGATACCTTTCGTACTTTACGGTATCTTCCGCTATCTCTACCTCGTCTACCAGAAGAACGAGGGCAGCAGCCCCGAAGAGGTGCTACTGCGCGATAGGCCCCTCCTCATTTGCAGCGTGCTTTGGGCCATCACCAGCGCCTCTCTCCTCTACATTTTCTCTCCCATCAGCGGCATCAACTGGGGCCCTTGACAGCGATTGACATCAACTTCTAGCTACGGGGCGGTGTGCATAGAAACACCGTCCTTTGCCGGTTTAATGGTATAATTGTAGGTGCAATTCGGCAGCCGCCGACGCTCGGCGGTTGTGGCCTCTGCCAACTTCCATGAGTACTTAGCTTAGATTTTGAGGTGAAAGAATGAGCATCCAACTGAGCGTTGAACCGGTCGCCCGTCTAATAGACGAGTTGAACAAGCTGCCCGGTATAGGCCCCAAGAGCGCGGCCCGCCTGGCCTTCTACCTGCTGAAAAGCCCCAAGGAGCAGACCGAGGCCCTTGCCGAGGCCATTACGGAGATGAAGGAGCGCATCGTCTTTTGCTCCGTCTGCTTCAACATCACCGAGCAAGACCCCTGCACTATCTGCGAGGACTCAGGGCGTGACCGCACCAAGATATGCGTGGTCCAAGAACCCCTGGATGTGATGGCGATAGAGCGTACCAACGACTTTAAGGGGCTGTACCACGTGCTGCACGGCGCGCTCAACTATATGGAAGGCGTCACCCCTCAGCAGCTCAAGATTGACGAGCTACTGAAGCGCACCGAGCACAAGGAAGTCGAAGAAGTAATCCTGGCTACCAACGCCACCACGGAGGGCGACGCTACGGCGATGTACATCAACAGGATGCTCGCCAAGCAGGGCGTTCGCACCACCCGCATCGCGCGGGGCCTGCCCATGGGCGGCGACCTGGAGTACGCCGACGAGGTCACTTTGAGCCGCGCGCTTGAGGGTCGTAGGGAGATGTAAGCAGATGCAAAAACGGGCCGTAATTTCGTGAGGAATCGGCCCGTTTTTTCTTGACATGGGGCAATGTAATCCGTATAATAATGGAGGTCGGAGCGATACCGGCCAGAACAAAAAACAAGGGGGCCAGCGAAGTAGACTGATCCATAAAAGCTGACGAATAATCAGTTTGAGGTATGTTTCTTCGCCGGTGTGACCACCGGTTTTTTGTTGGAAATACGGCGGTGAAGAAAGCTAAGAGGTCTTGAAAAAGAACTGGCAGTAATCTTCGAAAAAGCCTGAAAAGGATTTGACAAACCGGCCCGCATTTCGTATAATAACAAAGTGCCCCGGGGAAACCGGGAACGCGATGAACCTTAACAACTGAAGAGTGGTGAGCAAATAAATAAACTTGTCAGTTCTTCCAAATGTACTTATTGAAAGCTTGAGAAAGCTTTCTAGGAGTTCTTGTTTGGAGAGTTTGATCCTGGCTCAGGACAAACGCTGGCGGCGTGCTTAATACATGCAAGTCGAACGGTCTACCTTCGGGTAGATAGTGGCGGACGGGTGAGTAACACGTAGGTAACCTGCCCTATTGTGGGGA
>DASVRN010000017.1:0-40239 GCA_036388595.1 Chloroflexia bacterium
TCACGTTTCACGTTTCACGTTTCAGAACCCGTTTCAGGACCTATGGCAAACATCGCACCGAACAACCTGGAACCGGAGCCGAGGCCCCACACAAGCCTGTACGTCAACGAGAACGACAGCAGGCGTATCGGTGCGCAGCTCGACCGTGTATTATTAGAGGCGGGGGCCAACATCACGCTGCTGCTCGACAAGAGCGGCGAGGTGATAGCAGCCAGGGGAGAAAAGCTGCCGAGCGACCTCACCATCATGGGGGCGCTGCTGGCGGGTACGTTCGCCACTTCGCGGGAAGTGGCCCGCATGATGAACGACAACAGCTTCAGGACGCTCGTGCAACAGGGGATGCGCGAGAACACCCTGACCGAGCTGGTGGGGGAGTCGTGGATAGTGGTGGTGATGTTCGACAAGAGCACGCACATCGGCCTGGTAAAGGACATGTGCCGCCAGATTACACCGGAATTGGAAGCCGTGCTGTTGCAGGTACAGCGCCGCAGCCGCAACATGAGCGGACTGAACCCCTCGTTCCGCACATCAATTGAGGACACTATAGACCTGCTGTTCAAAGACTGATTTGGGAATTAGGATTTCGGATTTCGGATTTAGCTGGATACCTACTAAATCCAAAATCCAAAATCCCAATTCCCAAATGGAGGAACCATGGCCCTGATAAACGTTGCAGCCAGAGAGATACATTGCAAGCTCGTGTACTACGGGCCGGGTCTCTCGGGCAAGACCACGAACCTGAAATACATCTACTCGACCGTGCCCGGACAGGCAAGAGGCGACCTGCTCTCCATCGACACGGAGACCGAGCGCACCCTGTTCTTCGATTTCCTGCCCCTAGACCTCGGCCGGGTGCACGGCTACCAGGTGCGCTTCCACATCTACACCGTGCCGGGCCAGGTGCTCTACGAGCGGACGCGCGTGGCGGTGCTCAACGGCTCAGACGGCGTGGTGTTCGTGGCCGACTCGCAACGCGCCAAGCTGGCCGAGAACGTGCGCTCGTTGCAGGAGCTTGCCCGCAACCTGACCCAGCAGGGCAAGCGCTTCCTGGAGTTCCCCCTCGTCATGCAGTACAACAAGCGCGACATGCCCGACGTGCTGCCCCTCCAGACCCTGGAGAAGTACCTCAATTCGATGCACGTACCGGCGTTCGAGGCGGTGGCCTCCAAAGGCGTAGGCGTGTTCGACACCCTGAGGACGATCAGCAAGCTGGTGATTAGCAAGCTGTAACTGTCGGGTGTAACTTTGCCAGGATATTGCGGAAAATTCCACCGATGTAGCCGTAATCTGATGGTCACGAGGTAGAGCATGGCATAATCCCATGTCGGTCAAGACGCAAATCAAACTAAAGAGAGGCTGGTACGCTGATCCGTACCAGCCTCTCTTTCGGTGGAGGTGAGGTTACCCCTTGTGCATCACACTAGAAACGCCCGGAGTTCTCGGGCTGCGTTAATGGATTGCCATAGCGAGGCCAGGAATCAATTACCGCTTACCACCTGATACAGGGGAATACTCTTTACAGCATCAGGACCCATGTATCTCAGTTCTATGGTATGACTTGAATGCCCAGGAGACCTTCTAGAATTCAACTCCTGTCTCGTTCGCGTCCAACATGCCTATGCAACCGGTACAGAACTGCTGCTAAGCCAAGAAGCAAGACTCCAACTGCTGAGCGATTGGAAGAGCTGTGTCGCCCTTCATGTGCTTGGGTATGTCGTGAATGACCCAACGGGGCAGTTCTACGAGTTGTCAGGCTTACGCCTTCTACATCTTTGATTGGATAACCTTGATCCTGTACTAATTCCCTTTATCTCCTTTTTCGAGTTTCTGGGATCATTACATAATACATGAGGTTCCACCCTCACTTAGGTTTCGCCGTTCCCGGTTCATTTCTGTGGGGCCAATTTATGGGGACAGTTTATAGACTTCGCGTTTGAGTATTTCTCCCGTGTCTGGTGAGGCCCATAACTGTATCGAGGTGTGATTGCTAAGGTCCTCACCCGTGATGTCCTCATAGTTGATCTCCCACGGATTGGCTATTCCCACTTCCTTATGCTGGTCTGAACTGAGTGACATACTCACTCCTATCAAGGCTGCGTACTTTATATTCTTGTCGAATATTCTTTCGAATAAGTCCCTTGGCCCTATTTTGACAATGGAAATCAAAGAAGCATATCGCTGCAAATCCGCCGGGGAAGGCTTAACATTCCGGGTGCCCACTTCGGGGACCGCAAAAACTACGCGAGGCGGCGACGTGTCTTCCACTAAGACTTCTAAATGCACTCCATTGGGGCTTATGAAGTAAAAGCTAGTTTGTACCGGTACGGCTCCATCACTTGATACTTGAGCGACTGTAAAAGTCGTCATGATCCGATGTACAACCGCCTCGGGGTCAATCTTGGCGGCTTCTTTTTGGGCCGTTTCCAGTTGCATTTGCCAGGTGGCGTGCCCCTGCGGTGTAGGTGTGTACTTACTACTTGTGGCATCCACGCTACTGGTTGGGTCCACACTGCTGGTTGAATCGCAACTCGCAAGGATAAGCGCGGACATGCACAAAACCAGCCATATGGGTACGCCTGGCAAACATGAGCGTAAGCGCCCAATGTGAAAGCGCCCATGCTCACGCGCATGCTCACGCTCACACTCAGGTGCGTGCATCGGGGCGTTACTGGCGTGAGCATGATTCTCGCGTGGAACGTACATGAAATGCCTCCATTTGTGAGCAGGACTGTTCAGGCAAACTCCTCCGATATGCCGGCTGGTTCTACTTAGTAGCCGATAGCATAGTCACCTGACATCCAGTAAGATCAGGTTGGAACTTGCGGGCACGGCACGCCTTAGTACCGCAGCCCGCAACTCTTGTTCCTCCTTAAGCCTATCTGGGCGACGATCAGGCGGCGCACCTATACGCACCTTACCCCAAGGATCAAACTTCTGCTGGGATATCAGGTTACCGTTCTCGTCTGTGGTTGCACTGACGCTGCCCAGATGGTCCCGGTGTATGTAGATGAGGCTGTTTGGACCGCTGCTTGTCGTCATAGACTCGCCCTCTGCTGCCGCTGCTGGCATGTCGCCGTCGGGACAGTCAGCGTCGGGACACCACGTTCCAGGCGGGCAATCACATGGACCGGGATCCACTGGCTCATCTATGCAGCCGTTAAACCTATTTGCTCTTGGAGTACACGTAGCAGTTGGGGTATTTGTGGGGGTATTGGTAGCTGTAGACGTGGCTGTACGGGTAGGCGTGCGGGTAGCTGTGTTTGTCGCGGTACGGGTTGATGTGTTGGTGGCTGTATTAGTGGGCGTATTAGTGGGGACGTCTGGCGCTATTTCTCTTTGTGCTATGATCTGCCCATTGAACACGTAGTAGTAGCGTTCGAGGCCACTCGCTGCTTCTTCCTCGTACAGACCGCCTACATAGTAGATACTGACGCCTCCGCTCGTACGTTTGACTCGGCTGCCATCCGCGTCGTAATAGTACTGCTCGGTAGTAGAGGTTGTCGTGATCGTCGTGGGCATATTTTCGGCATTCCAGCTGAATGTGGTACCCAGGCCGTTACCCAGCATGTTGCCATTATTGTCGTAGGTGTAGCTACCACCGTTTGAGGTGGTACGAACAGCGTAGGGGCCACCATTATGTGAAGTATCGCCAACCTGCGGCCTACCAGGTGTGTAGCCATAGGTGAACGTCACCTTGCTTGTGATGTTTCCTACAGGGTCATAGCTGTAGGTCTGAGTCAGCACGTTAGGTATTGTCCACGTACTGAGCCTATCCAGGTGGTCGAAGGTATACTTGCTTACCTCAGACTGGAGCGTGTTGGTTATCGTCTCTACGTTCCCAACGTCGTCATAGTCATAGCTGCGATCCATAATGCTGCCAGGTGTAGACACGGTACCCACCCTTAGCTGCTGCAATTGCTTCGTAAAGGTATCGTAAGTGTTTTGCTCTACCAGGGCGTTGCCCAGCACAGTGACGGCGGGTTGGTCCAACGCAGTATAGCTGGCACCCTCTGCATAGCACGTAGTCAGCGTCTGGGAACACAGTTTCGTCTGCCGCCAGGCAGCGTCGTACGTAGAAGCTACTACCTCTCCATTCGGGTATTTTGCGGTCCTGAGACGATCCGCGCTATCGAACGTCTGGGTGAAAGTTCTTGTGCCTGTCAGGCCCGGCAAAGTGTACTCACTCGCCACTTTCCTGCCCCTGTTGTCATATTCCCAGCTAGTCTCGAAGCCGCCACGGCTCATAGAGGTACGCTGTCCCTTGCCATGCGGCACGCCTGTCTCGTCGTAGTTGTAGACGACGGCATCACCGGTGCCCGAAGGATAGGTCTTACCTGTAAGCCGGTCCAAGGCATCGTAGCCAAAGGTGATCGTCTGGTTCTTCGCGTCAGTCTGGCCGGTGAGATTGCCGCTGGGATCGTAGCTGTAATGCCACAAGCCCATTGTCAGATCCTGCATCTCGGTCTTACGGCCGAGGGAGTCGTACTTCATCGTGGTAGTGTAGTTGTTCGTATCTGTGACCACGGTGAGCAAATCGAGCGTGCTGTAGCCGTAAGTGGTGGTGGCATATGCCGTGGAAGCGATGGTAGACGTAAACTCTTTCACCTGGCTCAACCGGCCGAAGAGGTCACTCAGATGGGCCGTCTTGTGGTTGTTCGCGTCAATCGTCACCACCTGCTGCATGGTAGCGCCCGTGTATGTATTGGTGCCCAGGTCGTAACGCATGGTGGACGAGGTATTATCGGGCGAGGTTACTTTTATGCCCCTGCCCTGCGCGTCGTATTCCGTTGTGCTCCACTGCACTGTGCCGTTTTGAGGCGGGGCCGAGTAGTTCGAGAAAGCAAACCCCCCGTTTGTGTGCAGCCATTAGGAGTATCAACGTACCTGGGCATTGATTGCGCAAGAACCTGACCAAAGGCGTCGTACTGATTATCGGCAACGATAACCTGTGCGCATTGCTCTTGTGGTACGTTAGGGTTATCTTTCGACGTGTTGCGAGTCTGGATCTGCCTGCCCATGCCGTCGTAGAACTGTACGACTTGTTTGTAAGTCCTGCTGTTGTCAGGTTCGGTCACCCACAGCTTCTGTACATACCGGAATGGCTTTCCCGCCGCAACATATTCGTTGTCGTCATGCCTGAACTCGGCAGTCGGAGCGTTAGTGGTGTCCCCGGGCTTTATTAGTTTGTTCATGCGCCCGTAGCTGTCGTACTCTGCCTCCGTGGTGTTTCCATTCAGGTCGGTGGCAGAGGTCATAGCGCTCATGCGAAGGTCATACCCCGCATTCTCAATCAGAGTAACGCCACCGGCTGTCGGGTGGGTTACCGTCATCGGCAGAGCATGAAAGATCCCATCGTAAGCTGTGGTCTTTGTTCGTCCCGCTGTGCAAGGCTGAGTACAGTTACCGGGTGTTCCATAGCTCACGCTAAGGCTAGTGGGATTGTTGGGTATCGAATAGGTATAAGTGGTCACGCCAGCATTGGGATACGTGGTGATTGTGGTGGTGTTTCCGTAGGTATCGTACGCGTGCGTAGTATCCGCACTGTGGCCTTGTGAGGGGAAGAACTGGGATGGTGGTACGTTCAAATTGAAGTACTTACGTACAAGGGTAAGCTCCCCGGTAACTACTGTAGGAGCCTCGCCCGAAGAGCCATCCCAGCCATAAATCGTATGGGCCAGCAAATTGCCGCCGCCGTCTAGTACCGTATCCTTACGAGCGCGATCCAGTATGTAATGGTCGTTATCGTTAGGGTTCGTACCTGCGTAATTATGCTCTACCTGGCGATAGAGTACAGCGGGGACTCCAGAGCCATTGTACTCTAACTGTTTTGTGAGATTGCCCTTATCCGTGTCGTACTCAAAACGGATGCTCCTGCTGACGGGCGAACCGGTACCCTCGGAGATCACGTCAACTGTCTCATTTTCATAAGTGAAGGCGCGCCACAAGCCGAAGCGTGCATCCGGGTAAGTCGGGTTATTGTTCGCATCTACGTCGTTCGGATAGCCTTTGAAGGCTACGGCGAACTTGTGGTTAGTCTCAGATAGTACCGGGTGATTGACCGTGCCAGCGTGAACTACAGTCTTTTCCTCACTCCCCTTGAGGAACTCTCGGTCACGCAGGGCTTCAAAGCAGGCATCCTCTAACATGGCATCGCCCGTGTCGTTCGCGATTGCACACGTAGCGCCAGTACCGTTCCCATGCCCCGGCAGGTCCCCCTGTATGAACCAGTGCTCAACCTGATTAGGATGTGCAGTCGTAGTCACTGTTGTGGAAGTGGGCAGTGTCTCGACTACGTACCGATGTCCTCGGAACTCCGAGTAAGCAGGGTGGATCAGGTAACGGGTATTGCTCATAGTCTCGCTATGTGTAGCGTAGAACACACTTGCGGAGTTCGGCCACTGATTTGGCCCCTTTTCGGTGCCAAGACTATCGGAGGTTCCGAGCGAATTAAATGCCGGATCGTGGTACGCGTAGTTCCAGGTGTAAGCATTCCCGAAGCCGTCGCTTAGCGTCCTCGACGTGACACGTCTGTTGTTACTAAACTTGTCTGCCGCGGTTTGCTCAACAGTACTTACAGAAGCCGCAAGGGCAGTGCCGATATGCTGGTGCGTAAAAGAGACCTTGCCACCCTGGCCGTTATCTACCTCTGTCAAGCGGTTCCAGCCGCCATCAGGATAGGTGCCCGTCCCAGCATAAGTGTTGCTCGTCGTAGTCAACGAGTAAGTGAAAGTAATAGGAGGAATGGGATTTATTGGAGTTGTTGGAACACCATTGACGATCGTAGCCTGCTTGTCGAAACGCTGGATGTTCTTCAGCGTAAGTTTCGTCATAGACGAGTCGCCCTGCCAGGTTCCCGAAACCTTTGCGGCATAGTCGGAAAGAAGAGTCTTGGTAGTGTCTGTGATGTAGCTGAAGCCATAAAGCGTCATCGTCTCCCAGGTGCTCGCCTGCATACTCTGTACTGTAATTGTATCGAGACGCCTGGTGAGATGCGGTGCGTAGGTATGACCTCCTATCAGATTGGAAGGCTCGTCCCAGATAGCATCTATGGACGATCCACGCGACTCCGAGCCAAACAGCACTCGGTACCGGTCACTTGAGCCTGAGCGGTGAAATTCAGGGTTGCCGTAGGCACACGACTGTCAGTAGCCGTACTGTTGTAGCTCAACCCCAAATTCGGCCTGATACCACCAGGGCCGGCCGGTACATCGATAGGATATTCGTAAGTCACATTGCCGCTATAGAGACCCACCTGCCAGCCCTGTAGGGATGGTATGTAGGCGGAGGAAGGAGAGGACCCATCACTAAGAGCGAAGTCACTAAAGTGGTTTATTTTAGTGCTAGCCATGCGGTTCTTGGTATCGATACTCGTTTCGAGCAGCCGCCACTGCCCTCCGTTTGGAGCACTTTCGTCAAACCACGATATAGCGAGATCACTTTCTGCAATGCGTAGTGCCTGCAACTGTTCTGGAGTATACCTAACCTTCAGGACGAGTGGAGCTGAGAACTGGTGCACAGCATTGCCCCGGGTATCAGTTGCATCGAGTTGGAAAGTAGGGAATCCCCCACTGAATGCGGTAGAACCCCTGCCGTGATTGTCGCCGGCGCGGAATCGCTGATCGTGCTGAAGCGTAAGAGGCCGGTTGAAAGCGTTAGCCGGAAAATCTACTTGGACCCTGCCATCAGCACTGCGGAGAGTTGCCGGAGCACCTGGAGTAAATTGAGTTGTTCTCCTGGTTTCACCAGCACTTGTCCCACCCTCTGCACGGTTGTCTTTGGGCACAACCAACGCACCCCCCACCGCTACGACCAGGTCGTAGATGGCCGAGGGCACAGCCTTCCCATCAGCCACCCCGAGGGAGCGCGCCAGCCTCATCATGGCGTCCGGCGCGGCCAGTGCGTTGTATCTGGTCGCGTGGGGCATAATCACGGCGTGTACCTCCGCATGGGGCAAGTTGTAAGTGCCTCCCAGCGTATGGCACAGCTTGTGGTGCAGCCCCGTGCTCGCGGCGCCCAGCGACGACCCCCCCAGCCACGCCCCGTATAGCGCCCTCGACCGCGCCCCCAGGTTCGCAGGCTCTTTCACCACCACAGGCAGACTCTCTGCTAACGCACGCGCCCCTTCCTCGGCCATGAGAGAGACAATGGGGTTACCATCGGGCGCGTAGAGGGCTTCGACACAGTGCGCCAGTGCGTTGATGCCGCTGGGTCCGGACACGGCGGCGGGCAGATCGACGGTGAGCGCCGGGTCGTAGATAACCGTCCTGGGGAGCACCCTCACGTCGCGGCCGGTCTTCTTCAAGCCGCCCTCGGTCAACCCCCAGATAGGGGTCATCTCCGAGCCAGCGTAAGTAGTCGGTATGGCGAGGATGGGCGGGCCCGATTGTAGCGCGATTGCCTTGCCCAGCCCGATTGTGGAGCCCCCACCCACCGCCACGCAACAGTCCGCTTTATGCCGGGCGGCCTCTCTCCTGGCGTCCTCGGCGGTCTCTATGGGCACGTGCATGGCCGCCCGGTCGTAGATGCCAACAGCCCGCGCGCCCAACCGCTCGGACATGGCCTGGGCCAGGGCGCGCTGCCCCGGCGTGCACAGCACCAGCACGCGGCTTGCCCCCAGGCGCTCCACTTCCTCACCCAGCCGTTCGACGCTACTGACGCCAAAAATCACCCGGCTGGGCAGGGCCTGGTATGTGAAGGCGAACGGCTCCGCTACCACTCAGGGCTACAGCCGGGACTCTGGCTCGTGCCCTTCCTGCGCGCCGTCTCCCTTGCTACTCGCGCCCGCCCCTACCGGCACAGCAGGTGCGGGTGGTTGCGGCGCTCTTCTCGCTACCAGTTCCAGCAGCGCGTCTGCCAGGTGCTCGTCCGCGATGGCATACGCCCCGGCGGCCACCCGGATGCGGTGCGCCGCCGCCAGCACGTCGCTGTGGGTGTAGCCTACGGGCGGCTCGAACTTGTAAGAGGCTAGCTCCAGCAACTGCCCGTTCGGGTCGCGGAAGTAGATCGAGTCCATGAAGCCCCGGTCTATTGGCCCTGTATTCGAGATGCCCAGCTCCTCCAGCCGCCGCGCTACCTGGGTGTAAGTGGCGCGGGACACGTTGAACGCCAGGTGGTGCAGGTTGCCGATACCTTCGGGGTTGGGGGTGGGGTCGTTCTGCCGCGTAGGACGCACGAAGAAGGTCAGCAGCCGCCCATCGCCGGGGTCAAAGTAGAGGTGCGTCTCCTCCGGCACGTCGAGGTTCGGCTGCTCGAACACGAACGGCATGCCCAGCACACCTTCATAGAACGCTATTGTGGCTTCCCGGTTCGATCCCACCAGGGTGATGTGGTGGACCCCTTGCGTTTGAATGATTGCCATGTTCGTCTTCCCTTCTGAGTGGTTAGTTGTTAGTTGTTAGTTGTTAGAAGCCATCCTAATAGATAGTAGGACCGAAAGTCGGTACCCAAAGCTCCCCTTTGTCATTCTGAGCGTAGCGAAGAATCAGGTGGGTAGGCATGCCGTGGAACTACAGTGACCGACTCTCACTTTGTCATTCTGAACGCAGTGAAGAATCTCGTCCATCACCACGCAAATACCACCTTTCTTTCAGTCACTCTGTACCACAAGAAAGAAGAAACATCCGCGTGGAGGACGAGATTCTTCACTGCGTTCAGAATGACAAGGGGAGGCTTTGGGTGCTCTTCTCAGACACCATTGTTTATCGAACCCCTTTAATTGTTAGCGGAAGATGCGTGGAGGACCATACCGCACCTGTGGTTACCCTCTTTGCTACAAAAGCAGTCTAGCACTAAACTTTCAGCGCGACAATAGCCGTGAGCGTAACTATGAAAATCGCATAAATAACTCGCTGCTAGTGGCGGTTTGCCTTGACCCCTTCTATAGGTAGTCGCTATAGTAGACTGGGTGTATGTCCAACATGTATGGCACAATGAACTGAGAACCCGCGAATTACTTCCGGCGAACCCTGTCGGACCTGCATGTTTTACAGGGAGACGTGACGCATAGGGAGAGGACTGGTAAATGCAGAACGAGAACGTAGCTGAGGGCGCACAGGGCGAGGCAGAGGCCCCTCGCTTTATACAGTACCTCTTCTTCAAGGCCGACCCCCTCTGGCGGCGGTTGCCGGAGGAAGAGCGCACCCTTGGCAGGCGAGAGTTCGCGCAGGTGGTCGAGGGTACTGCCGGGGTCAAGACCTTCGCCTACAGCACGCTGGGCCTGAAAGTGGACGCCGATTTCATGCTGTGGCGCATAGCCGACTCGCTGGATGACTTGCAGGAGATGCTCGCCGCGCTGTTGCAGACAGGGTTGGGTAAGTACCTACATACCACCCACTCCCTGTTTGGCATGACGCGCCCCTCAGTGTACACCAAGCGGCGGACGACGCAGGAGCAGGCCATTGACGAGCAAGAGAGGCTGCGGTATCTCACCGTCTACCCATTCAGCAAGACCACCGAGTGGTACTTGATGAGCAAGGAAGCGCGGCAGGGGATGATGAACGAGCACATGCGCGTCGGGCACGAGTACGCGAAGGTGCGCCAGGTGCTCCTCTACACCACCGGCCTGGACGACCAGGAGTTCGTGGTGGCGTACGAGACCGACGACCTCTACTCCTACCAGGGCCTGCTCATCGCGCTGCGCTCCACGGAGGCCCGACGCTACACCCTCAAAGACCAGCCCATCTTCACGGGCATCTACCGCCCCCTGCCGGAGACGCTTGCCCTGCTCGGGTAAGCACGAAAGGAATTCTGCAACTAAATGTCTATTGCCGACACCAGATTTATGAAAGCCTGCCGCCTGAAGCGAGCCGATACCACCCCCGTGTGGTTCATGCGCCAGGCCGGGCGGGTACTGCCTGAGTACCGCAAGATACGCGAGAGCTACAACCTGCTGGAGATTTGCAAGCAGCCCGAGTTGTGCGCCGAAGTGACGTTACAACCCGTGCGCCGCCTGGGTGTGGACGCCGCCGTGATGTTCGCGGACATCATGCTGCCCCTCATGGGCATCGGGATCGATTTGCAACTGGTGGACGGCGTGGGGCCGGTGATTGCTGAGCCAATAAAAGATATGTCAGGGGTGGAAGCGTTGCGCCCCATCGTACCAGAGGAGGACGTGCCGTTTGTAATCGAGGCGGTGCGCGCCGCCAAGCGCGAGTTGGGCGACAAGACCCCGCTGATTGGCTTTTCCGGCGCGCCCTTCACATTGGCGGCATATTTGATAGAGGGCAAGCCGTCGCGCGAATTCGCCAGGACCAAGGCGATGATGTACGGCGCGCCCGAAGTGTGGCATGCGCTGATGCAGCGTCTCACCGACATAATGGTGCCCTACTTGCACGCCAAGCTTGACGCCGGGGCCGACGCTCTACAGCTATTCGATAGCTGGGTGGGCGCGCTCAGCCCCCGCGACTATGGCGAGTACGTGCAGCCCTACTCCCGCCGCATCATAGCCTCGTTGCGGGCGCGTGGCGTGCCGTTCATACACTTCGGCACGGGCACCGCCACCCTGCTAGACCAGATGAAGACCGACGGCGGCACCACCATCGGCGTGGATTGGCGCATCCCGCTCGACGTGGCCTGGGAGCGCATCGGCTTCGACCTGGGCATACAGGGCAACCTCGACCCGTGCACCCTGCTAGGCCCGGTGGAGGCGATGGAGGAGCAGGCGCTTGACGTGCTGAGTAAGGCGGCGGGCAGGCCGGGGCACATATTCAACCTGGGGCACGGCGTCATGCCTGAGACGCCCCTGGACAACCTGATGCGCCTGGTGGATTTCGTGCACGAGCAGGGTGCTGTGGTTAGAGAGCCTCAACTGGCGGGCGCATGAGAGAGGAAGGGCAAATGTCGCCGGATGATAGACCCATAGGCGTGCTGCTGATGGCATACGGCACGCCGCAGGACCCAAGCGAGGTAGAGCCGTACTTCACGCACATACGCGGCGGGCGCACACCCTCGCCGGAAGCCGTGGCGGGGCTGCAACGGCGCTACATGCAGGTGGGTGGCAAGACCCCGCTGCTGGAAATCACCAACGAAGTCGCTCGCAAGCTGGAAGAGAGGCTCAACCGGGAGGGTGGCAGCTTCAGGGTGTACGCGGGCATGAAGCACTGGCACCCGTTTATAGGCGACGTGATGGAGAAGATGCAGGCCGACGGCGTGCAACGTGTGGTGGCCTTCGCGCTGGCCCCCCATTGCTCGCGTATCAGCCTCGGCGGCTACCGCAAGGCGATTGAAGAGGCCCAGGAGCGGCTGGGCACCCCATTCGACATCCCCTTCGCCAAGTGCTGGCACCACAACCAGCAGTGGCGCGACATGATGGCAGACTACGTGCGCCAGGGGTTGGAGCAGTTCCCGGCGGACGCGCGCGACAGCGTCACAGTAGTGTTCAGCGCCCACAGCCTGCCGGAGCGCATCCGCACCTGGGACGACCCCTACGAGCGGCAGCTATTGGAGAGCAGCGCGGACGTCGCAGCGAGGGCGGGCGTCACCAACTGGCGGTTCGCCTTCCAGAGCGAGGGGCACACCGGCGAACCGTGGTTGGGGCCTGACATTGTGAGCTTCCTGGAAGAATTGCACGGAGAGGGCGTGCGCGACGTATTGAGCGTGCCTCTCGGCTTCGTGTCGGACCACCTGGAGATACTCTTCGACATCGACATCGAGGCGAAGGAGAAAGCCCAGGAGCTAGGCATGACCCTCTACCGGACGCAGATGCCCAACACCAGGCCGGAGTTCATAGAGGTGCTGGTCTCCGTCGTAGAGGAAAACCTGCAATCGCCTGTCTCTTGCTGGTGCTACCCCGAACTCCAGGCGGCCCCGCTTACGATGATGGCAGCAAGGGAGTAGGAGCAAAGTGCGCCACACCCCCGCCCTTGTATCCTCAGAGAAACGCCTGCTAACCATCGGCACGCGGTCCAGCAAGCTAGCGCTGGCGCAGACCGAGTTGGTGCGCGCCGCCCTCCTCACCGTGGAGCCGCACCTCGACGTGAGGCTGGAGCACATCACCACCAAAGGCGACGTGGTGCAGGACCGCCCACTGAGCGAAATTGGCGGCAACGGCCTGTTCGTGACGCAGATTGAGGAGGCGTTGCGCGAGGGCACGGTAGATATAGCGGTGCATAGCGCCAAAGACCTTGCCTCCGTATTGCCCCCTGACATGGCCCTGGCAGCCTTCCTGCCACGAGCCGACCCTCGTGACGTGCTGGTATCCGGGGACGGCGCTACCCTCTCGGAGTTGCCACCCGGTGCGAGGGTAGGCACCAGCAGCCCCCGGCGGACATGCCAGGTCCGAGCCATGCGGCCCGACCTGACGGTGCTGGATATACGCGGCAACGTGGACACCCGCCTTCGCAAGCTGCGGGAAGGGCAATACGACGCTATCGTGCTAGCGGCTGCGGGCCTGGCGAGGCTAGGCATGCTCGACTGCGTGACCGAGTGGTTCCCCACCGACGTGATGATACCCGCCGTATCCCAGGGCGCGCTGGCCGTCGAAGCACGCGCCGATAATGCTTTCATACGCGGCCTGGCAAGCAGGATTAACGACCCCGTCACCGCTACAGTTGTGCGCGCCGAGAGGGCCTTCCTGGCGCGGATCGGCGGTGGGTGCTCGCTGCCCATTGGCGCTTACGCAACCGTCACTGACGGCGAGGTGCTGATTACCGGCATGATAGGCTCGGTCGAGGGGCAGGTGCTGCGGGGTGTAGAGGTAGCCGCTGAGAGCGAACCGGAGCAGGCGGGCGCACGACTCGCGGAGCAACTTCTCGACAATGGCGGGCGGGAGCTTATATCGGCGGAAGAGGCAAGGTCGCGTGGTTGACAGCCGGCAGGTAGTGGCCGCAACGGACCTCCCCCTGCTAGGTCGGAGGATAGCGGTCACGCGTGCGGGCGAGCAGGCAGGTGACCTCATTACCAGCCTGCGGGCGCTAGGGGCCACCCCGATAGAGTGCCCGGCCATCTCTATCGCCCCGCTATTGGACTTCACGGAACTGGACGCCGCAATCTCCCGGCTTGAGAGCTACGACTGGGTGGTCTTTACCAGCGTCAACGGCGTGGCGGCGGTGGCCTCTCGCATGCAAGTGCTTGGCAAAGACAAGTCGGCGCTTTGCGGCCGCAAGTTGGCGGTAATCGGACCGGCCACGCAACAAGCCCTTGTGGACCTGGGCTGCCAACCCGGTCTCATGCCCGACAGCTACGTGACCGAGTCCATAGTCGAGCAGATAGGCGACGTCCGCGGGTGCCGGGTGCTGCTGCCACGAGCCGATATAGCGCGCAAAGCGTTGGGTGAGGGGCTGAGGGGCAAAGGCGCGCTGGTAGACGAAGTGGACGCATACCGCACCGTCACAGGCAGTGGCATCTCCACGCTCGCGGACCTGCTGAGGGAGGGTGGCGTGGATGCCATCACGTTCACCAGTTCCTCCACCGTGCGGTATACGGTAGACGGCCTGGTAACCTCTGGCTGGGAAGCTGGGCAGGCAATCGAGTTGCTGAACGGCACCGCCATAGTCTGCATAGGCCCAATCACGGCGCAGACGGCCCGTGAGTACGGCCTGAAAGTAGCGGCGGTGGCGGACCAGTACACGGCGACCGGGTTGGTTGAGGCTTTAGTCCGGCTGTTCGGAACGGGTGAAGGGGGGAGTAGCTGATGCTCGAAATGGAAAAGACAAAGACCGGTTCGCACAACCTCTCCCACCGCCCCCGCCGCCTGCGCCGGAGCGCCACACTACGCCGCATGGTGCGCGAGACCGTGCTTAGCGTTGACGACTTCATACTCCCCCTGTTCGTCACGGAGGGCACGGGCGTAGAGCGCCCCATAAGCTCCATGCCGGGGCACTCCCAGTACTCGGTCGATCTGCTGGCGCGTGAGATTGACGAGGCCGCGGAGCTTGACATACCGGCCCTGCTCCTGTTCGGCATACCCTCTGCCAAGGACGGCATCGGCAGCGGAGCCTGGGACGAGCGCGGCCCCGTGCAGCGTGCTATCGCCGCGATCAAGCAGCGCGCGCCGGAGATGCTGGTGATAGCCGACGTTTGCCTTTGCGAATACACCGACCACGGGCATTGTGGCGTGCTATCGCCCACGGGCGAGGTGCTCAACGACGACACGCTCGACTTATTGGCGCGTTCGGCGGTGTCGTTCGCGAACGCGGGGGCTGATATCGTGGCACCTAGCGCCATGATGGACGGGCAGGTAGCGGCCATCCGCGCCCGCCTGGACTCCACCGGGTACAGCGACGTGGCGATACTCGCTTACGCGTCCAAGTTCGCATCGGCCTTCTATGGACCGTTCCGTGAGGCCGCCGAGTCCGCCCCACGGTTCGGGGACCGCAAAGCCTACCAGATGGACCCCGCCAACGGCAGAGAGGCGTTGCGCGAAGTAGCCCTGGACGTGCGGGAAGGGGCGGACATGCTGATGGTGAAGCCCGCGGGCCCCTACCTGGACATCATCCGCCAGGTGCGCGACAGGTACGACCTGCCTCTAGCGGCCTACCAGGTCAGCGGGGAGTACGCCATGCTCAAAGCCGCCGCGCAGAACGGCTGGCTGGACGAGCGCCGCGCCGCCCTGGAAAGCCTCACTGGCATCAAGCGCGCCGGGGCGGACCTGGTAATCACCTACTACGCCAAACAAGCCGCCCGATGGTTAGCGGACGGGGAGTAATTCCCGGCAAGTAGGCCTAATCGCCGCCACCCTCAGCCCCAGCCTGTATAGAGCGCGAAGAACGCAGCGCCTCGTCTAGCTTCTCCTCCAGCCAGAGGCTCGCCAGCGCCTCCACGCTTGCACCCTCTCGCGCCGCGAAGCCCCTCATCAGCCGAGCGTGCTCGCGCCGGACTTCCACCTTCAACGTTACCATCTCTTCCTGGTCACTGCCCTGTGATTCGGGGTTCTGCCTGTTTGTCATCTAAGTCTCCTTAGGGGTGTTGTTTAGAAGCCGCTTTAATACCGGCATTGAATACTTGCAACCAAGCCCCTTCTTTGTCATTCTGAGTACATCACCAACAAAGTTATTACCAGTAAGGTGCAGTGCCCGAAGGGGCACTTTGTAAAGGTAGCCCGCAGTTTCAACTGCACGGGCAAAGAGAATAAACTTTGTTGGTACAGTACTGAGCGCAGCGAAGAATCTCGTCCTTCAGGATACTGTAACACCTTTCCTACGTCCACACTGTCCCACGAAAAAGAGGAAGCAAGCTAGAACGCATCTCAGAAATAAAAACGCGGAGATGACTACCCAAAGCCCCTCCCTTGTCATTTCGAACGCAGTGAGAAATCTCGTCCCTCACCACCCAAGTAACACCTTTCCTTCAGCAACAGAGTCCCATAAGAAATAGGTTACATGCCGGTGGAGGACGAGATTTCTCACTACGTTCTAAATGACAAAGGCCGACTCTGCTGCTCCCATCCGACTATGGCATTTCTGAGAGCTTCCAGTAAGGAAAGAGCTTCTTGGCAGCACTCCAAACAACAGGGTGGGACTTGGGTGCTGTAGGAAAAGGGTTGCTTTAGGGGTAAGGGACGAGATTCTTCGCTACGCTCAGAATGACAAGGAAGGCGCCATGTGCTGTAATGTGTGAGGCTATGCTGGAATTGGCCTCTAGCTACGTCCTACGGGTGGATGTCCGCACCAATCTCTTGCAGCACGGTGGGGTTCAGCCACACGGGGGTGGCCTCGGGCGCGCTAACCGGACGCACGCCTACGTAGACCTGGCTGCCAAGCTCTCGGGCGTCCACCAGGTCAACCTGTACCTCGGCGTCGGTGCGGAGCAAGCGGCTGCGCAGGTAGTAGTCGTCCACCCAGCCCACCGCCTGCGGATTGCCGAGTAGCTGCACCCGAAGCCACTCGCCACGCTGTTCCACCACACGCGCGAAGGTGCCGTTCGGGGTACGGGCCACAACTGTGTCGCCTTGTGGGGCATCAAACAGCGATACAGACGGCTCTTGCAAAAGCCCGTGGTCGTCCCGGCCGCTGATCATCACGATTGCGCCCGAGGCGCGCTGCTGAGCGTTGACCAGGAGCGTACCCTGTGACAGGCCCGCCACGGCCCACCCCGACAAGACGCCAAGCCCCAGGAGGACTACCCCCAGCGCGACCAAGCGTGCGGCCCTACCGCCCGGAAGCCTGTGGAGCCACTTCTCAGGCTCCACAGGCTTCACAGGTTTCACGTATTGTTCAGGCTTCGCGGGTGTCGCGGGCATTAAGGGCAGGTGTTGGGATTGGCGGTGCCCTTGCTCACGTTGGTGGAGATGGTCGCGCACCAGCTACCGCCGTTGCCCGTGCGGCGGAACACCTTGTCGTACTGGGTGCTGCCCAGGCTGTAGGAGGTCGAGTCGTAGACCGTCTCAACCCCGCTCACGATGCTCAGGAAGCGCACCGAGTCGGAGCCGGTATTGTTGAGGAAGCCGCTGGCGATGTCCATCACGTAGTAGCCGCCCGCCGAGATGGTGGTGTTCGCCGGTATCTGCTTGGGCGAGCCGCCGCCCGCTGCCAGATCGTCCAGGTACAGGCCGCCGATATTGATGCTGTTGGCCGACGGGTTATACAGTTCGATCCATTCCATTGTATGGGTCGTCTGCGGGGCCATCAGGTACTCGTTGATTACCACCGAGGACGGTCCGGCTGGTGTCGCGGTCGCGGTTGGCGTGTTGGTGGGGGTATTGGTAGGCGTCGCGGTGTTAGTAGGGGTAGGGGTGGGCGTATGAGCGTAGGCAGCGTAGGAGTTCGAGCTCGAACCGTAGTAGATTGTGTAGCCGGTGCCCGTGTTGGTGGTGCGCAACACTACGTCGCCGTTCGAGTTCAGCATGCCGGTGTAATCGGTCAGCGTGGTGCCGTCCGACTGGTACTGGTCGCAAGGGTTATTCGCCAGGTAGATGTCAGCGCCCGTGCCCGCGTCGTTGGTCACAGAGTTTAAGGCGTTCGTCACGCGGTTGCTGGGGTGGCCGTAGCTGTTGTCGCCGCAGGAGATAAACACGGTCTCGGGCTTCAGCGTGTCAATGAACAACTGGTTGGAGGAGTGGCCGCTGCCATGATGGTTGGCGCGCATCGTTTCGACGTTGTCGAACAGCGGCCCAATCTTGGCTTCGATATCGTTGTAGGTGTAGCCGAAGGAGCTGGTATTGCTTTCGCCGTCGGAGTCGCCCGCGGTGGCATATTCCCAGTTGCCGTAGGCGACCTTCACGGCCACCGAGTAATCGTTCTCGGAAGGCGGGCCGCTGCCGCCCTGGGTGGTGTGGTCGCCGCTGACCGGCGTTACGCCGTCGGCCTGCATGGTGTCCTTGCCGTTCGCGTTCAAGATGCTGACGGTCACGCCTGTGCCCAGGTTGATTGTAGGGTAGGCGGCATTGTTCGTGATCGTGGTGACGTGCCCTTCAATGTTGGCGCGGTCGGCCTGCCCCGACGGCCCGTACAGCCAGCAGATGAGGCGGCGGGAGGTCTGGGAGGTGGTGCCCGCGTTGTGCCAGGCGATTTCGTTAGAGGGCGTGGTGGACGTGCCGACTTCGCAGGAGTTGTTGCTGTTGGTGTCGGTCCAGGTGCCTGCGTCCCGGTCGATGAAAGTACCCACCGTAAAGTCGTGGCCGTTGGGGGTCAGCAACTGGTAAAGCCCGTTGCCATAATTGGCGGTATCGTTGGGATTGGCCGCGTAGCCGATGTGGTCCAGGTGGTGGTGCGACACCATCACGTAGTCGAGAGCCACAGGCGCGGTGCCGGTGCCGCATATGGTGCGTATCTTGCTGGCGACCGAGGTGGCCTTGGTGTTCGCGCCGGTGGTGTTGAACGAAGTCTCGCCCAGGTCGATCAGCAGCGTCTTGCCGGTAGGGCCGACGATTAGCTGGCTGTCGCCCTGCTCTACGTCGAACCAGTAGAGGTTCACTTCACCCTGCGTCCATGTGCCGCTGGTGGAACAGGGCACCGCGTTGCCTGTAGCGCCGGCCCGGCCAGGGGAAAAGGAGGCCACGCCGAACATGGGGCCAAGCACCAGCAGGGCGAACACCACGCGCATCGCAGGCACGCGGGACAGCCGTCCGAGGAAGGGCGTCTTGCGGGAAGCAGAGCGAGCACGTTCCACACTCTTTACAGAGGCGCTCACCTTAACCGAGGCTACCGGAGCTACCGGAGCTACCTTGACTGCCGGGGCCACCTGAGCCACCGGAGTCCCCGTGGCAACCCTCGTAAATGCCGCGACTCGCCTACACCTTGACTCTCTCCCTTGAAAGTTGCTGTCCATGAACTGAACTCCTTTTGCTTCCCGCGAAGAACGACCGGGAGCAGACTACTGGGGTGGGGCCACGCTACTTCAAACCTACGACAGGTGTAGACTTCAGCAACACTGGACCCTCGTTGCACCAAAACACCACGTCACGGCAAAGGGGCTGCATCGTTGGTAAGTCATATCCTTATGTCCGAGTCAACTATACCATAATTGCGGTCAAAAATATGACCTTTTTGGCACCAATTTCCCCTGATTTGTGGCCCAATTCGGGGTCTGAGTCGCATGCTTCGTTACGCCATATTCTACCGGCGCTACAATCCAACCTCGGACGTAGTTACGCTCCCTGACTCTAACAGATGACAACCCATAGTATTGTATACTGAGACTACGCATAGTCCGAGTCCGCGCAAGATATAGAGTAGCGCAGGTAGCCAGCTTCCATCCCGAGGAGCCGTCTCATGTTCGTCGCCTTGAGCAAGTTTGAAGTCGCCAACGGTATGACCGAGCAGGTCAAAGAGGCATTCGTGAACCGGCCCCACCTTGTCGAAAGCGCGCCCGGCTTCTCACGCATGGACGTGATTAGCCCGCTGGACCAACCCGACGAGATATGGCTCATCACCTACTGGACGGACGAGGATAGCTACAAGACCTGGCACCGAGGCGAGTTGCACCGCGAGTCGCACAAGTGGATCCCCAAAGGCCTGAAACTGGTACCGCGCAGCACGCAGGTACGTTTTTTCGAGCACGTTTCGTCGTAATCACACGCCACCCTGGCGCCCACCTTCCAGAGTAGCATGTAGACTCGCCAAAGAATGGACTTCATAGATGGACCCTTCCCACAAACAGGCCAGCGAAGCTATCGAGGCCCAGCGCGCCGAATTGGCCGAAGCAATCGTGGAGCGGCAATACCGGGTGCAGCCTGAGCTTACCGTCCGCTACGGCGAGCATGGGCGAGCCAAATGCCTGCAAGACACGATGCACCACCTCTCATCCATCGAGGCCGCTATCTCGCTGTCGATGCCCGAGACGTTCGCGGACTACGTGGCCTGGGTGAGAACGCTGCTGGAGGCGCGCAATATCCCCGCCGGGGACCTGGCGCTCAATCTCATCTGCGTTCGCGACGTGTTGCGGGAGGAACTTCCGGGGGAAGCGGGCGCGCTTGTCGCCGAGTATGTAGACGCCGGGTTGAAACAGTTACCCCAGGTTGAAGATAGCGGGGCTTGAGTGCAGGTAGCGCGGGTAAGTCTACGCGGTTTCCAGCGCTCGCCTTGATGTTAGACGTAGCTTGGTCGCCTGTACGCTTGCACGGGCTAGGTGCGCCCATCCGTTCCAGTTAAGGCGCGGGGTGGCGTTCGAGGACAAAGGCGAAGCGGAGGCTACGGTCACGTACTCCGTAACCTCCGCGTCAATGTACTCCACACCGAAGTGACGGGCTACCGACACCCGGTGGTTGCCGTCCTCGACCATGTACACGCCATTTATCTTGATGAGCTGGACCGCCGGTAGCGTGGTGCCGTACAGGTGGGCCCTGGCAACGCTCAGCCAGCGCTGGCGGGTGTGGTCGCACCGGGGGCTGAAGTTGGCGTCGAAGTCTCGATGCCTGTCCACGCTGCCCACGATGGCGCGCACCGGCACCTGCCGGAGACCTACATAGTGCTCGCCCTCGATGGGCCTGCCGTTGGTCAGTTCGTCCATCGACACCAGAGCGCAGGGCCGCCTCATGATGGCCGCACGCAGCGCAAACCTCTTAGCCTTGCGCCGTGCCGCCTCAAACTCGCTGGAGGCCTTTACAATATTCGTTTGTGTCAGACTCTGTGTGGCTATGGCAAACATGACCGCTACCTTCAACTTTCTTCTGGTTCGCTTCTACTAAACGCATCATATCGCCTCCACGCCTCCAGAGTATCAGCACCTGTGTGTAACGTGCGGTCAATCGTTGGTAGCCGCCCCTCCCCACCTAACCTACTACGCCGCGAGGCCGGATGGCCTACGAACAATCGTCCATCCGGCGTATCCCCCATGCGCACAATCCATGTAAGATCGTGATAGGCACAGGAAAGCAGTTGCCGGCTCAGGTAAGGAGGGTCACGGACATGCACAGAACTTTGAAACATTTCCTGGTACTCGCAGCCATATCAACGATTGCGCTCGTTGGCCTGGTGAGTTCCTGGGAGAGCGCATACGCCGCCGAAAAGACGGTCTACGTGGGACCGCAGAGGGTAGATTGCGAGGGTATGGGGCCGCAGAAGTGTTACCAGGTGAAGGAGAGGCTTGAGGACCCCTGGCAGTTCTTCTACGACGAGATTGAGGGGTTCGCCTACGAGGAAGGCTACACTTACGAGCTAAGGGTGGAAGAAACGCAGGTGGCCGACCCACCCGCCGACGCGGCGAGCTTCAAGTGGCGGCTGCTGGAGGTAGTAAAGAAAACGCCCGAGGGCAATTCCCAGGGCACCCCTCTTCCCCAGCAGATGCTATCCACGGAATGGTTGCTGAGCACGTACCAAATCGCCAGGGCCATTCCAAGGGACGTAACAAACTTCGGCAGCACCCTCAATTTCGACACCGATGGCCGGGCAACTGGCTCAGGCGGCTGCAACAGCTTCGGTGGGCAGTACCAGGCAGGCAGCGATGGATCGCTAACCTTCGGCCCCCTGGTCTCCACTCGCAAGGCCTGCGACGGAGAGATAATGCAGTGGGAATCCACTTACCTCCAGGCGCTGGAGTCGGCAAGCGCCTACACCTTGGAAAACAACCAGCTACGGATCACCTTCGCGAACGGCCAGGGGAGTCTTACCTACGTTCCCAGGAGCGCAACGATCACCCCGCCTGGCGAAATGCCAGACCCGATTGTGCCGGGGATGCCAGCCACGGGTGGCAGCATAGTGCTTCTGCTGCTGGCACTCTGCGCCGCGCTCGTAATGTTGGGGTTACTGCTCGTAAAGCCGGGCAAGCAGAAGCCGTCTGCTGATTAGAAGCCATGTCAAAAATAGCAGCCCCAAGGACTTGCGACACAGTGCCGACTTTGTCATTTCGAACGCAGTGAGAAATCTCGTCCTTTAGCACCCAAATACCACTTTTCTTTTAGCATCACAGCACTGCTAGAAAGAGGAAACATCCCGGTGCGGGACGAGATTTCTCACTGCGTTCGAAATGACAAGGCCCACCTCATGTACTCATCTCCCTATTCCTATTTGTCAGATGACCTCTAGACAAATTGTCTCAAGCCTGGAACAAAAAGAGGAGGGCTATCCGTCGTCCTCTTTTCTTATTGCTTGTATGTGGCACTCAGCTATAGTCTAAGTTGCCAAACCAACTACATGCGAGTGCTCCACAACCACGCTGCTGACGTATCGCCCTATTGCTAATCGGGATCGTTGACAAGAGGTGTAGCGTGAGCTAGAATGGAATATATTTGTACATATATGTGTACATAAATATGTACACATAGCTCTGGGCTACGTAGATAAGTGGAGAGGAGAAGAAAATGGCTATTACAATCCCAATAGTTGAAGCTCGGAACACGCTGACCTCACTGCCCGAGCAACTGGACAAGGAGCCGGACATGGCCTCTCGAGTGGTGACGGTGACTCGCCGGGGCCAACCTGTGCTGGCTATCATGACCTGGGAACTCTATGACTCCATCCGGGATACTATGCAGATACTTGCCGATCCCGCGCTCATGGCCCAGCTGAGGCAGAGCATACAGGAGATACAGGCGGGCGAGACCGAGGACTGGGAGGCCATAAAGTCGGAGCTTGGTCTGAATGGCTAGCTTCGAGGGCGGGCCGGACAACCCGGGGCAAGGACCTGCATGGCAGATACGCTTGACTAAGACCGCCAAACAGATGCTGCGCGAGATAACCGACAGGCGCATCGTCCAGAAGATTGTCGAGACAATAGACAGGCTGAAATACGAGCCGGCAAAGCAAGGCACCCCGCTGGTAGATGACCTCATAGGCTACAGAAAGGTGCGCGCCGTGGGGCAGCGGTACCGGGTCATCTACACGATAGAGGAAGATATAGTTACCGTCTTCGTGGTGGCCGTCGGCTTACGCAAAGAGGGCGGCAAAGACGACATATATGCGCTGGCGAAAAAGCTACTCCGGCGCGGCCTGCTCGAACCTACACAAGAGGACCAGGATACGTGATGCCGTACCCTGGTCCTCTTGACTGAGCCACAATCCCTAACGTTAGCATCGTGGCATCTTCGTTTGTTAGCTACGTTAGCTTACTTCTCACTCGCTTCGTAAGTGAGGACTACGTCAGCCGAGACCGCCTGCTGGCCGGGGTAGATGGCGACACCGCCACCGGCACCCATGCCCGCGCCACCCTTGTCGTATACCGGGCCGGGCACGTAGGCCGAGCCTTCGCTGACGCTAATGAGCTTGCCGAGCTTCTGGCCCGACATGTCAGCCAGGCGCTGGGCGCGCATCTCAGCGTCGTCAACGGCCTTCTCGTACGCCTGCTGGTACAGGGCCGCCGGATCGGCAATCGCGAAACCGCTGTTGTAGATGCTGTTGGCACCGGCCGTGGTCAGCGCGTCCAGGATCTCAGGGGCCTTTGTCAGGTCGCGCAGGGTTACCTCAATCATGTTTACCACGCGGAAGCCGTTCAGCTTGGGCTGGTCCTTGCCGTCGCCATAATCGAGCACCGGCTCGACGCTGTACTGGACGGTGCGATAGTCCGCCTCGGCCACACCGGCAGCCTTGAGCTGGGCGGTGATGGCGTCCATGATCGTGTTGACCTGGGCCTGGGCTTCCTTGAGGGTATCCGCCTGGATGTTCGCGCCGACGTTCACAGTGAGCGTGTCAGGCTTGGCGTTGACGCTGCCGGTACCGCGCACGGTAATCGTGCCGGGCTTCTCGGCGTCGGCCTGGGCGGCCGGGGTAGGGGTCAAGCTAGCCTGGTTATCCTGGGCACCGGCCGGGGCCGCTTCCCTCGGCATGAGCCAGATTACCGCGAACGCTGCCAGCAATAGAGCCGTCGACAACACCACGCTGCCTAGAGCCAGAAATTTATTAGTCGCCTTCATTGTCTTGTTTTCTCCTTGGTTGTTTCTTGTTGTGATTGTTTGTCAGTATTCGTGTGGTGCCGCCACCATCACTTTCACTATCTATGACGATGATAGCTCACTAAAAGTTCCGGCGCACCGTCCGACCGGACGAAACCGGCAGTACACCCAAGTGAGTACCGGGGCCACACATTCCAGCCTACCGGCCGTGCTACGCTTGCCCAAACAGGAGAACGGAAACGCCAAGACGCGGAGACGCCAAGGACCACGCCAAGGTTAGAATTGTATTGCTCTAAGCAAAAGGACCAGGATACGTGATGTCGTACCCTGGTCCTCCTTTTACTATCCAGACCTCTACACTCTTGGCGTGGTCCTTGGCGTCTCCGCGTCTTGGCGTTTAGATTAGCGCCCCGGCAATGTGTCGTCGCCGGAAGGCTCGTCGCGGTCGGAGGAGGTTTCTATGTCGCCTTCCATGAAGCGGGCGCGCCGGGCGGAATGTTCCTCGATCAGGGTTTCCTCAAGCTCCGGCGTGTTGCTCTCGGTCAGCGGCCCGCTGCCCGCGATCATCTCCGTCCGCGTCTCAGGCAAGACCCCGGTGCCCATACCGGCGGGCAGGGTAGACGAACCTAAGTCGTCCAGTCCGACTCCGCCACCGTCGCTGCCGTTGCCACCACTGCCGTCGCCACCCCCGTTAAACGCACGGCCAAACATATTGGGCAGCAGGCTGAGCATCTCGATAGGCAGGGGGAAGACGATTGTGGAATTGCGCTCCGAGGCTATTTCGGTGAGCGTTTGCAGGTAGCGCAGTTGCAGGGTGGCAGGCTCCGAACCGATGATGCGGGCCGCCTGGGCCAGCGCCTTGGAGGCCTCGAACTCGCCCGAAGCGTGGATGATCTTGGCCCGCTTCTCGCGCTCGGCCTCTGCCTGCCGCGCCATCGCCCGCTGCATCGACTGGGGCAGCTCCAGGTCCTTCACCTCCACGATGCCCACCTTGATGCCCCACGGCTCCGTCTGGTCGTCAATGATTTGCTGCAATCGCATGTTGATCTCTTCGCGCTGCGACAGCAGTTCGTCCAGTTCCGACTGGCCGAGCACGCTTCGCAAAGTAGTCTGCGAGATCTGGTGCGTGGCGCGTACGTAGTCGGTAACCGCCACCACCGCCTTTTCGGGGTCGAACACTCGGAAGTAGAGCACCGCGTTCACGCGCACGGTGACGTTGTCGCGGGTAATTACCTCCTGTGCGGGCACGTCGAGGGTCACCACGCGCAGGTCCACCTTCACCATGCGGTCCGCGAACGGGATGATGAAGAACAGTCCCGGCCCCCGCGCCCCTACGAGGCGTCCCAACCGGAAGATAACGCCCCGCTCGTACTCCTGCACGATCTTGATCGCCGCCCCCGCGATACTCGACAGCACCACAAGCGCCGGCACTATAAAAGCTAACAACCCAATCAGGTCTTCCATTGAACTCTCCTTCGTTTCTCAAACGTGGTTCTGAAACGTGAAACGTGAAACGTGATGCGGCTTGTGCTGTTTGGCCCGTGAATGCGGTGGAGATTCTCAGGTCGCGACCCTATTCCCCCTGTCATCCTGAGCGTAGCGAAGGATCTAAGATGCCGACCTTGCCACAACGCTGAACTTTCAGCACCATCCACCATAAGCACCAAACGTCCAATAGCATCCATGACCACTTTCTTGAGATCCTTCGCTACGCTCAGGATGACAGGGGGAATAGGGTTCTGTAAGCCCAACAGGGTAGCATTCACGTGACGCTGCTACTCTTGCCGCATCACGTTTCACGTTTCACGTTTCACGTTTCAGCTACCCTCTCAGGCTCCACCCGCAGGCGCAACCCATCCACTGATACCACCCTCACCTTTCGGCCGGAGGGTACCGAGCCGTTGCTACTCACCGCCTGCCAAAGCTCACCGGCTACGAACACCATGCCTTCGGGGGCGAGGTCGGTGCGGGTCTCGGCTAGCTGGCCTACCAGGCTCTCACGTCCGGCGGCGGGGCGGTAGCGCCGCGCCTGTACTATCTTGAACGCCGCGTAGAAGAAGAACAGGCCCAGGCCGGTGGCGGTGCCTGCGATTACAGCGGGCGACACGCTCGGTATGCCTGGCGCGGCACTCGTATTTATCAGCAGCAGCCCGCCTATGACCAGCGAAGCGATGCCGCCCGCCGTCAGTATACCGTGTGAAGGCGTGAACACGTCCGCGATGAACAGCACGAACGCCAGCAGCATGAACACGGCCCCAGCCCAGTTCACCGGCAACGTGCCCAGCGCCAGAAACCCGGTCAGCAAGCATATAGCCCCCACCACTCCGGGGAACACCGAGCCGGGGTTGATGAACTCCCAGGTGATGCCCAACGTGCCCAGGCTCACCAGCACGAACGCGATGCTCGGATTGGTGATGAGGAAGAGCAGGTCTTCGGAGAGGGTGCTTTCTAGCGTGCGTATTGTCGCGCCTTTCGTTTCAAGCGTGACCCCCGTGCCGTTCACGTCCACCAGCCGCCCGTCAGCCTTGTCCAGCAGGTCTTCCAGGCTGACGGCCATTACGTCTACTACGTTCTGGTCGAGGGCGTCCTGCGCTCCCAGGTTGGCGCTCTCACGGACGGCACGTTCCGCGAAGTCGGCGTCCCGGCCTCGGTGGGTGGCGAGGTCGCGTATCTGCGACACGAGCAGGTTGGTGGTCTTACGGCGCAGTGCGGCGGCATCGCCACTTTCGGGCGTGCCCTCACCTGTGTCCTGGCCCCCGCTGACCAGCACCTCCGAGGAGCCGATGGTGGTATTGGGCGACATAGCCGCCACATGCGAGGCGTACACGACGAACACCCCCGCAGAGGTAGCCATAGCCCCCTGCGGCGACACGTACACGATCACCGGCACGTCAGCCGCGAGCGTGCGCTGCACCATCGTCAGCATCGAATCGACCAGCCCGCCCGGCGTGTCAAGCTGTATTATGAGGGCCTCAGCGCCGTCGTTCTCGGCGGCGGTAATAAGGCGGTTGTAATACTCGGCGGTGACGGGGGTAATGGGCAGCTTGAAGGTAGCCACATCCACGTGCCTACCCCCCTGCGCTAGGGGAGAGGCGCGCACCTCCGGCGGGCCGACCACGCTGCCGAGTACCAGAAGCAAAACGCCCAGGAGCATTGAGGCCAGGTAGCCTGCTCGCAGGGCTTTGAAGATGGGTGACGCTTTTCTCATACTGGAGTCCTTTCGTACTACAACTGTATATACGCACACGTAGGTGCCAGCGTCACAGCCATTATACTCGCTTTGAGAGTCGGATGTGACATAGACTTGGGAACTGGATACACCTTACGCTTCGCCTTATGTATCACGCCGGGCTGGCACTAGGTGGCAAAAGCAACAAAGGCGGGAACTAACATGTAGTGACTCTCTTCTCGACGACCTTCTCTGGAGAGAAGGTCTTTCTCGTATCTGACACGCACCAGACATCAAGGAGGTGCGTTTAGAGGTCGGTGTGTCGGGTTCCAGTTGGAGAAAACCGAGGGCGTGAGAGAAGCGTAGTGAAGCGCTTAGAAGCTACCGGAGGTGTAGCAGACGATGTATACTCAAGCTAGTGCCGATTTATTGAGGTTCCGGCTAACGTAGATGGGGGTTATCATGGCCACCACAGATACAAGGAATAAGAAGGACGAAGGGCAACCTGAGGATTGCTTTGTCATAATGCCGATTTCCGAGTCACCCGCGGAACCCGGTCATTTCAGGCACGTTTTCGACGATCTATTTGTACCTGCATGCGAAAGAGCAGGTTATCGTGCTGTACGTGCTGATCAAGTGATACAGACGAATCTTATCCAGCTTGATGTTCTGCGGCGGATCGTCGAGTCTCCCATGGCACTCTGCGATCTCAGCACCAGGAACCCGAATGTTCTATTTGAGTTGGGTCTACGACAAGCGTTCGACAAACCGGTGGTCCTTGTCCAGGAAGTGGACACGCCCAGGATCTTCGATATAGCACCGCTACGTTACTTGGAGTACCGACGTGAGTTGATCTACCATCAGGTGCTGGAAGATCAAGCAGGCATCGCGGCAGCGCTACTCGCCACGAAAGACGCAGCAAACTCCAGGAGGGACGTGAATTCTATAGTTAGACTTCTGGAACTCACGCAACCAGCCTCTTTGCAGGAAGTAAAGGATCTTGAATATGATCCAGCGATCCAACTCGTGATGGCGGAGCTGCGCCAACTTCGGGCGGAACTCCAGCTAGGTCGTGTGCCAGTAGACACGCAGACCTATGAAGCGGCTAGCCGAGTTGCGCAATTAGGACGACCGGCTCTAGGTACTTCTTCCGGACAGCCTATGAAGGAATTAGAGATCATGGGGATGTTGATGCACAACATGGACAACGGTATCTCAATTGAACAATCAACCATTGAGCTTGCTGCCAAGTATGATATTTCCATAGATGAGGCGTTGCAACTGATTAACAATGCCGGTCAGCGCTGGAAAGAGAGCTTGACTCCTCGTCGAAAGGAGTGGTTTGGATTGCGGGAGGATCACTCGGATAACTGGTAAGTACGCTCATCTTTCTAGGGACTACTATGCAAATGCCCACACGAGACGTCGAACCACTCGCATAAGATGTGTTCGACGTCCCGCCGAGTTGGGACGCGGAAGACTTCATGTGGGGTAAGCCACTGGGGAGTGTACAGGGCTACTTGAGCAGCATCAGACTTATATCAGCCTCGTAGGATGCCCTAATCCTGTCAGTGGGTGTCAGGAATAGATGGTATAATTATATGGTTGAAGACTATCAGTGCGCACAGCAGAAGCTAGTTGTTGGAGAAAAACAGGCATGCCGCAGTTCCAGGTAGTATCCGATTTCGTGCCGACGGGCGACCAGCCGGAGGCCATTGCAAAGATAGTAGAAGGCTTACACAAGGGATATAAGCACCAGACGCTCCTGGGCGTGACAGGGTCCGGCAAGACTTTCACGATGGCGAAAGTGATCGAGGCCACGCAGCGCCCTACCCTGGTGCTGGCCCACAACAAGACGCTTGCCGCCCAACTCTACCAGGAGTTCCGCGATTTTCTGCCCAACAACGCGGTCGAGTACTTCGTCTCCTATTACGACTACTACCAGCCGGAAGCCTACATCCCCCGCACCGACCTCTACATCGAGAAAGACGCGGACATCAACGAGGAGATAGACAAGCTGCGCCACGCCGCCACTCGCGCCCTGTTCGAGAGGCGGGACGTGGTAATCGTCGCCTCGGTGTCGTGCATCTTCGGCCTCGGCTCGCCGGAGGAGTACGGCAACACGGTCGTCAGCCTCAAGCGGGGCGAGAGCGTACGCCGCAACCAGGTGCTGCGCCGCCTGATTGACATCCACTACAACCGCAACGACCAGTCGCTGGTGCGCGGCTCTTTCCGCGTACGGGGCGACACGCTTGAGATACAGCCCTCCTACGAGGACATGGCTATCCGCATCGAGTTCTGGGGCGACGAGATCGAGCGCATCATGGAGTTCGACCCCCTAACCGGCGAGGTGCTGGTGGAGCGCATGGAGGCCAACATCTACCCCGCCAAGCACTTCCTCACCTCCGAGGACAAACTGGTAGCCGCCCTCCAGGACATCGAAGCCGAGCTACAGGAGCGCACAACCCAGTTGGTGTCCGAGGGCAAGCTGGTGGAGGCGCAGAGGCTTGAGCAGCGCACCCGCTACGATATGGAGATGTTGCAGGAGACCGGCTACTGCTCTGGCGTTGAGAATTATTCCCGCCATTTGGGCCGCCGCCAGCCTGGCGAGCAGCCCTGGACCCTGCTTGACTACTTCCCCAAAGACTTCCTGCTTATGGTGGACGAGTCGCACATCACGCTGCCGCAGGTGCGCGGCATGTTCGGCGGCGACCACTCGCGCAAGACCACCCTGATTGAATATGGCTTCCGCCTGCCGTCAGCCGCCGACAACCGTCCCCTCACCTTCCAGGAGTTCCAGGGACACATGACGCAGGCCGTGTACGTGACCGCCACGCCCGGCCACTTCGAGTACGAGCACAGCGAACAGATAGTGGAGCTTATCATCCGCCCCACCGGCCTGGTAGACCCTTCCATCGAGATCAAGCCGACCACCAACCAGATAGACGACCTGGTGGAGCAGATCAGGCAGAGGATAGCCAACGGCCAGCGCATCCTCGTCACAACCCTGCGTACCAAGTTCGCAGAGCAGATAGCCGACTACCTAAAAGAGGTAGGCATCCGCTCCAACTACATCCACCACGAGATAGAAACGCTGGAACGGGTGGACATACTGAGGCAGTTGCGCCTGGGCGTGTTCGACGTGCTGGTGGGCATCAACCTCTTGAGGGAGGGCCTGGACCTGCCGGAGGTGTCGCTGGTGGCGATACTGGACGCCGACAAAGAGGGCTTCCTGCGCTCCCGCGACTCGCTGATCCAGACGATAGGCCGCGCCGCCCGCCACGTCGAGGGCCACGTCATCATGTACGCCGACGTGGTGACCCGCTCGATGAAGGAGGCTATCGAGGAGACCTACCGCCGACGCGAAATCCAGGTTAAGTACAACCTGGAGCACGGCATAGAACCCGCCTCCATCCAGAAGCAGGTGCGCGACATCACCGAGCGCGTCAAGCTCATAGCCGAGGAGAAGGTCGAGTACGAGGTCTCGTCCGAGGGCGATATCCTGCTCAGCAAGGACGAGCTAGCCCGCATGGTCAAGGAGCTAGAGAGCCAGATGAAGTCCGCCGCCAAGCTGCTGGAGTTCGAGAAAGCCGCCGCCATACGCGACCGGATAGTCGAACTGCGCCGAGCGATGGAAGTGAGCTAAGTCCTCACCTGTTTCTTATGCCGGGCAACCAGGACCAGTCCCGTTCCCAAGCATAAAACTGCTAGCAAAGACCACTTGATGCCCAGGTCCTGTGTGCCCTGACCGGAGGTTGGCAGCGATCCCAGCGTGGCTCCCTTCCCAAGCACCGCTAGATCGGCGGTTGCTTTGGCGAGCGGTCCTGTTCGGCCACACGGCACGGGCGCAATTACGTCGCCTTTGATCGTCCCATAGATCAGATCAAGTACTTCGCCTTCGCTCGTGCCGTAAATCAGGTAGGTATCCCCAATGTGGTAGTACTCAGCCGCAGGCGCGTTGCAATAAGGGGCGTAAACTGCCCAGGTAGTCCTACTGGGATTACCTTTCCAGATGGTCTGCACTTCCAGCAGAGCACTGTCACCCTGCGTGCGCGGATCGCCAGGGCCTGCGATTACCCGCCCGCTGAACACTACCTCAGCTTGCACAAAGTCATTTTCAGGTGAGCGAGCCTCCCCAGAACACTCACATGCCGCCACGGGTGCTACGGGCAAGCTGCCAAGTAGTACCAGGCCCAACAGCAAGCTGATAGCCGGTAATGTTAAGCTCTTCATGATATTACATCAGAAATTAGAGATGCCCTATCCAGTAGAAGGGTTTCTGCCGCAGGTGCAACAAGTCCGCAATGACCGCACATTGTATGCCGCCAAAGAGAAAGGAGCGGGCTTATTATAGCCCACTCCCTGCCTGTTGCATATTGATTTGCCGCTGGACTCACACGTAGATATCCTTGATAGCTGCCTTCTTAGGATTGTCCTTACTCACCAGCAGAGTTACCGCCTCACCCACTTCCAGGCTACGAGTCCGCTTGTTCTTGGAGACAGCATTCCAACCGCTGTAAGGGACACCCTCATACTGGTACGCATAGTCCACACGGCCCCGGTCGCGGGAGAACTGCACGTTGGTAATCTGCCCGGTAACGGCGGCCCCTTGTGCGAACAGCGACTGGAAGTTGCGTACTCGCCATAAGAACAGCGGTATGCCAACTGCCGCGGCCGCCAGCCCCAGGTACAGGAAGAAAGGCGCGTCACCTCTATCTAGTGCGTCGCGCCCGCGAATCCCCGGAAAGAAGCCGAACACGTCCGTTGCCAGGTAAATAGCTAGGAATGCGGCGGGCAAAAGTAGACCTACCAGCGCCACCAGGTCACTACGGATAATTGCGAAGACTGAGGGTCGTGCTGTGTCGTTCTGCATGGTTGTAACCCCTTCCCAATAATAGGGCTAAGACGCTGTCGCCATCGAGAGCGGGCCGGTGTTCAGGTTGCTGGCAGCGAGCGGGCCTGTTGCGAGGGGGCCGGTCTTGTGCAGCCCGCCTGTGATTAGCCTCTCGCCGGAAGGCTGCATGTTGTTCAAGAACCCGCCGTTGACGTGACCGTGGTTGGAGGGGTCGCCGGTAGCAATCACCTTGCGGTGCACTTCCGTGGCCGAATTGACGATCAGGTGGTCCCGCTCTCGCTCCGCGATGCTAACGAACGCGGCGGCTACGTGCGGGTCGAACTGCGTGCCCGCGCAACGCTTCACCTCGGCTATCACCTCGTCAAGCGACATGCCCTTGCGGTACGGGCGGTCGGAGGCCATAGCTTCCACAGCATCGCACACCGCGAGTATGCGCGCCTCCAGGGGGATATCCTCCCCCGCCAGCTTGTCAGGGTAGCCCCTGCCGTCCCACCGCTCGTGGTGGTGCCTCACGAACGGGGCCAGGTGTCGCAGGCTGCGGCACGTAGCCAGGAACTCGCCACCGAGCGCCGCGTGCGTCTTGATGTACTCGTACTCTTCGTCGGTCAGCTTGCTGGGCTTGTGCAGCACCGCCTCGGAAATAGCTATCTTGCCGATATCGTGCAGGAAACCGGCCTGGCGCAGAGGCTCGAACCGCTCAGGCTCCACTCCCAGGTCGTGCGCGATGGCTACCGCGTAATCGCCCACTTTGGAGGCATGGCCGCCTACGTAAGGGTCGCGGGCGTCGATGATCTTGGAGAGGGTGAGGAACAGTTCCTCGTTGAGGGACTGCATGGTGCGGCTGGCCGACACGACTTCGGCGTTGGCGTGGGTCAGTTGCACGTTCATGCGCTGAAGCTCGCGCACGCTATGCTCGGTCTGCGAGATGTACTGCTTCATAGCCACGCGCATCATCAACACGGGCAGGGTGAACACGACTACGCCTAGCGCGCCGGTGGTCGTATACGCCAGGCCGACGAACATGCCCAGCGCGCACAGCGTCAAATAATGGCTTACCAGCCACTGGTAGCGCTCGTGCCAGACCTTCACCGGGCTGTCCCCGCTCACGAGGCCGATAACGGTAGCGATCAAGCCCGTGTCCACGATGAAATAGGCCATCGCCACTACTGCCATCGGCACGATCAGCACGGGCAGGTTGTCCAGCCTGAACTCAAGTTGCAAGAATCGCAAGGAGAACACCGGCAACACGCCCGCCAGTACGTGGGTAGCCCAGTTGAAGGCGGTCTTGTAGGCGGAAGTCTTGTCGAGGATGGGGGTCTGGCGGAGGCGGTGCGCCAGCACTATAGCCGCCGAGACGATCACCAGGCCCGGCAGGCCCGTCACGAGCGCGGCGGCAAAGGCCACAGCCACCGACACAGATACCGTGCCCTTGCCGTACAGGTCGAGTTGCATCAGTTCCGCGCCCACGGCCAGCATTACGAACAGGGCGACCGCCACGGGGTCAGGGCTTGCGTGCATGAAGAACCCGGTGAAAGCGAAAGCCAGGCCCGCCAGGATCACGCTCGTGATGAACATGGGAAAGATGGCCTTTTGCAGGCCGCCGGGCGCGGGCCGGGGCTGGGTGCCTACATGTATCTCGTACTTCTCGGCCTTGAGCTTAGGCTCAGTTATGGGGCGGGTGATCGGTTGCGTGGTGACGGCGGAAGCGACTGCCCTGCCCGGTCCGAGCGCAACAGTCAGGGGTGAGATAAGGGGTGCCGTGCCCGCTGCCAGGATAGGCGCGGTGTTGGGCCGTAGCGGGGGCCTGCCCGTAATGGTAGTGGCTGCCGGGGCCACCGGGGTTGCCTGGGGTGTCGAGCCGTTGCTGGGGGCGGGCGCGGGTTTGGTGGATAGGCTGGCCGAGGGCATAGCCGACGATTGCAAGCCATTGGTGGCACCCCGGTAAGCGCCGTTCGCCTGCACGGGTCTCGGTACAAAATTGCCGGAATAGGTCGCGGACAGGCGGTCCGAGGGGGCCGGGGCCGCGGTGAAATCGAGGGATTGGGGGATGTCGGAGCCGCAGACCACACAGTTGCGCCCGTTGAGCTTGGCCTGGTACACGGCTATGTCCGCCCTGTGGATCAGGTCGGTGGCGGCCTCGGCATCTATAGGGTAGCAGGCCACACCCACACTCATCGTTACGTGCAACTGTGTGGAGTTGTCGGGCACGCTGAACCAGGCAGTCTCGACCGCGGCGCGCAGCCTTTCCGCCATTGCCCTGGCCTCTTCTACGGTGACCTCGGGCAGGACGATGGCGAACTCTTCGCCCCCGAAGCGCCCCGCTATATCGAAGTCGCGCACCGTCTCGCGAATGATCTTGCCTATGCCCGCCAGGACCGCGTCACCGGCCAGGTGGCCGTAGGTGTTGTTGATATTGCGCAGCAGGTCGAGGTCTGCCATGATGAGGGCCAGCGGGCGGCCGAAACGCTTGGCGCGCTCTATCTCCGTTTGGTAGAGCGTGCTGAAGTGGCGGGCGTTGTGCAGCCCCGTCTTGCTGTCGGTCTGGGCGTCGTGCTTGAGCTGGGGAATCATGAGGGCCTGGTACATAAGCACCAGGGGCGACAGCGCAGGCAGCACCAGCCACGGGTTTATCAACCACAGCTCGGCCACCACGTAGCCCAGGCAGGACATAATGAAGTCAGGTTGCAGGCTCTGCCACTTCATGACCCCCGACTGCCGCCAGGAGATATTGCGGGCTAAGGTCAGCGCCGTGCCTACGAGAGCATGGTTCAGGACGACGTAGACCAGCACCGCGCATACGGCGGACAGCACCGGCACTACAGGCAGCGAAAACACAGGGTCTACCATGCCCGCCATGCGAGTGCTGATGACCTGGTTGGTACACCAGGCCCCGAAAGCCGAGATCAGGTGAGTGGCTATATTGAAAGGCTGTAGGTACCAGTTGCGCAGGTGGGCGCTCTTGGTGAGGCGCTCCTTGGCCCACTCGATCAGGTGGGGCAGCACGATTGCCAGCATCAGCAAGAGCGGTTGCAGGAGAAAGACACCCGCCAGGAAGAAAACGAAGTGCGGGTAGTACGACTGCTTGCCGTGAGAGGTCTCGAAGAGCTGCGATACCGTGGCGGAGACGGTGAGGACCAGGAATGTAACCAGTTGCGCTTGAGCGGAGTTAAGGTCGAGGGTATACAGGGACCACGCCAGACATGCAGTCCCTGACGCGAGAACCATCCCTATAAATGCCCAAGCCTTGTACGACATGACCCGTTTACCGCCCTCTGAGAGTAATCCGAGCAGAGCATCCCCGCCTGTCACGGTAAGGCGCCCCTATATACCGTGCCCGCATCGTACGTAGAGGCGCCCATTCTAGACCCCTACCAGGCTGCTCAGCCCAAAGAGACTCATAAGGTTCTCAGAACCCCGCGCTTCTCTCACAGGCATATCTTATAGGACGCGCGCGTGCATAACAATCACATGATGGGGGTAATGGCGCTAGTACCTTTATGCTATGCCCATGCCACGCGGGACCCATCCACGCATGCGTCTCCCCAAACAAACTTCACACATTTTACAGTACATAGGAGGGAGAGAGGCCGCGTTTCCCCAGGCGCGGTTGTGGATTTGTGGGTTGAAAGTGCGGATTTCTGACTGGTGAGAAACCGAAACCTATCTCATAGATGCGGGATTTCGAGAAGAGCACATCAGCCCCTATTTGTCATTCTGAGCGCAGCGAAGAATCTCGTCCCTCAGCACCCTAGTAACACCTTTCTTTCAGCCAATAGGGCTACATGCGTGTGAGAAGCCACACATGATGCCAGGCGACGCCCCGCGATTGAAATCGGGGGCTACACTCTGCGAAGTCCCTGCGGGACTGCCTTTACGCATCAGGGCCGCTTTCGAGAGAATAGTTAGAGAGTGAAGGGTGGGTAGAGGAGTCCCCTTGTGGGACTTTGCAAAGTGTAGCCCCCGATTTCAATCGCGGGGCGTCGCCTGGCACATTGTTGCTGTATTTGCTGCCACTCCTTCCTTAGAGCGGTACTCAGTATGACAGGGTGGGCCTGATGTGCTCTTCACGGAGTGCTGGTTTGTGAGAGAGGTTCTAGCGCCAACTGAAGGAAGTACACCCCTCGTCGTGCCTCCCTAGACTCCGGGTTGAGCATCCTCGGCCAGTACCGGCCCATTAATATGCTTCCCGTAACACAGACTAAGCGCATCGTCTGTATACTCCCCGAACGGTGGAATACGCTCAAACCCCATGCGCTCGTATAAGGCGATGGCTGCATGCTGGTGAATACCGGTTTCCAGCCGCAGGAGATTGACACCGTGGGAGAGGGCATAATTTGTGAGATGGTCCAGCATCAGCTTCCCGAACCCCAGGCCGCGAAACTGCGGACGCACATACATCCGTTTTATCTCCCCGTACTCAGTGCCAAACAGCTTGATACCGCCACACCCCACGGGTGTCCCTTGATAGCGCAACACGAAAAATGGCACATCTTCGGCCACTAGCTTTTCGACGCTGAAGCCATGATGGTTTTCAGCCGGATATAATGATTCAAGCTGCGCATCAAGCTCATTTATCAGGGCGACGGCGTCCGCGGTATCGGGACGTTCTCGCGTGATGATGGCTGACATGGGGCTATTGCCTTCCTTTCCTTGCTCCCGCTTCGACTACACCTCTTCTCCGGCGTCAAAGCATCTAAGCATCTAAACTACCTGCATTTACTCACCAGTGTAACATCGCTATTGCCGCCCTGTGAAGAGGACCGGCACATACCGCGCCCACTTTGCACCCTAATGGCTCTGCTTATCGCGGGAGGGGAGTTTAGCCCGATTTGGTATACTGTTAGATAGCGGTATATTTGAGACGGCAGTAAAGTTACGCGATTTACGGCTATATAGCAAGTCAGGTAAGACAGATGGACAGCATGTTACGCAAGGGGAACAATCGAGTAGTGGTCGCCATGAGCGGCGGGGTGGATAGCTCGCTGACCGCCGCCCTCCTGATGGAGGCGGGGTACGAGGTAATCGGCGTGCACATGCGCCTGCACCACCTGCACGCTCAGAGCCGCACGGCCGACGGGGGCAAGCTCAACAAGGGCTGCTGCTCCGCCGACGACGTGGACGACGCGCGCCTGGTGTGCTACGAGCTTGGCATACCCTTCTACGTGCTCGACTTCGAGGGCGACTTCCGCAAGACGGTGATAAACAACTTCGTGGAAGAGTACAGCAAGGGGCGCACGCCTTATCCCTGCCTCATGTGCAATCGTTACGTCAAGTTCGACTCCCTCCTCAAGCGGGCCGCGCAACTCGACGCCGACCACCTGGCGACGGGGCACTACGCGCGCATCACCTACGACGAGGCGACCGGCAAGTACAGCCTGCGCAAGGCCCTCGACCCCTCCAAGGACCAGTCTTACGTGCTGTATCACCTGGGCCAGGACGAGTTGAGCCGCCTCCTGCTGCCGTTGGGCGAGCACCAGAAGACGTACGTGCGCCAGATGTCCGCCGAGCGCAACCTCGTGACCGCCGACAAGCCCGACAGCCAGGAAATCTGCTTCATCCCCAATAACAACTACCGCACCTTCCTCGACAAGGTCTCCCCCGGCATGGCGCGTCCCGGCAATATGGTGGACACGCAGGGCAACGTGGTTGGAGAGCACGGCGGCGTGCCCAACTACACCATCGGCCAGCGCAAGGGCCTCGGCGCGCTAGGCAAGCAGCCCCACTTCGTGCTTGAGCTTCGGCCTGAGAGCAATACGGTAGTGGTCGGCACCAACGAGGAGCTACTCTCCCGCGAGCTGACCGCCGATGACGTACACTGGACCTCCCGCACCGCCCCCACCGAGCCGTTCCGCGCCCTGGTCAAGATTCGCTACCGCGCCCCCGAAGTGCCCGCCACGGTCACGCCCCTCCCCGGCAACCGCTTCCACGTCGAGTTCGACACCCCACAACGCGCCGTCACCCCCGGCCAGGCGGCAGTCGTCTACATATATGATGAAGTGATGGGCGGCGGAACGATAGAGCGCCCAGTCTAGGTAAGCTGAATAGTTGGGATTTAGAAGCATGGGGAGGTAACTTGCTATGGGCCTGCAAGACTCAGAGGCTGCTGAAGTGTCCTTCGGTATATTAGCCAGCCTCGCCACGCAGCTACCGGCGCTAGCGGTCATGATAGGTGGGATCATCTTTGCTGTCTTGAACTGGGAGAAACACCCACGGGTGTCGCGACTTACCGCGATTGCCCTGGGACTGCTAATCGCCTTGAACGTGGTAGGGACCATCCTGGCCTTCTGGCTGCCGCTTGCTGTTTACAGGGGATCGAATAGCAGCACGACACTAGGGCTGACCTTTGCGATCATCGGGGTCGTAGAGTCGTTTATTGCTGCCGGTGCCTGGGTGCTCCTCTTGATGGCTGTATTCAAGGGTCGCAGCGAAGTGGAAGCGAGCCGCCAAGAGACGCCCGTCGATTGAAATCGAGGGCTATACTCTGCAAAGTCCCCCTTCGGGGACTATTACGCCCTGCAAGGTCTCTTCAGGTTCTTCAAGATGTAGCAGTCCGCATAGGCGGACTTCGCAAGGTGTAGCCCTCGATTTCAATCGATGGGCGTCTCCTGGCGATAACGCAGCCATTCTACGCGAGTTATTACATCGCCCTACACCCCTACCCCATCCTTGTTGCCCTCGACACAATGCAGTTTCGCCTCCCCCTGAAATACACACCGCAGCATGATGTATAATCAGCCAGCGCCTCAACGCGCGAACCTGCATTGAAGGTGGCCGGTTATGCCTTTCATACCGCAAATATCCCCCATAGTGATCGTCTTCCTGGGCCTGGGCACGGCTTATGCTTTGTTCTTCCACCTGTGGAGGGGACGCAACCTGCAACACCTCTTGCTTTTCTGGCTGGTGAGCGTGCTCGGTTTCGCGCTTGGCTCGACGCTCGGCGGCATCTCGCCCTTCAACCCGGTGCTGCTCGGTGGCATACCCGTTATGGAGGCCAGCCTCGGCTCGTTATCGCTGTTGCTGGTTGCCAGGCGCTTTACGCTGTGATACAATCTTCCGCTAAGTGGTTGAACGTTATGGCTCGGCACAAGGTACAGGATAATACCCTGTTCCAGGCCCGACGTGAGCCGGTAACGAACTACTAACCACTAGCAACTAGGAGGACAGTGGATGAAGATATTGTTTATCGTATTGGCCGTCGTGCTGGTGCTGGCAGTGGCACTGCTGCCGGTCTTCCTGCTCTTTTTCACCGATTGGCCGTCGGATGGTAGCTATTCCTGGCTGGTGGCTGTACGCGATATGTCGCTCATCTACGCCAGCATGTTCATGTGCGTGGGTGCCATATTATTTATAGTCATGACGGCGCTTCTCGCCCTCATCGCCTTCGCCATCCGCGACCACATCGTGCCCGCCCTGCAAAAGGTTGACGACACCGCCAAGACCGTGCGCGGCACCGCCACCTTCGTCAGCGAGAGCGTGGTCGCCCCCATCATCAAGACCGCCGGTGCGGCCGCGGGCGCTCGCGCAATGGTCCAGACGCTGATGCGCCGCAAACCACCGGGCCAGTAGGCTGAAACGTGAAACGTGAAACGTGATGCGGCACAAGGAACAGAGTCACAATATAAGGACCAAATAACACAAACCGCATCACGTTTCACGTTTCACGTTTCAGAACAGGAGTGACAAGGGATGAAGAGACATAGAGATAGTGACGCAAGCTTGCTGATCGGATTGGTGCTAGGCCTAGCGGTGGGGGCGGCGCTCGTGGTTATACTCAGCGCCAGGCCGGACGAGAGCTTGAATTTCCCTGCGCTGAACACGGGGAACGATAAGGTTGAGAAGGCGCGGGCGGCCCTCGAAGAGAAGGACAAGGAGCGCACCGAGGGAGCGGCGGAAGGTGCCGCCGAGTAGCAGGATCCGTTTAAACGCCAAGACGCGGAGACGCCAAGGACCACGCCAAGATAGATGAGGTTTGGAAAGTGTAAAGAGGACCAGGGTACGAAAGTACGTACCCTGGTC
>DASVRN010000018.1:0-1974 GCA_036388595.1 Chloroflexia bacterium
GCGATTGAAATCGCGGGCTACACCTTGCGAAGTCCCCCTTCGGGGACTGGGCGTGTGCTGTAAAGCTTCTATTTGCGTGAAAATGTTGGTAAAGCAGTCCGCCGCAGGGCGGACTTTGCAAAGTGTAGCCCGCGATTTCAATCGCCGGGCGTCGGCCGGTGAGAATGCTTCGTCATTTCTACATTTCTTTCCTTCTTACGCATTGGTGGCAGAGTAACACCACAACAGCCATAACTCGTTACTCTACCATCTAATCTAAACAGCCCCTATCAACACCAGGATGCCAATGGCTCGAACCCTTACCCAAAACCCAACCCTCAGCGCCAAGTCCTCCAACGAAGCCTGGGGTCTAAACTTCCGCCCCTATCTCATAGGGTTGGGCGCGGTGTTGCTGGCCGTGATGGTAGGGGTCGCGCCCCTGCTCGTTTCGGTGGGGATACTGACCGGGGTCGCTGTCGCTGCGGTCATCCTGCGCAGGCCGGTGTTCGGCGCTTACGCCTTGGTGCTGAGCGTGCCGGTGCAAGACCAGGTGCCGCTCCCGGCCAGCATCACCGTCACGCAGATACTATTCGTGCTGGTGGCGGGCATCTGGTACGCCTGGACCATGCTACGCGACAATAGGCGTGTGCTCGTCACCCCTATCGCCGTCGCCATGCTCTTGTTCATTGTGGCTATCGTGCCGAGCATCGCCGGGGCGACCTCCATACCCGACAGCCTGGCCGAGATCTCGCGCTGGGTCGTAACCGCTTTCTCCTACATCATCCTGGTCAACGCGGTGCAGACCCGCCGGGAGATGGTCGGGTTGATAGTGGTAATGCTGGTTGCCGGTATGTCGGAGGCGCTGCTCGGGTTGGTGCAGGCGTATGTCGGCATCGGCCCTGTTAGCTTCAACGTAGAGGGCGGCCTCACGCGCGCCTACGGCACCATCGGCATGCCCAACTCGTTCGCGGGCTATCTCAACATGAGCCTGCCGCTGGCCCTGGCCCTGGCCGTGTACCAGTGGGGCAGGTGGTTTGGCGAGCGCAGCCGCACCCCCATCCTCGATAGGCCGAGTCTGGTCAACATGAAGCGACTTCGCCTGCCGCTCTTCCTCACCTTCGTGACCCTGGTGCTCTTCTGGACGTTGGTAACCACCCTCTCCAGGGGTGCATGGATCGGCCTGGTGTTCGGCCTGGTGGTCATGATGGTGGTGCTGGGCAGGCGGGCGGCCCCCGCTCTATCGTTGATGCTGGCGACGGTGGCCGTAACCGTGGTGCTGGCGGTGGCGGGTGCGTTGCCGGAGGCAATCAGGGACCGGTTCGGGCAGCTTTTCACCCAGATAGCCATCTTCGACCCGCGCGGGGTCACGCCCAACGCCGACAACTACGCCCTGGTAGAGAGGATGGTGCACTGGCACGTCGCGGGCAACATGTTCCTCTCAGACCCGTGGACCGGCGCGGGTATCGGCAACTTCAACTCGGTGTTCAACAAGTTCGGCGTGCAAGGCTGGCCCTACAGCCGCGGCCACGCTCATAACTACTACCTGCACATGCTGGGCGAGACCGGCCTGATAGGCTTCACCTTCTACGTGGTAATGGTCCTCACCATACTCATTGTGGGCGTGCGCGCTGTGCGGCGGTGCAGGCAGTTGGGCGACTCGTTCGGGGAAGCCGTCAGCATCGGGGCGCTAGGGGTGGCGGTCACCCTGGCGGGGCACAGCTTCTTCGAGAACCTGCACGCCCTCAACATGGGCATCCAGTGGGGCGCGGCCCTGGCCCTCTTTACGTTGGTGGGCTTGCGGCACAAGGACACTGCAACAGCTTCGCAAGGCGTTCCAACGTCTGTTCACCGCAGAGGCGCAGAGAGCGCAGAGGACACGCTGAGGAAAAGAAGGGTTTACAGCGGCTAGTGCGGCTGGTGCCTGTGATCCTACTATGGGACCAAGCCCCACCCTGTCATCCTGAGCGTAGCGAAGGATCTCAAAAAGGTGGTGTG
>DASVRN010000019.1:0-25460 GCA_036388595.1 Chloroflexia bacterium
CCACCTTAATACCACGTTTCCTTCGGCCACAGGGTACCGTAAGAAAGAGGGAACACAGCGGTAAAGGACGAGATTCTTCGCTGCGCTCAGAATGACAAGGGCGGGGCAGATTGGGACTATCTTGCTTATTCCTGGTACTACTTTGGTTGGGGTGGTTTCCAGGGTATCAGCGGGCTGCACCTACTTTATCACGGGGCTGTTCGACCTCTACGTGCTCCACAGGTTGCTCGGCTTGAGGGGGCGGGGGTTGCTCCGCGGGCTTGTCCTGGGGCAGGTATTTTTCGGCGTGTCCGAGGGGGCCGAAGGCGAAAAGCAACGGGATGACTACAGTCAAAACGCCGATGACCGCGAAGACCAGCCCGACGTTCTGGGTGCGCTCGATGAGCAGACCACCGGCGAAGGCACCGACGGGATTGGCCGACCACGCGAGCACCCCGGCGATGGTCACGACGCGTCCCAGCATGTGGTTGGGGGCGATGGCCTGGCGCAGACTGTTGGTGTTGATGTTGAACATGATGCCGAGGCCGGAGAAGAGCGCGACGAAGACAATAGCAACCCAGTAGTTGGTGGTGAAGGCGAGGGCGATTGTCATCACGCCGCTCAACATCAAGGCACCCAGCGCGACACGGCTGAAGGATAGGCGCTTGCGCAGCCTGCCCGCGACCAGTGCGAGTACTATTACCCCAAAGCTGCCCGCCGCGCGCATAAGGGCTACCTGGGTGTCGTCCGCGCCTAGCTGCTCTTTAGCATAGAGCACCTGCTGTGAGTAGACGCTGATGCTCACGAAGTTGACCATTGCCATCATGAAGGAGATGTTGCGCAGCACCGGGTGGCCGAAGACGTAGCGCAAGCCTTCCCCAACATCCTGCATGATGCTCGTGCCTCGGTGCTTGCCGGGCGCGTTGAAGGCACCTCGGATCAGGAGCAGCGAGGCGGTGGACACCACGAACGACAGCGCGTCTACCACCAGCAGTTCGTAGATGGGCATGACGGCGACCAGGAGACCTGCCATCAGGGGGCCAAGGATGGTCATGGTGGAGTAGCTGGCCTGGATGCGGCCGTTGGCGGTGACGAGGTCGTCCTTGTCCACCAGGCTGGGCACGGCGGCGAACTTGGCGGCGTCGAAGGCGATGGTGAAGATCGAATTGACGAACAGCACCACGTATAGCCACAGGACGTCGAGCATGTTCAGGGTAGCCAACAGCGGCACGGTGGCTATGAGCACGCCCCGTCCTATATCAGTCCAGATCATGAGCCGCTTGCGGTCGGTGCGGTCGGACCAAGCCCCTATGAATAGGCCGAAGAGCAGGTAAGGGACGAAGTGGGCGGCGGTGGCGTAGGCGAGGTTGAGGGCGGAGCCGGTGAGATTGTAGACGAGCAAGGGCAGCGCGAAGCCGGTGAAGGAGCTACCCAGCGCGGAGATAGCCTGCCCGATCCATAGCTTCCAGAAGTCGGGGCTGAGCTTGTGTGCGGGCGCAACTGCGACGTGGGTGTCGGGCATGGGCTTTCCTCGGCCGGTGTAGGAGTGGCTGACGCCAGTATGTAAATTATACCTGATGGTTATGACGCAGGGTGGGTAATGCGGGTTGCGGCTTCGGCTGAGGCGTTGCCGGAGATTGGGACCAAAGCCGTACCCTTGTCATTCTGAGCGCAGCGAAGAATCTCGTCCTCTACCGGGGTGTTCCCCTATTCTTATGGGAGTGTGCCGCATGAGAAAGGTGGTACTTGGGTGGTGAGGGACGAGATTCTTCGCTGCGCTCAGAATGACAAGGAGGAACAGAGTCCCATTATTAGGCGGTGCGACGGCCATCGCACTGAGAGGGAAGGCATGTTCCCCATATAGGCGGACAAGCTAGATTTGGAGTGTCAGCGTTTGAGAGAAGGCCTATCTACCGAGCGTACGTCGAGGGTGGACCAGGTCTGGTTTTCCTGGGTGGCGCGGGCGATTACCGCTTGCACTACCTTGATCTTCTGCTCCAGCTTCTCGCCGGTGCCGAACTCGATGCGCTGCCCTACGGCAGTGATGGCGCTGATACCGTTGTCGGGGGCGTATTCTAGCTGGCGGAGTTGCAGGCCGGTGGCGGCGGGGAGCGTCAGGTAAATCTGCTGGGCGGTGTCCACAGCGTCGCGCATCTGCACGGGCATGGGCGCGCCTACCTTGAGCGAGTCGGTCATGGGGCCGCGGTCGAACACGGTGACGAAGCCCTCAAGCGTGCTGGCGTTGCCTACAACCATGTGGTCGTCGCTGGCGAGCAGTGGCGTGCCGTCGCCCAGCACCCACACCACGGCGGGACGGCGCTCCTGCACGCTGATGATGACGTGATTGGGCAGGAGCGTCTCCACGGTGACGCCCTTGAGCAGCGCGGCCCTGGAAGCCAGGCGGGCCTGCACCTCTGCGGGGTCTATGGTGAAGATGTTCTGGCCTTCGACTCCCGCAATGGCGTTGGCCTGCTCGACACTGAGCACCTTGCTGCCCTGCACCGTGACGGTGGTGACTATGTACTCCGGCGAGGTGGCGAACGACACGGCAGCCGCCGCGATGAAGGCCAACCCCACGAGCGCGAAGAAGCGCCCCCGCCGCACGTCCTCGCTGAACAGCCGCCAGCCGGTCTTGGTGGCCGCGCTGTTGCCCTGCCTGCCGCGCGCGTGGTCGTCGTGAGGCAGCGCATTGTGCCCCCCGGCTATCTCAGCCTGCGGACGCGCTGGCCGTTTACCACCCTTGCCTGTGATTGTCTGCTCGCTCATAGTCTCTCGATTCGGGATTTGGGAATTGGGATTTCGGATTTAGTTGGATACGGAACAAATCCGCATTCCGCAATCCCAATTCCCAAATCAAACATCAAGGCTTCCCCCGATGTCGTTGAGGGCTTCTTTGTTGCGCTTGCGGTCCTGGTGGCGCTCGATGGCTAGCTCGATCAGGCGATCCAGCAGCTTTGAGTATGTCAGGCCGCTTGCTTCCCAGAGCTTGGGGTACATCGAGATACGGGTGAAGCCGGGGATGGTGTTGATCTCGTTGACCCAGACCTGGGAGAGGTCGCGCGACACGAAGAAGTCCACGCGGGACATGCCGGACGCGTCTATCGCCCTGAAAGCGCGGATGGCGTAGTCTTGTATCTTCTGGGATATGTACTCCGGGATGCGGGCGGGGATGATTAGCTCCGAGTTGTCGTCCACATACTTGGCCCGGTAGTCGTAGAACTCGTTGCCGGGCACTATCTCGCCCACTACCGAGGCTTCCGGCTCGTCGTTGCCGAGCACCGCCACCTCGAACTCGCGGGCGTCCACCCCCTGCTCGATGACAATGCGGCGGTCGTAGCGCGCGGCCTGCGTGACGGCGGCGGCGAACTCCTCAGGCCCGTGGATTTTGCCGATGCCGACGCTGGAACCCATGTTGGCGGGCTTGGCGAACATGGGGTATTGCAGCTTCTGCTCGGCCAGGTTTTGCACGCTGGCGGGGTCGCGCTCCCACTCGCGGCGGGTGACGCAGATGTAGGGCACCACCTGTAGGCCAGCATCTCGGAACGCCTTCTTCATCATGTCCTTGTCCATGCCCACGGCGGAACCGAGCACCTCCGCGCCCACGAATGGGATGTTCGCCACCTGGAACACGCCCTGCACCGTGCCGTCTTCGCCGTAGGGGCCGTGCAGCACCGGGAAGATCACGTGCAGAGGTTCGCTGACCTGTGTCCTGGCGTTGCCCTGGCTGACCTGCACGATTTCGGCGCGGCCCTCGTTGGTCAGGTCGGGTACGAGAGAGGCGGGTGTGGCGTCGGTACCTATGCCCGCTTCACCAGCGCGGAGCCTGGACATAGCATCGCCGGAGGTAAGCCACGCACCGCGCTTAGTGATGCCGATGGGCACGACCTCGTACTTCTCAGGGTCGAGCGCGGACATTACGCTACGCGCCGAGGCGAGCGATACTTCGTGCTCGCTCGACTGGCCTCCGAACAACACCCCTACCCTGATCTTTCCCGCCAAAACATGCTCCTCTCTGTTAGCAGGGAGAGCATAACACATTCGTCTGTACCACGGCATTTTTCACACCGTTGTGGATTCGGACGCGGGGTGAATCTATAGCCCAATGGTCCTGGATTGATAGTAATAAGCGGCTGTCTGGCATATTACCTGCTTCTAGCATCCCCGGCAGATTCAAACAGGAAGGGACCACCATGACGAACAGGAAAGGACGACAACCCACACAGCCCGTACCCCCGGCGCAGAGCGTGCCGGACAAGACAGCCGAACTTGAAAGAATCGTAGTGCCCCTGATAGACGAACACCTGGAAGTGCGCAAGCACTGGGTGCAGAGCGGCGAAGTCGTGGTGCGCAGGAGCGTGCAGACCAGCCAGCAGACTATACCCGTGGAGCTTCAGTACGAAGAGGTGCAGGTTGACAGGGTGCCGGTGAACAGGCCGCTTGCCGAGGGCGAACAGACGCAGCCGTGGTGGGACGGCGAGGTAATGGTGGTGCCGGTGATCGAAGAGGAGATAGTGGTCAGTAAGCGACTGGTGGTGCGCGAAGAAGTGCGCATCTCGAAGCGTAAGTCAGTTCGGCAGGAGACGGTAAGCGATACGATACGCAACCAGCAGTTGCATATCGATACTATCGGCGCTCTCAAGCCGCGCGACGACCTTGATCCTCGCAACAACGTCTAAACAGGAATCTGCTTCATCACAACAGGGACCAATTCGAGGGCGTATGGTCCGACGACACACTTAGGAGGCTGTAAAGCAATGGCTAAGAATACAAGCACAGTAGTAGGAATTTTCCCCGACCAGACATGGGCGCAAGGCGCTATCAGCGCGCTTCAGAACGGTGGGTTCAACGCGCGCCTGGCCGACACCGGTACGGTAAGCAATCTCGCCAGCATGGGCATTGACAGCAATGCCGCTTCCCTTTACGAAAGCCGCCTCGGTGAAGGCAACGTGGTAGTGATAGTGGAGAACGCGGGCGGCCGTGGCGAAGACGCGCTGGGCATCATGCTCCAGAACGGTGCCGAGAACATCGACCTGTCGAAGGACCGCACCGGCAACACGACGACTACGACCACCACGACCGATTACTACCAGCGCCTGCAAAGCAGGGGTGCCAACGAGCGCCAGTATGGCAACTACGACGAGAGCCTGGGCCGCGCCCGCAACGCCGAAGAGATGAACGTGCTGCTCCGCGAGGAGACTTTGACCGCGGTGAAGCAGTCCGTGCAGTCGGGCGAGGTGCAGGTGCAGAAGGTGGTGCATGAGAAGCAGCAGGAGATCCCGGTCAACCTGCGGCACGAGGAAGTGACGATAGAGCGCCGCGCCGTTGACCGCCCCGCCACCGCGGACGACCTGGATGACATGACCGACCAGGTAATCTCCGTGCCCGTGTACGAGGAGCGCGCCGAGTTGCAGAAGCAGGCCCGCGTTCGCGAAGAAGTGACCATCGGCAAGCAGGCCGTCGAAGAGCAGCAGACCCTCACCGGCACCACCCGGCACGAGCACCTGGAAGTGAACGAGACCGGCAACGTGGTAGTGCAGGGTGACGCGAACACCAACACCTACGACCAGCGGTAAGTAGACGGAAACGCCAAGACGCCAAGACGCCAAGGACGCGCAGAGATTAGGTAAGGTGTTCTAAGCGGGAGGACCAGGGTACTAATAAAGTACTCTGGTCCTCTTTTTACCTTCTAAACCTTAATTCTCTTGGCGCGTCCTTGGCGTCTTGGCGTCTTGGCGTTTCCGTCTCTACTCCCCGATGTACTCTATCTCCGGCTCTAGCTCGATGCCGAACTGTTCCCGAACGCGGTCCTGGGCGAGGCGCATTAGGTTGAGCACGTCGGCGGTGGTGGCTCCGCCGAGGTTCATCATGAAGTTGGCGTGCTTGGGGGAGAACTGGGCCTGTCCGTGGCGGTAGCCTTTTAGCCCCACCTGCTCGATTAGGTAGCCCGCGTAGTTGCCGGGGGGGTTCTTGAAGGTGGAGCCTGCGGTCTTGCCGGGGGGTTGGGTGGCCTGGCGCTCGGCAAGGTACTCGCGCATCCGGGCTTCACAGGTGCGGCCGGTGTCGCGGTAGAGGGTCATGTAGGCGCTGAGTATCACTTCGGGGTTGGAGAGCGACCTGCTGCCGTGCGCCTTGAAGCGGCTGGTGCGGTAGCCCATCTCCAGTGTGTCGGCGGGCCAGACTTCTATATTGCCTTCGCCGGTGAGCACTTCCACGCTCACAAGGTCGTCGTGCAGGTCCTTGCCGTGAGCGCCCGCGTTGCTCACCACGCCGCCGCCGACGCTGCCAGGCACGCTGTTGGACCACTCAAGTCCCGTCCAGCCCTGCTCGCAGGTTATGCGCGCCAAGCGGCTGAAGAGCACCCCCGACGCGACGTGCCAGAGGCTGCGCTGCTCGTCCAGTAGCTCATGGGATATGTCCTGCGCCTTGTTGTGGATCACCAGGCCGTCTATACCGTAATCGCCCACCAGGACGTTGGTGCCGTTGCCGAGCACCAGGTAAGGCAGCCCGCGCGCCCTGGCGAAGAGCACCGCCGCGACCAGTTGTGCCTTGCTGCTCGCCACCACAAAGTAGGAGGCGGGGCCGCCCACGCGTAGCGAGTTGTGCTTGCTCATCGGCTCGTCGCGTATCACCTTCAGGCTCGTGGCGGCCTCTATTTCGGCTGCCGGGTCTCCCTTGAAAGTGACGGCGGGCCGTCGCCGTGGAGGCTGCGCTGCTGCCGACTGCGCCTGCTCCACTGTAAGCTCTCCGGGCGGCTGAACGTCCAGCTTCGGAGCTAAGGGGATATGTCGGTCGACGTCCACAGGCTCTACGGCCTCGTCGTCCTGGGCTTGCGATAGGGCGGCGAGCAGTTCTTCCCCGGCCTTCCAAACATCGCCCGCGCCCATCGTTATTACCACGTCACCTGGGGCTACGTCGTCCAGCAGGCTTTGCACGCCTTCTTTGAGAGTGGGCACAAACTCAGATTGCCCTTTTACCCGCTCTACGATCATGCGGCCCGACATGCCAAGGGTGTCTTGCTCGCGGGAGGCGTAGATTTCGGTCACGTACGTGCGGTCGGCCGGTTGAAGGGAGGTTGCGAAGTCGTTGAGGAAGTCGCGGGTGCGGGTGTAGGTATGGGGTTGGAACAGCACCAGGAGTCGCCTCTTAGGGTAACGCTCGCGGGCGGCCTGGAGCGTGGCGGCTATTTCGGTCGGGTGGTGGGCGTAGTCGTCTACGACGGTGATGCCCCCAACCTCCCCTTTCACCTCGAAGCGGCGGCCTGCGCCCTCGAACTCGGACAGCGCACGGGCCACCTCGTCCGGGGAAAGGCCCAGTTCGATGCAGGCGGCGACTACAGCCAGCGAGTTTAGTACGTTGTGGTGTCCCGGCACCCGCAGCGACACTGTGACGACCTGCTGACCGTTGCGCGTGACAACGTAGTCGCTTCCACCTATGCCGTTGGGGGCGATAGCGGTGGGCCGCCAGAGGGCTTCCTGGGCCGTGCCGTAGAATTGCAGGCGGAAGGGAGCGGTGGTCTGCTGCAAGTCGAAGGCTAGCTGCATGGAGGTGGGGTCGTCGGCGCACATGACGAGCAGGCCGCCGGGGCGCACGTTGGCCGCGAACTCCCCAAAGGCGGCGTAGATGGCGTTGGTGCTGCCGTAGTACTCAAGGTGGTCGCTGTCGATGTTGGTGATGATGGCGACTTCGGGGCGCAGTTGGAGGAAGGAGCGGTCGTACTCGTCGGCCTCGGCCACAAGCTCACGACCGCCGCCCCAGTGCCCGCCAGGCCCAAGCCCGCGTATGGTGCCGCCTACCATGTAGGAAGGGTCGCGGCCGCTCTTCGCCAGCACCCAGGCGAGCATGGAGGAGGTGGTGGTCTTGCCGTGGGTGCCCGCGACGGCCACTCCCCGACGCAGGTCCATCAGTTGGCCCAGTAGTTCGGCCCGCCTTATCAGGGGAAGGTTGCGCTGCCGGGCGGCGGCAATCTCCGGGTTGTCGGCTGGTACCGCGCCTGTATAGACCACTCGGTCGGCATCGCCCAAGTTCTCGGCAGCGTGGCCGATTGAGACGCGCGCGCCTCTCGCCTCAAGGGAGCGGGTGACATCTGACGCGGAGAGGTCAGAGCCGGAGACGGTAGCGTCGAGGTCCAGCAAGGCGTCAGCGAGGGCGCTCATGCCGGCGCCGCCTATTCCGATGAAGTGCCATCGATGGGAGGATAGGTCCATAGGTTCCGTTCTGTGGGCGTGTTTCGTGTGATGTCTGATGCGCTTTGTGGGGTTGTTCTGCCCTCTCTGCACCGGCAGGCGGGCGCCTAATCCTAGGAAGAGCAGTACCCAGGCCCCACTTTGTCATCCTGAGCGCAGCGAAGGATCTCAGATGTTGCTATTACTCCTGCGTTGAACCTTCAGCACCATTGTGCCTGCCTCCTACAGCATCCCTACTCACCTTCTTGAGATCCTTCGCTGCGCTCAGGATGACAGGGGGAGTTTGGGTGCGCTAAAAGCAGCAGACGGCAAGGCAGGGAGTTGGTGAAGCGTGCCTCACTCGGTACTCGGTACTCGGTACTCGGCACTACCTACGTGGGGCGGATGGCGCGCCAGATAGTGTACACGATTATGAGGAGGAGGAAAAGGCCGATGGCGAGGGTTGCCAGGCCCATGAGGGGGTTGGCGCTTGGGATGCCCGCCACGCCGACGGAGATTTGGGGCACCGTGATGGTGGTGCCTGCGGCGGGGTTGCCGCCACTGCGCCTGACGAAGTCGGCCCAGTAGTCAAACGCCTGCGACACTGCCACCAGGCAGGCCAACACCCCGAAGATGCCGCCGAGGAGGTAGCCTAGCACGCCTACGTCGCCCCTGCCCGTTAGCTTGCGGGCCACCCACCAGGAGATAACTATAAGGGCCACAAACAGCAGGCCGGTAGCCACCGGCTCCCACGGCGAGGCGATGCTGACTTGCGGGGTGGGGATTGAAGTGCGGTCCTTTTCGGCGGCGATGGCGAAAAACTCGCCCATGACCGAGAAGAACTTGTTGATGAAGAGTTCCAGCTTGGGGCCGAGGCGGGCGGCCACCAGCCCGCTGAAAAATACCCCCACAGTCCACAGGCCCATGACCCGCCAGCCCATGTAGAGGCCCACCACGGCGCAAGCGACGAACGCCGGGAGTATATATTGCCACCATTCGAGGGTTATTGTCATAGGGTGTTTCTCTTGGGCATGGCGCTCACCCCTTTACCTCGGCTTCGGTTCGAGCCGGAGCACTTTGGACCCGGCGTTGCGCGTTTCGGGCACCGGCAGGTTGGCATGCTTGGAGATGTTGAGGAGGATGCCTACGGCGGTCAGCAGGATGACCAGGGAGGAGCCGCCATAGCTGATGAACGGAAGGGGCACCCCGGTGAAGGGCACCGCCCCGCTCACCGCCCCGATGTTGAGCATGCCCTGGAAGATGATCCAGGTGGTGATGCCGGTCGCCAGCAGCGATGAGAAGCCGTCAGGGGCCAGCCGGGCCACCCTGTAGCCGCGCCACGCCACCACCAGGAACAGTGCGATCATCAGCACCGCGCCGACGAAGCCGACCTCCTGGCCCCACACCGAGAAGATGGCGTCGGTAGACTGCTCGGGCAGCCAGCCGTACTTCTGCCGCCCCGAACCGAGGCCCATGCCGGTCCAGCCGCCGGAGCCGAGGGCCAGCAGCGACTGCACCGAGTGGTAGCTTACGCCCTGCGGGTCGTGCCAGGGGTCGAGGAAGGAGAGCACGCGCTGCATGCGGTAGGGGGCAGCCGTGGCCGCGATGGCGAAGGCTATCATGGCCCCCAGGAAGCCCACTATCATGTGCGACATGGCCGCGCCCGACACGAAGTAGATGGTGACCCCAATGGAGAAGATTACGAGCATAGTGCCCATGTCAGGCTCGATGAAGACGAGGCCAGCCAGCGTGCCGAGCACGATGCCGAACGGCACGAGACCATTAGTGAGGTCGCGCACCTTCTCGCCCTTGGTGGAGCACCAGTCGGCCAGGTAAATCACCAGCGCCAGTTTGGTGAGTTCCGAGGGTTGGAGCCCAAACGGCAGGTTGCCTATGGAGAGCCAGCGCTTGGCCCCGTTGATGGTTTCCGCGAAGAAGGGCGGCAGCACCAGCACGGCGACCAACAGCAACCCGGCCACCACGATGCCGAGGACCGAGTACCTGCGCCAGCGGGTGTAGGGCACGCTCATGGTGATTAGCAGCGACAGGGTGCCGATGCCCAGCATCATAGCGTGGCGGGTGACGAGGCGCGTAGGGTCGCCTTCCTCCACGCCGCTGGAGGAGAAGACCATGAGCACGCCGATCATGCACAGGATGCCTATCGCAGCCAGTATCCAGTAGTCGGGTCTTTCAAATCGTCGGGCACGAGACATAGTGGTGGATTTCGGATTTGGGAGTTCGGATTGCGGATTTAGAAGTATGCCTTCCAGGGAGTCCATCTTAGACTAGTGGGGTGAGTGGGGGACTGTTTTCCACAGGTGGGGGATATTTGGGCAGGTTGTGGGTATGGAATGGCGATATAGTGCGGCTACACCCGCTGCAACGGCTCAGGTTGGGGTAGTTGTAGTAGCTTGTCTTTGATGTCCGGGGTGAGGGGCGTAAGACTTAGTTGTGCGGCCAGCCATGCGGCGCGGTCTACGCGGGCCTGGGCATTCAGGGCGTGGCCGGCATCGTACCGGGTCATGTGCTTGGGGTGGCTGGCTGCGGTGAAGTAGCGGGCGGCGTCCTCGGTGGTGATGTACTCGTCGTTGCGGGCGTACTGGAAGAAAAGGGCGGCGGGGGCGGACTGGCCGATGTAATGTATGGCGTCGAGGGGTTGTATGGACCGCACGAAGGCCTCCCGCTCGCTCCTGGGGGTATTCTCCCGCGCCTGAGCCAATCGGGGGTGGGGGTGAGTGCGGTACATCTCGGACTGGCTGACGGAGCCTGCCATGAGGACGTAGGCGCAGATGCGCTTCTCCACCGCAGTCACGATACCTCCCCTGGTCGCACCCAGGCTGTGGCCCACGTAAGCGAGGCGGCCCGCGTCTACATCGGGTTGCGACACCAGCAGGTCAATGCCGCGCCTGATGTCAAGGACTAGTTGTATATCTTCGTCTCTGAGGGCCTGGGGTGAATCGCGGTAGGGCCGCCACTCTACGGGGCGCAAGTAGGGAGCATCTATCAGCAGAGAGAGGAGGCCAAGCGGTGCCAGGGCGATAGCTTCTTCGAGGAATTCGTTGCGGTCGCCCTGTCCCCAGTGCACGAACACGGCCCCGGCAAACGGCATGCCTGCGTGGGGTCGCACGATATAGGCGGGCACTCTGCCACCTGACGGGCTGTCGTAAGTTACGTCTTGCCGGGTGCACGTATCGCGTTCCTGGCTGGATACGACCTCAAGCGCAGGCGGGATCGACCCATCGTAGTCGAACAGGGAAAGGTCTGCCATTGTCCGGTCACCTCTACTTAAGTAAGTGAGGCGACAACCGCTCGGAACTTGTCGCCGCGTCCAGGCAATATTAGAGAGGGTTACTTGATAGCCATGCAACTACCCCGCCCATGTTCTCGTCCTCAACAATGTATGTGTTGGATATGAGCACATGGGGTGACCTTTGTCATTTCGAACGTAGTGAGAAATCTCGTCCTACACCACGACATTTCCTCTTTCTTATGGGACTCTGCTGCCTTATGAAACGTGGTATTTGGGTGGTGACGGACGAGATTCTTCACTGCGTTCAGAATGACAAAGGCGGGGTCTTGGGTGCTAAAGGACGAGATTTCTCACCCCGTTCGAAATGACAGAGTGGGCTTGTATTGCCCACTGCCGGTACGGCAGGTCACGTGATCGTTTCCGGTCGCACGGGATATGCGTTCATGTTATGTCAATGACGCCACGATTGCTCGGAACTGCTCGCCACGGTCGAACTCGTTGCGGAACATGCCGAAGGAGGCGGTGCCCGGCGAAAGCAACACGGCCCCCCCTTCGGGCGCGGCCGCCTGGGCAGCCCTGATGGCTTCGGCAAAGTCGGAGTAGCGGCCCAGGATGTTGACCCCTACCTCGCGGAATTGGCCCTCCATGAGGTCGGTAGCCGTGCCTTCCAGCAGCACCACGCCCGCCGTTTCGGCGGTGACTACCGGCCCAAGCTCCGCGAAATCGAGACCCTTGTCCGCACCACCTGCTATTAGTACAACAGGACCTTCAATTGCGTTCAATGCGGCAATGGTAGAGGTCGGGGTAGTAGCGGTCGTGTCGTTGTAGAAGCGCACTCCGCGCACGGTGCGCAGTAGCTCCTGCCTGTCGGCCACGCCCTTGAAGGAGCGCAGACCTTCGCGCACTGCTTCGGGGGGCGCACCCGCCAGGATGGCGAGGGCAGCGGCACAGGCGGCGTTGGCAAGGTGGTGAGCGCCCGGCACTTGCAGGTCGGCGGCTTCCCCTACGAAGACGTGCTCCCGCCCTTGCGCGTACCAGTAGAACGTGCCGTCCTGCACGTAAACGCCGGGCGTGCGTGTGGCAGCGCCAATACCGAACCAGGCGACGTTAGCGGGCGCGCCACTTGCCCACCCCGCCACTATCGAATCGGCGGCGTTGAGCACCACGTAATCGCCACGCTCCGGCGACTGGTACAGGAAGATGTGCTTCTTGGCCGCGCCGTACTCGTCCATGCTCCTGTAGCGGTCGAGGTGGTCGGGGGAGAGGTTGGTGACGGCGGCGAGATGGGGAGAGATGCGAGGCTCCTCGAAGCCCTCCGTCTGGAAGCTAGATAGCTCAAGCACCACCGGAGTTTCGGGGGTGATGCGCTCAAGTGCCTCAAGCGCGGATACACGGAGGTTGCCAGCGAGCACCGCGTCCTGCCGCCAGTGCCGCAGCATCTCCCACGTCCACGTGGCGGTAGACGACTTGCCCTTGGTGCCGGTGACGCCAATTATGGGGCCGGGGCATAGCCGCATGAAGATGTTGATTTCGGTCTCGACGGGCTTACCAAGCTGCCGGGCCAGCGCCACCCACTGAGAGGTGAGGGGCACCGCCTGGTTGCGCACCACCACGTCGGCCCACCGGAAATCTTCCTCCCGGTGCTCTCCCAGCGTGTACTCGACCGGGAAGCTCTCCTGGCTGAGTGCCTCAATCGACTCCTGCATCTTGTCGGCGGTCCGCAGGTCGGTCACGCGCACGTTAGCCCCGTTGCGCCCCATATAGCGGGCAACACCCAGCCCACCCCCATGCACCCCGAGGCCCAGGACCAGCACGTTCTTGTCAGTGTAAGGACTCATTTGGATTTTGGATTTTGGATTTTGGATTTTGGATTTTGGATTTTGGATTTTGGATTTTGGATTTTGGATTTTGGATTTTGGATTTAGAAAGACGTTCCGTCAATCTAAAATCCAAAACCTAAAATCCAAAATCATACCAGCGCCAGCGCTACCCCCAGCATGCCCGCCAGCATGCCTACCAGCCAGAAGCGCATCGTCACCTGAGGCTCGGACCAGCCTATCTGCTCGAAGTGGTGGTGGATGGGGGCGATGCGGAACAGGCGCTTCCCCTTGGTCAGTTTGAAGTAGAGCACTTGCAGGATGTCGGATAGACCCTCCGCTACAAATACTATGCCAACAAGAGGCAATAGCAGCCATTGGTCGGTCAAAAGCGCGCACACGGCGAGGAGCGCCCCCAGGGTGAGGGAGCCGGTATCCCCCATAAAGACCTGCGCCGGGTGGGAGTTGAACCACAGGAACGCGAGCAGCGCGCCGACAGTTGCGAAACAGACAAGCACCACCGGCTCGACTCCCTGCAAGAACGCGATGATGCCATATGAAACGAAGGCAATAGCGGTGGTACCCGCGCAAAGCGTATCCAGGCCATCGGACAGGTTGACTGTGTTGGCCGTGCCAACTATTGCCACCACGGCGAGGAAGAGATAGATTGGGGCCGGGACAGGAATCGCCTCAACGTCCTTGTTGGTGATAAAGGGCACAAACACGCTCTGGTGTTCCAATGGATAGTAGATTACCCATGCTGCTATGAAGGCTATCACCAACAACCACGCCATCTTGAACCTGCCGGCCAACCCGCCCCGGTCGCGTACGACGGTGCTCAACAGGTCATCGAAGCCGCCCAGTATGCCGCAAGACACAACGATAGCCAGCGGCAGCAGCAGGGACAGGAACCTGGGTATATCCATGAATATACCAATCACGATCACCAGCGGTATGAGGAAGATGATACCGCCCATAGTGGGGGTGCCGGTCTTGATCTGGTGGCTTGCCGGGCCCTCGATACGTATGCTCTTGCCTATGCGGCGGTCCCTCAGCCAGTTGATCACGGGCCGCCCAATCATCAAACCTATTACAAAGGACACTACACCAAGCGTCAAGCCCCTGACCATAACCTCCTTGGCGAGAAGTAGTGTGAACTTCCCCTCTTCCGTAGGCGCTGCGGCCGGCGTGCCCGTAGATATGGGTGTCCCTGCGGGTGTGGGTGTACCGGTGGCGGTCTGGGCCAGCACGTCGGCAAAGAACGAGAATGCCTGGGTAAACCCACCCGCTAAGAGGTCGGCGGCGCTCACACCGAGCGAGACACAAAATACAAGGAGGTTAAGCAGCATTATTCATCAGCTTTCAAAGCGTCTACTATTTGTTCCATCTTGAGGCCGCGCGAGCCTTTCACCAGCACATAGTCGCCCGGCTTGAGCACCCGCTTGAGGTACACGGCCACCTGCTCGTTGTCGGCGGCGAAGAAGACTCGGTCCTGGGCCATGCTGGAGCGTAGCGCCTCCTCGCCAATTAGCCTGCCCAGACTGCCCACTACGACCAGGCGGTTCGCCACCAGGGCGGCCCGGCGCGCCACTTTGAGGTGCCCTTCTCGCTCGTAGCTGCCAAGCTCCAGCATGTCACCGAGCACGGCCACGCGCTGTCCGGGCATATCTTCCAGCAGATTGAGCGCTGCGAGGGTGGAGTCGGGGGAGGCGTTGTAGCTGTCGTCGATGAGGGTCGAGCCGTTGTAGCCCGGCACCACCAGCAGGCGCACCTGGGCGTCCAGCCGCTGCAACGCCTTAATTATCGAGTCCCAGTCCATCCCCGCCGCGTGAGCCGCGCCCGCAGCAGCCAGGGCCGTGTGGACGCTGTGCCTGCCCAGCAGAGGTAGCCGGATGCGCCAGCGGTCACCCGTCGCCTTGACGTGCATAGTGAAGTGAACACCCTGCAAGCCGTGACCCTCGATGTCGGTGGCGTGGAGGTCCCACTGCGGGTCGAGGCCGTAGAGGAGCACCCGCGCCGTCGTAACCTCGCTCATGGGCCGCACAAGGGGGTCGTCGCCGTTGAGCACGGCAGTGCCGGTGGACGGCAGGGCGCGCACAAGCTCGCTCTTGTTGAGGGCTATATTCTCCATCGTGCCCATGCGCTCCAGGTGCACCGGGCCTACCACTGTGACCACGGCGATGTGGGGCCTGGCTATCTCGCAGAGCAAAGTCAGCTCTCCCAGTTGGTAGCCCGCGCCCATTTCCAGCACGGCTTTCTTGTGGTCAGGGGCGAGTTGCAGCACCGTGAGGGGGCAGCCTATCTCGTTGTTCAGGTTACCCGCCGACTTGAGCGTATTGTAGCGCGTGGAGAGCACCGCTGCTATTACTTCCTTGGTGGAAGTCTTGCCCACGCTGCCGGTGACCGCGACCACCTGCACGTCGAAGCGGCTGCGCCACCAGGCGGCGAAGCTCTGCATAGCGGCGAGGGGGTCTGCCACGCGTATGAGGGCCATGCCGGGCGGCAGGGTGGCTGGCGCGGTCCAGTCTTCGCGCACCAGCGCCCCACGTGCGCCATGTCCGGCGGCGTCTACCACGAACTCATGCCCGTCCACGTGCTCGCCCTGGAGGGCTACGAAGAGGGCACCAGAGAGGGCGGCCCGCGAGTCGATTGCCACGCCGTTGAAGCCCAGGCCGGTCATGGCGAGGGCCGCGGTCGCTTCATCGAGGCGGCCCTGCGTGCCTTCTAAGACGTCGTTGAGAGTGAACATGGTGCTGTAAGTGCTACCTGCTTGCCACGGTCAGATTTGGCCTTATCATCGGCCAAATAGAAGGATACAGGATATTGGACAAAGGGGCAATGCAACATCCTGTACCGCAGGCATGTGTTATAAGCGGGCTCTCCGATTTAGTCTATGATAGAGCCGCAGGTCAGGTTCGCGATGCTCCCGGTCATCGCGCTTGCCCAATCAGAGGCCATGAAGACTGCTGCATTTGCAACCTCCTCCAGCGTTGGGAGACGTCCAAGTAGCGTTCCGTTTTCCATGTACGTCCTGGCTTCAATATTATCCGCGGGCCAGGTCTCGGGGATCGCATCGGGCCGCAGGCAGATGACGCGAACCCCTTGCGGACCAAGCTCGCCTGCCAGGCTACGAGATAGCGCCTCGATGGCGGCGCAGGCTGTTGCGAAGCCCCCGGTCAAATGGAATCGGCGGTCGCGCCCGGACAACATCGACGCGGATGAAGAGAGAGTCAGGATTACGCCCGATTTCACTCGCACCATGTGCCGGGCCGCTGCCGTCGCTGTAAGGAAGTGCGTTTTGACGCCCGTCAGGACCGGAATAGTAAAGTTGTCGGGCTGCATCTCGATCAGTGGGGTACCTTGCAGGTCTCCTCGAATCCAGACCGCGTTGAAAGAGATATCTATACTGCCTGTCTTGCTCACAATCGCGTTGAGATGCTGCTCAATGGCCACCGGGTTCAGGGCATCGACTTGAGCCGCCTCGGCTGTTCCTCCCGCGAGGGTTATATCCTCAGCGAGGGCCTCAAGCTTTGGCAGTGTGAGGCCAGCCAGGAAGACCTTCGCCCCTTCACGTGCGAAGGCACGGGCAACCGTACTGCCTATGCGCCCACCTGCCCCATAGATTACGGCGTTCTTGTCCTTGAGCAGCATATGTTCTCCTTCGTGACTGGCAAAAGCAGGTACTACGTATTGGCAAGACGCTCTTGATGCCAAGCGATTAGTCGTTACCAGACCGTCGCAAGCAGGCTCTAAGGCTGCGGCGTGGGCGGGTCCACCGGCTCGGTGGGCTGCACCTTCATGTAGAGGAGCAACTCCTTGGCGAGCTTGCCCCAGGCAGGGGAGGCGGTGTTCTCGCCCCACGGGCTGGTGCGCGGGTTCTTCAGGGCGATATAGAGGGTGAACTTCGGCTCGTGGGAGGGCGCGAAGCCGATGGCCGAGGCGAGAGTCTGGTCGTCGCAGTAGCCACCGCAGCCCGCTATTTCCGCCGTGCCGGTCTTGACCGAGACGCGATAGCCGGGCACCCGCGCCAACCGCGCCACCAGCTTGTTCTCGACGCCCCAGGCCATCATGTCGGCAATCTGGCGTCCGGTGTCGGGCTTGATTACGCCCGCCTGCAAGACCTCTGGCTCGTTCCGGTCTACTGTCTGCCCGCCGGCTCGTATCTCCTGCATTACGTAGGGCTTGTAGAGCGTGCCCCCGTTAGCCACGGCTGAGACGGCGTTGATAAGCTGAATGGGGGTTACGGAGACGCCCTGCCCGAACGAGTTGGTGTACAGGTTGACGGGGCTGTAGTATTCCTCGCCGGGCAGCCAGAGCGTGCCCCCGACCTCACCTGCCAGGTCTATGCCGGTGGGCCGACCAAGGCGGAAGGCCTGCATGTAGTCGTAGAAGCCTTGCTCCCCCAGATTTTCGGCGGCGAACATGGAGGCGACGTTGGCCGAGCGCCCAAGCCCCACCGTCATCGACCCTATGCCCCAGGACTTGTTTTCGGCGTTGCAGAGGGGCCAACCGTACCTGTACCAGCAGGCTTCGATGTTCACGGTGGTGGTGGATAGCACGGCCCCCGCGTCTATGGCCGAGGCGTAGGTGAGCACCTTCATAGTGGAACCGGCTTCCACGACGTTGCTCACGCTTACGTTCTTGAACTTCTCGTAGTTGCTTTCACTATGAAAGGCATTCGGGTCGAAGGAAGGGTAGTTAGCCATGCCCAGGATGGCCCCGGTGTTGGGGTCCTGCACGATCACGTAGCCACTCTCAGCCCTGTACTCGTCCACGGCCTGCCGCAGCCCGCGCTCCAGTATGTACTGCACCGCGCTGTCTATCGTGAGCACGAGGTCGCTGCCGTCTTTGGCGGCTTGCATCTGCGGCTTCTCAAGTACCAGCGGGCGGCCTTGGTTGTCGTGCTCGGCGATTATCCAGCCCGCCTCACCCGCCAGCTTCTCGTTGTAGAACTCCTCGACGCCGTAGTGCCCGATGTTGGCGTAGTCGGTGTAGCCCAGGAGCGAGGAGGCCAATGTGCCGCCGGGGTACTGGCGCAGGGGCACTTTGCGCAGGCTGACGGTGAAGGCGAAGAGGTCTTCCTCCTCCTCAATCAGCGTGCGTATCTTCTCGACCGTCGCGTCGTCTATCTTAGTGGCAACGCGAACGGAGATGGTGCCCGCGGGAACGTCCTTCAGCTTGGCGAAGAGCGTAGCGGGGTCCTGGCCGAGTATCGGGGCCAACCTATCAGCGACCGCCTGCTTGCTGTCGTCGTCCTTGTGCCGGGAGATATCGACGTCCACATCGTGCGCGGTGACATTGCCTGCCAGCAGTTGCCCGCGGCTGTCGTAAATGAGGCCCCGCAACGGAGGGATTTCGTCGGGCCACGTGATGAGGTTCTCGGCCTTGAGGGAGAGAAACTCGTGCTGGAGGACCTGCACGCTGAACACCCGGTAGGTGTTGTACAGGCCGAATGCCGAGAAGAACAGGAGCACCCACACCACGCGCCGGGTGCTGATCCTGTTAGGCCGGGCGGCGTGCGCCCGCTGGTTTAGAGTTGTGGTCGTAGTTGCCATAGTCGCTGCGCTTTCTGAAACGGGGTGCTGAAACGTGAAACGTGAAACGTGATGCGGTTTGCTAAAGTTGGTTCGTGGTTGTCACATACCTTGTCCTACAGGACCACACTCCCCTTGTCATCCTGAGCGTAGCGAAGGATCTCAGATGTTGGCTTTACCCCTGTGCTGAACTTATAGCACCGGATTCACAACATTCAACGACATCCCTCCCCCACCTTCTTGAGATCCTTCACTACGCTCAGGATGACAGGGGGAACAGGGTCCTGTAAGCCCACCATAGTCATATTCACGAACCCTGTTTAGCTAGCCGCATCACGTTTCACGTTTCACGTTTCAGCACCCCGTTTCACGGATCCTCCGCGATGTTTATTTGTACCTCCCCTGCTGGCTGCGGGGTCAGCGGGGCCAGCGGGCCGGGTGGGATCATGATGTAGGTGTAACGGTCTTCGAGCGGGACCATGTGGAGGTTGTTGCGGGCCACATCTTCTATGCGGGAGAGGGATTGGGCGCGGCCAATCTCCACCTGTAGCTCCTGCTGCTCGCGTATGAGGTCGGTGTGCTCGGCTTGCAGGGCCTGTAGCTCGTAGTTGGCGTTGGAGACGGCGGTGACCTGCCGCAGGTAGATGACGCACACCACCGCAACAATTGCTACCACCACCAGCAGGGTGAGGGCCGGGTGGAAGTCAAAGTAGCGCAGGAAGTTGCGCCGCACCCCCGATACCGACTGCTCGGCAAAAGAGATGGCGTTGCGCGTGACCGCACGCGGCACCACCTTAAGAACAGGTCCGCTCCTGCGCCTGTTAAGTGGTGCGGCTTGCGACAGGTTTTTGCGGCGTGCGCTCATGGGGTGCTGAAACGTGAAACGTGAAACGTGATGCGGCTGGTGATATTTGGTCCTGTATAAGCCGCGACGGTGCTTATAGCAGCATCACGTTTCACGTTTCACGTTTCAGAATCGATCCTTTCCGCTATGCGTAGTTTGGCGCTGCGGCTGCGCGGGTTGCGACGGGCTTCTTCTGGGGTGGCTTCCAGTGGTTTTGAGTTTACAGCTTTCAGGGTGGGTTTGCGGCCACATACACATTGTGGATATTCGGGAGGGCAAATGCAGCCTTTTTGCTCCTGGCGAATGAAGAGCTTGACTATGCGGTCTTCGAGCGAGTGGAAGGAGATTACCGCGAGACGGCCACCAGGCTTGAGCACTCGCACGGCGGCGGCTAGCCCGCTCTCCAGCACCTCAAGCTCGCGGTTCACGGCTATGCGCAGGGCCTGAAAAGTCTTGGTCGCGGGGTGGATGGGGTTGCGCGAGCGGCCCTGCACCTTGCCGCCAAGCGCGCCGTAGACGATGTTTTCTAGCTGCGAAGTGGTCTCTATGCTCTGCCGGGCGCGGGCCTCCACTATGCGGCGAGCGACACGACGGGAAGCAGGCTCTTCGCCGTACTTGTAGATGAGGTCGGCTAGCTCGGTCTCGCGCAGGGTGTTTACCAGGTCGGCGGCGCTCTCCGGCAGGCTGGGGTCGAGGCGCATGTCGAGCGGCCCCTCGGTGCGGAAGGAGAAGCCACGCTCCGGCCTGTCAAGCTGCATGGAGGAGACGCCGAGGTCCAGCAGCACCCCATCAGCCGGTGAAAAGCCCTCCGCCTCGGCTATCTCGTCCAGCCGCTCGAAATTGGACCGAACCAGCCGCGTTCGCACTGCCACGATATAGGTACCGAGCCGCGCCGAAGCGATTTCCAACGCGGTAGGGTCAACGTCCAACCCCAGCAGCCGCGAATCTGCCGCTCGCTCCAGTATGGCAGCCGAGTGCCCGCCCGCCCCCACCGTGCCGTCGATGTATGTGCCACCCGCACGCAAATTCAGCCCCTGCAACACTTCCTCCAACAACACAGGAACGTGAGGGGCATCTCCAGGTGAAGATTGCGACTGGGGGGCTAAATCGTCCAAACTAGACTCAAATCCAAAATCCAAAACCTAAAATCCAAAATCATCAGAACTGGCCCGAAAGGTGCGAGGCTATCACATCCACGTTGCGCTCGATGGTCTCATCGAGGGTGTTCCAGGAGTGGAGGTCCCAGATTTCGATGTAGTTACCGACGCCGATTACGGCCACGTTGCCGTCGATGCTGGCGTACTTGCGAAGGTGGTCGGGGATGATGATGCGGCCCTGCTTGTCAAGCTCCACAGGCTCGGCGGCGGAGAAGATGGCGCGGCGCAGGTTGCGGGCGTCGGCGTCACCGGTGGAAAGGGCGTTGAGCTTTTCGGCCAGCGGCTGCCAGGCTTCCTCGGTGAAGAGGTAGAGGCACCTGTCGTTGCCGCGCGTGATTATAAGCTCCCCGGACAGTTTGTCACGGAAGCGCGCGGGGACCGCAACGCGGCCCTTAATATCGACGGAGTGCTCAAATCGCCCGAGGAACATCAGCTACCTAACAGTGATTTATGGGGCCAAATCGGGGCCGGAAAACTCCACCGGATACCCACCCTTTTCCACAGTTATCCACATCCTTCCCCACTTTTCCCCACTTTTCGCCACTTTTTCCACACTTTCCCACATTTTACAGTGGATTGCCCGGTTTGCAAGGATATGCACAGTGCGAATAAAAAGACGGAAACGCCAAGACGCCAAGACGCCAAGAACGCGCCAAGGTGTAATAGGTTTGGAGAGTACAAAGAGGAGCAGGGTACAACATCATGTACCCTGCTCCTCTAGCTTGAACCACAACAATCCTAACCTTGGCGCGGTCCTTGTCGTCTTGGCGTCTTGGCGTTTAGATCCGTCTCCTATTTGGTGAGGCGGGAGCGTTCGGTGGCCTGGGCGTGGGCGAGGGATTCGGCGATGTCGTCCAGGGGGGTGAGTTGGACGGGGCCGTGGCGGCGGGCCAGGGCCTGGGTCAGGAGGTAGTCGGCCAGGCGGGGGTTCTTGGGCAGGAGGGAGCCGTGGAGGTAGCAGCCGTAGGCGGTCTTGTACTGCGCGCCTTCCGTGCCGTCCTTGCCGTTGTTGCCGCCTCCGATTAGCGACTTACCGAGGGGTTTGACGTTAGGACCGAGGAAGGTGCAGCCGGAATGGTTCTCGAACGCCACAATGAGGCCCACGCCTGGTATGTCGCTCTCGATGAGGACGTTGCCGATGTAGCGATTGTTGCTTGCGTCGGTGTGCACGTCCAGCAGGCCGATGCCGGGGAGGTCGTCGGCGTCGAAGGGGCGGTAGTAATGCCCCAGTAGCTGGTAGCCACCGCACACGCTGAGGATTACGGCCCCGCGTTCGACGGCCTCTTTCAGCGCATCCCCCTTCTGTCCCTGGAGGTCACGCGAGACGGCGATTTGCTGCTTGTCCTGGCCGCCGCCGAAGAAGTAGAAGTCGTAGTAATCGGGATCTATGCGGTCGCCTATGCTGACCTTGTCTACAGTCACATCAATATCGCGCCACTGCGCCCGGCGGCTCAACGCGAGGATGTTGCCTCGGTCGCCGTAGATGTTCATTAGCTCAGGGTATAGAAAGGCTATTCGCAGGTCCATAGGTCTATTGCTCCCAGAACTGGTTTTGCACCCAGCCCTTGTCGTACAACAGCTTGCGGAAGGCCAACATCGCGGTATATGTAGGTAGCACGTACAGCGTCTCGCCTGCGGGCAGGGCGCGGACGGCCACTTCCAGCGCGCCGGGTATTTCCACGTTGAGACGGATGAGCGCAGGGTCCACTCCGGCGTATTTCAGGCGCACGGCCATGTCGCCAGCGCGAATGCCGGATACCTGCACGCGACCCACGAGACCGGGGTTGGCCGACAATATCTCGAAATCGACGTCCCACAGCCACGACACGTCGCGGCCGTCGGCAAAAAGGTCGTTGATGACGATCATCAGGTGCTTGGGTGCGGTAGGAGTTAGGCCCTCGCGCTCCTCAAGCGGGAAGAGCATGCGCAGCACTTCGTTGAAGCCCACCGGGTTCTTGACGAGCGCCATGAGGAGCGAATTGCCGTCGCTGTTGGGTATGGGCACTCGCTCGATGCGTCCGAACGCAGCCGTGAAGCGGTCCAGCCCTTCCTTGATATACTGCGGGGCCACGCCGAACGCAAGGGCCGCCGACACAGCCGCCAGGCCGTTGTAGGCGTTGTAGAGGCCGGGCACGCGCAGGGTGACTTGCATGGAGCCGGAGGGGGTATCCAGGTGTAGCTCGCTGCTCTCGGTGCCGTTCAGCTTCACCTGCTTGGCGGCCACATCCAATTTGGGGCGCTCCAGCCCGCACTCGGGGCAGCGCCAATGCCCGAGATGCCCCAGCAGGATGAGGCTGTATTCCAGGCGGCTGTTGCAGCGCGGACATGAGATCGAGTCGGCGGCGTGGGGCAACGCGTCGAGGGCGTAACGGGGGTCGTCTATGCCGAAGGTGAAGACTTTGGCGCGCAGGTCGGGGGCGAGCGTGAGGGCTGCAATGGCGGGGTCGTCAGCGTTGAGCACCACGGTGGAGCGGGGCCGCATGGCAGGGAGAGTGTCGCGCCACTTGCGGTAGACGGTGTCTATCTCGCCGTAGCGGTCTAGCTGGTCGCGGAAGAGGTTGTTGAAGAGGGCTACCCTGGGGCGGATGGCGGGGAGCACGCCGGGAAGGGCCGCCTCGTCTACCTCGAACAGGCCCGCACGAAGCCTACCGGGCAGCCCACCGGCGGGGGTAGCGGCGTCCACCATAGTGGACACCAGGCCACGCTCCAGGTTCGAGCCGGAACGGTTGTGCAGGGGGTCAAGCCCGGCAGCTTCCAGTATAGAGCCGAGCATGCGGGACGTGGTGGTCTTGCCGTTGGTGCCTGTGACCATGATGGAGCCTTCAGGCAACTGCGAGGTAAGGGCGCGCAACACGCTGGGGTAGATCGTGTGCGCCACCAGGCCCGGCAGCGCCGTACCCCCGCCCCTGCCCATGAGCCGGGTCGCCAGCGCCGAAGCCTTCCCCGCCGCCACCGCCGCCACCAGCGCCGGATTACGCATGTTTCCTCCATTTGGGAATTAGGAATTGGGATTTCGGATTTAGTAGATATCCAACAAATCCGCATTCCGAAATCCCAATTCCCAAATCACCTATCGACATTGTCGAGGTTATGGTCGAACTCCTGGAACTTGAGGTCGCCGCTTGGGTACAGCATGCGGCCGCAGGTGGGGCAGTGGGCGAAATCGGCATCGGAGCGGGCCGCACGCACCAGGGTTACGGGCACTCGGCCTCCACAGCTGCGGCAGGTGCCGTCGCGCACCTCAGTCACCGCGCTACCACCCTTGGCGCGGCGCAGACGCTCGTAGGTCTGGAGGTCGGCCCAGGGGACTTCGTTGACGAAGCGTTGCCGCTTTACCTGGAGCACCTTGGCCTGTTGCAGCAGCTTGTCCTTTTCCTCGGTCAGCCCGGCCCGGTATTGTTCGCGCTCCTGTTCCACCGCTTCCAGGGCCTCTTGCTTCTCCCGGCTGGTCTCTTCGAGACGTTCAACCGACAGCATAAGGTCTATCATCTCGTCTTCTAGCTGCTTGAGCCGCGCCTTCAGGTGCCCGACCTCTTCCTGGACCTGGCCTAGTTCCTTGGGGTTCTTGATGGAGCCGTCGTACAGGCGCTTGTCCTGGGTTTTGATGCGTTTCGCGGTATCCTCTACGGCGTGGGAAGCCTTGCGCAGCCGGTCCTGCTCCTGTGCCAGGTTGCGGGCGGCCTCCTCGGTTGCGGCGCGGGCGGCGAGCAACTCGGGGCTGTCGGCCATGCCCTCGTCTATCTGCCGCATGCGCGTTACGCGGCTCTGTAGGGCGGTGTCTACCTGCTGCAATTCGTATAGAGGGGTTACGCGACTCAAAAACGGCTCCTTGTAGGAAGAGAACGCATGCTCCCCGATAGGATAACACAGCCCCATGCAGCGGGCAAGCGTGCTAAGTGGCACATGAGAAATAGGCGCTGAAACTTTGATTACTTATAATAGACCTCGCTAGAACATTGGCATTGCTGCATGAGGCTCTATTGGTAGTAACTCAAAGGAGAACACGTCATGTCGGACGTAAAGTGGACGCTGCTGGACTCGACGCAGAAAGGGGTGCAGGCGGGGGCAAACCCAATCACCACGCCGACTGGAGCCGAGGTAATAGCTAAGGGTAGCTATCTCTCAGCGTCAGCTACTCAACTGGACGGCGCGGGCTTTATATTCCTGGCATACATCAGGGACGACGGGTGGGACGCAATTCCACAGATATTGAAGCGCACGCCCGGAGGCAGCACCGTGGCTACCTGGCAGATAGACCTGCCTCTGCTTAACCTGACGACGATGCAGGTTGATCCCAGCGGCATCGGGAGCAAGGCGGATAGTGTGTCTATCGTGTTGGACGGAGGAACCGGCAACCTGTGGATATACGTTACCAGCCATACCAAGCCTTCGCCGGCGCCCAATATCGTCATAGCCTGGTGGGAAGGCGTGCTGACCGCCGTTGGCGCGCCGGTACAGCAAGGCGGCTACGTGCCCGGCCCTGAACCCTGCGGCCCTCAGAACTTACCGTACTTCAGACCAAATGCCCCTCTGACCAGGGGCGAGTGCGCGGAGATAGTGGTCCGCTCGACGTGGCCCGGCAAGACGTACACAGGCCCTCAGAAGTTCCAGGACGTGGCCCCCGGCGCACCATTCTTCCAGGAGACGGGGATCCTGTCGGAAGAAGGTGTAGTGGGAGGTTTCCAGTGCGAGCCTTAGCAAGCTGGCATCTCGCAAC
>DASVRN010000020.1:0-24202 GCA_036388595.1 Chloroflexia bacterium
GATGAACTCCAGGACCAGGTAGACTCGGCCGTGCGCCGTGAAGAAGTCATAAATCTTGGGTATGCCTGGGTGCGACAGGGTGGCGAGCAGGGAGGCCTCTCGCTCGAAGTTGGCGAGGCGAATCTGCCCGGTGCGAATGTCGGGGGAGTTGTCGGGCATCTCCTTGACGGCGCAGTAGCGTGTCACCGCCGTGAAGCGCAGGTCGCGGGCCTTGTACACCGTGCTCATGCCGCCGACGCCCAGCACTTCCTCTACGTCGTACCGGCCCTGGAGCACCGTGTTGCGGGGCAGGGGGGCGGTGCCGGTGCCCGGCATCACCTCTGTATTGTGGGCGGACCTGGCAGCGGAGGAATAAGGGCTGGTCTGCCCGGCGCTGGCGGTTGGCTTTTCCTGGGTCGTGGGGTCCGCGGTAGCGTTCTTCGCAGCCTGCACCCCCTCTAGTCGCTTAATGAGCATGGCGTGTTTCTCCGATATAAATGCTGGACTCTAATCAAATTATAGTTTCGGGACGTGGCAGGGTAAATAGCCCTAATGTCCCATAGGGGATGGGCTATTGGTATGCGCTTTGCCTTTGTATTTCAATGCCGCTAGCTGATATAATTAGGTTTGGGCCACGTCGGCACCCCATGCAAGTAGCCCGTGATAAGGCCGACCAACAGACCGGATTGCGATACAGGACAAGATGCGTATAGAAGACGATAAATACTGGCGAGAAGCAGCACGCCTCCCATTCTCGGACGACGGCGATTCAGGCGACGATTTCGACGGTAACGACGGCTACTCTCGCGGCTCGCGCCCAAGCGTAGTGCGCGAGGTGGTCGAGACGATACTGGTCACCCTGTTGATATTCTTCGTGGTGCGCTCGGTGGTGCAGAACTTCAAGGTGGAGGGTGACAGCATGATGCCCACCCTGCACACCGAACAGTACCTCCTGGTGAACAAGGGCCTCTACTTCCGCTACGATGCCAACTTCGTGTCCCGCCTGACCAACCCGGACCAGCCTACCGACATGCGCTACCTCTTCCACGGCCCGCAACGCGGCGATATCGTCGTATTCGAGGCGTGGGGCGAGCCGCGCGACTTCATCAAGCGGGTGATAGCGGTGGAGGGCGAGACGGTAGAGGTGCGGCCGGAACCGGGCATGGCGGACCCGCCGCAAAGTGACTGCGATAACTGTTGCAATGCGTGTGACGTGTACGTGAACAACATCAAGCTGAACGAACCGTACATCAACGAGCGTCCCAACTACAAGCGCGACCCCATTGTGGTACCGCCCGGCCACGTCTATGTCCTGGGCGACAACCGGCGCAACTCCAGCGACTCGCACGTTCAGGGCAACGGTCCCCTTCCCGTGGAGCGCATAGTGGGCACCGCGTTCGTGTCCTACTGGCCGCAGGACAAGTGGGGGTTTTTGCCGCACCCGACGTATGCCGAGATAGACAAATAGGGTTCTGAAACGTGAAACGTGAAACGTGATGCGGTTAGGGTAATACAGTACTGAATATGAGTGGAGGCGGCTCAACCAGAGTGAGCCGCCTCCGTTTGTTTACTGTGACCCCGCTGCTATAGCCGCATCACGTTTCACGTTTCAGCTCGTTCTCAGCGTGAAGAGTGGGGCGAAAGAGGCGGCGATACCCAGCGGGGCCAGTAGCCATTGCCCGGCGTTCTGGAAGCCCAGCTTCTGGTAGACGCGGCCCGCCGAGTCGTTGTCTTCCAGGTAGAAAAGGGCGACGGTGTGGAAGCCTTTGTCGAGTAAGTGCTTGCAGAGGGCACTTACGCAGAGGGCAGACAGTCCCTTGCCCCTGTGCGCCGAGAGCGTGGCAACACCCCCCAGCATGGCAACACCCCCCGCTTCGGCGCTGGATAGGGCGGCAGACACCACGCGGCCCTGAGCGTCTTCGACCATGTAGAGGGTGCGGTATGCTAGCTGTTCGGTGAGGCGGTTGCGCCAGGCGGCGCGGGAAGGCAGTCTCGCCAGGGAGTAGAAGCCGGTCTCGTAGAAGTCTATCAGCCGCTCCATGTCCTCGACCGAAGCCATGTATGGTGCCGAGTAGCCCCTGGTGAGCGGCGGCATGAGCAGTTGGTTGGCTTCCAGGGTGCGGAAGTGGCAGTTATCGGCTGGTCCCACCCCTGCGTCATCTATCAGGGGCAGCACCGCCCCGACCTGCGAGTAGTGCCCGCTCAACAGGGTAAGCGCCCCCTGCCGCGCCTTCTCGATGACCAGTTGGGCCACCGTCTCAAGCGCCTCCCGGTCGCCTGGGGGGTGGTAGATGCCCCCGGTGCCCTTCACGGCGGTGACCATCCCCGCAAGCTCCCTATGTCGGAACACCCCCACGGCCCACGGACCACCCTCCGGCTGCGGCGCATCCGACAACCCGCCCGGATAGCCCGCCTTCTCATACTCCAACATGGCGCTCAGGTGGAAGACGTTACACACCGGGTCGCGCATCAGTAGCGCATCCAGTTGCGGCCTATCCTGGGCTGTGAGAGCACGACTATCCATGAGAGTGCTGAGGACTGAGGATTGAGGAGGTGCTGAACTTTCGCTCAGTCCTCAGTCCTCATTGCTATTTCGTAGCTGTCTTACTACGCATGAAGTAGAAGCCGAGTGCTGCCAGTCCGCCTACTACCAGCAGGCCGCCCAGCACGAACAGCAGGGTGTTGTTGCCACCGCCGGTGTTTGCGCCTGCCACCGCTGTGGTTGTGGGGCCTACCGTGGCCTCGGTGGTGGCCTGTGTTGTGGCTGCTGTAGTTGCCGTGGCGGCCTGTGGTGTAGCTGTGGGCGTGAGTGGTGCGGGTGTGGCCGAAGCTGCCGCCTGGGTTGCCTGGGTTGTAGGTGTGGCGGCTGTCTCGGTTGTGGCGGTGGGTGCGGCCGGTGCGGTTGTGGACGTTGGTGCGGGGTTGGTGGGTTGCGGTTCGGGCTGGACCGCAGGGCCTGGGTAATTGGAGGCGGCGGTCTTTACTGTGTCATACACCGGCTGCGTGGTGAAATCGGGGTTGACCATCGCGAAATAGTACTCGGCCTTCTCTGGAGGCACGTCGCCTACCTGCCTGAAGTACCAGATCAGGACCACGCCCGCCCACGGCCAGTTGTCGCGAGCGTATTCTATACCCTCTACCGTCCACTCGGCCTGCTGCTCGGGTGTGACGTGTCGCCAGTAGTTCCTTTCCTCCTCGGCCAGCGTTTCGGGCGAGGCGTTCCAGGCGTACTCGTTCAGCCAGATGGAGCGGCTGGCGTCGCCGTTGTTCACCATCACCTCGCGCAGCAACTCCACGCGGCGGAAGTTGAGCACGTCGGGGCTGGGCGGGGCGTCAGGCGGCTGGTCCAGGCCGTAGCCGTTGGCGGTGGCTACGTCGAAATTGCCCTTCACGCCCGCGTCATAGAGGCCGTTCCAGTAGTCAATCTCGTTCATGTTGCCGCGCGCTTCAGGTCCCTCAAGGGTCATCGCCATCGGCGCGCTCAAGATGATAGCGTTGGGATGCTGCTGCTTTACGAGAGGGTAGACGTCCTTGAGCAGCTGGGCGTACTCGGCGGGGTCTACCGCGCGGCCCGGCACCCACTCGGCGGCCAGGTTCGGCTCGTTCCAGACCTGGATGTAGTTTATGCGGCCCTCGTAGTGGTCGAGGAAGGCATTGATGAAGTCGGCCAGGTCGCGGTTGTTGACCAGCGGGCCACTCTCGTCGTTGGCCCTCGCCCATTCCGGCTCGTGGTCGATGCGGGCGATCACGTTGAGATCGTACTTCTCGGCTATATTGACGATCTTATCGAACTTCTCCCAGGCCGACTTGTCCCACTTGTCATCGTGGAAGTAGCCCTTTCTGAACTCGATTTCCTGCCAGGGAAACTCCTGCTTCACCCAGGCGATGTTGGCCTCCGAGATCATGCGGAGGGTCTGGTCGATCTTCCACTCTTCAACTTCCTTGTGGAGGAAGATGTTTACGCCGTAGGGGTTGGCGGGCCGTAGCTCCGTTTGCGCCTGCGTGCCGGTAGCGTCCAACGCGCCCGACATGGACAGGAATGCCAGTAATAGTGCCGCAACGAGGCTCCATGCCCTGTTGCCTTTGACCTTTAGAATCAAAACCTGAGTACCTCCTGAGACCGTTCAGGTGTGCAGCCGGTATGGCTATGCGGTCCCGTTATTAAGACGAATGGGAAGCGCCGGGGTCGTTTTCAGGATAACAGGTGGAGAGAGGGGTTTGCAAGCGAGGGGAGTTATTCGCAATTCCGCTCAGCCCGCCTCTTGATGGCTCGCAGCCAGGCGATGCGGATGAGCGCGCTCCCAGGCCCTATTATCCGCCAGTAGAGCTTGAACGTGTGCTCGCTTTGCGGGTCGGGCAGGTAGATGCGCGTTTCCGTTCTTACTTGAGAGCGTTTGCCGTCCCTACTTGGCCTGATGTGGAAGTTGAAAGCCGCCTTGGCATAGCCGCCGAGGTTGAAGGCTACGAACTCCCTGGGGCTGTCGATGCGCTCAGGCGGCCCGTTCGGGGAAAGCTTCCAGAACTGCCCGATTGTGCCCATTACAATCTCGCGTCCAGGTGACTCCGCCAGCAGGATGAAACCCGTCTCTGTCGCGCGCTCGATGAGGGGTCGCTCTACAGAACGGAAGTCAAATTGCCTGCCCGCTAATCGTGCGGGAAGGGTGCGTAGGCCCATGAGCAACCCGAATAATGGCACTTCCCTGGGCGTAAACTGCTTTATAGCCTTGTAGACACAACCGGGTGGTGCGCTTATGCTAATAGTATGTACTTCGTTAACCTGGTAGCTGGTCAGGAAGTTATTCAGCAGCATTCTTGTGCCTTGTTAGAACGAGATACGGGCATCCAACACTGCCCCTACAGAGGATGATCTAAATACTACCGCCTTTAGCTAGGTTACAGCGTCGGCAAAGAAGCTGGATGTTGTTAATTGTATTGGCGCCACCTTTGCTGTGGGGGATGATGTGGTCGAATTCCAGGTAGTCACTGGAGCCGCATTGCACGCATCTGCCCTGGTCTCTCTGCCAGACTGCTACCTTAACCTCATGCGGTATATGCCTGCTGCTCATTTCTCCCGTGGGTGCCAGCAACTGACGTTTAGATATCTTCACCAGGGTCTCAATAATTGCGGACACGAGCATAGGGTCAAGCACGTCATACCTGCCATTACCCTTCTTGGTTGAGAGTTCTAGGTAGACGCTCCTGCCTTGATGCTCGACCTTGATCAGATTCTTCCAGGGTATCTCGGCACCACCCGACGGAGAAAGGAAGAACAGTTTCTTGTTAGTAGCAACCAGTCTGCCAGGCACAGGTACTACAGATTTCGCATTTACTTTATGGTACGTGGCAGGTGTTTCCAGGTGGCATATTTCATCAGACTCTAAGTGGGTTCCCGGGCTCGGCTGAACTGAAGGTAATATCCCACGGAGAATATTAGATATGTATTTCAGGTAATCAAGCCGGTTTATGCTAGATTGGGCCATTTCCGGCGGTATCATGAGTATGGAAAGCATCTCGCGAATATGCCTGTCTTCATCATCGTTTATGGACCGGTCTGCGAATGCGAAGGAAATCAGGCCCTCAATGAAGTGCAGAGCGTCTCCTCGAATAAAGGCTAAAGCCTCTTGCACGTTTAATCTGTCACCGGCAGCTCCTGCTAGTAATGTTGTCCACTCCTGCGGTGTTAGCACACCGTCATAAGTGAAGCTGAGAAATGCTTGCCGGAATCCTGTGAGGGCTTGCTTCACCTCATTTTCGCATGTTCCACAACGTTGCGTCTGTTTGTTGAAGCTCATCGCGCCAAGCAGCCCTACATCTTTAGAGCATCTAACACATTTAGCCATACCCGACCTCTCTTTCTAAGTTCAGTGGAAATGCAATTATACTTTCTTTTGTCGTAAGCTCCACAATAAGATGCATATGTCCACGCAGAGCATCAGGTTATAGGCGATAGCGGCTACCGGCGCGGCTGAGGCCCCCCGCAACACCCCGGATAGCGGGCTGAACGAGGCGACCGCAAGCTGGATGATGATGATTACCGAGAGCAGGTCAATCAACTGGGCGCGGCGCACCGCCTGGGGCCTGTGCATCGCTATCAGCCTCCCACGCAGCATGAACGAGGCCGAGTGCAGCACCGGCATCGGCACCAGCCAGCGCGCTACTTCGGCGGCCAGGTGGGCGGTCTGCGGCGGCGATTGGATGACGCTGGTGAACATCCACTCTGAGAGGGGTGTGAAGGCGAACAGCGCCATGAGGGCACCCAGGCCGAGGCCCACCCCCATGATTACCCTGGGGCCGCGCTCACGCACCTTGGGGTCGGGGCTGCCCGACCAGGCAATGGAAGCCTGCGTCATGCTGAGGGTAGGCCCGAAGGCTAGGAAGGCCATACTCCAGGCGGTCTGGTAGGCGGCTACGGCCACGGCTACGGTCTCGCTGTCGGGCACGGCGGCCCAGGCCACGGCAGCCGAGGCGATACCGGCGCGCATGGTGGGCTGCACCAGCGTACTCATGATGGCCGTGCCGCTCAGCGGGAAGAAGAAGCGGCGTATGTCGGCCCACGTGGGCGGGGGCTTGCCCGGCGTGGCTTCCGGCATCGACTTCACCAGGCGGCTGGTCCACCCCTGCACCGCCAGCGCCTCCGCCGTGACGCTCACGAGCATCGCCAGCACCCCTATGGCCGCAGGCTCTATCGGCATCACCGTGCCCAGCCACCCGAAAAAGACCAATGCCACGATGAGCGCCGCCAACCTGACTATGCCGCCCGCCCCCACCGGCTTGGGGTGCCCGTGCTTGATGAGCGCCCCCTGGCACAGCCTGCGCCAGCCTATCGGCACCGGCCACAGCAGGAACGCCCACACGGCGGGCCGCGCGGCGTTCGCTACCTCCGGCGGGATGTTCATCACGTCGCGCACGATGAGGTAGTACAGGGGCGAGAACGCGATGATGGAAGCGAGTACCAGCAGCACGCCCGCCATGATGACGTAGAAGCGTTGGAGCATGCGGAAGGTACGCTGGTCACTGGAGAGCGCGGTCGAGAGATCGATCATTGAGATGTGCGAGGCCTCGTACACCAGCGCGAGGGAGAAGGCCACGCTCAGGGCAGCCACTGACGTGTTGGCGTTCGGGAAGCGGTTGAGCACCGCGTTCACGATGGGCAGGTCCAACGTCATCATGATGCCGCTGAAGCCTAGCGGTAGGTAAAAGAGGAGTAGCGACAGGTAAGTCGCTGACTTCGCGGGGGCGGCTACTGTTTGCTCTACGGGTGCGGCCTGTTCGGGGGCCTCGCTGGGTGCGGCGGTGACGTTGGAGGCAGCTTCCTCAGCCCGCGATACGGAGGTCATGGGAGATTATACAACATGCGGCACCTGGCCTTATGAGCAGTTTGTCTACACAACCAAAAGGGGCGACTCCCAAGAAGTCACCCCTTTCCAGCACTCTCGTGCTCATTTAGCAGTCAGATCCTTGTCTTCCATTTCCCAGGCGTGATCGAGGGTGTGAAAGGCGGTGTGCCGGATCAGGTACCGCAGCGGCCACTTGCGGGCCATCTTGTTCTGGGAATTTAGCTCCCGAATTGCATTGCAATAGGCCTCGCGATGCGCCTTCAATCCCTCCTCGGTCAGTATCGCCTCCTGATCCTCCTGAGGTCTGCCCCCCGGGGACCAGTCCCGCTCATTGAGAAGCACATGACGGACGATGCGGTCCCGATCTCGCCCTCCGCCGCGCGGACCGCGCTGTAGCTCAGCCGACACACGCGAACGCACACCATCGAAGAAGGTCCAGCACGCCCGCATCAGCGTCAGCTCACGCTCCAACTCTTCGGCTGACACAGTTTGCCGGTCGATACTTGAAAACCCGAACGAGATACCCCAGAAGTCGGTCGAGCCGGTGCCCTGATAGCGTTCGACAACATCGACGGCGCTGCCCGTCGTGACGGTAGCAAGCTCGGCCTCCATCCCGGCCAGCTTCGCTACCTGTGCATATCGAGGAACGTAGGAGAGTAAGCGTTCGACCGCAGCCTCCTCGGTCTTTGCCCCACGCGCTAGACCGGGCCAGTCCGGTGCCACCGCTACCACCTTCTTGCCCTTCGGTCCGATTTCCAGCATCACTCGAATGTGGTTTGTGTCGTTAGCCACGGCTCCTCCTATCACACGAGAATATCAGCGTCCACGTTCTTACAACAGATGTTTCGGTTTGACTATGCGAGACCTAACCCGACACTATTTTAGCACTAATGTTCTCCTAATTCAACCATGCGGCGGGTAACAGCACCCGCCTGGGGAGCTTACCACGGTTGCCTCCTCTCCAAAGTTCATAACACGCTCTAGAAACCCAGCCGCTCCAGCACGCGCTGAGCGACCCAGATAAGTATCGGCAGCAGGAACGTCAGGCCAAGCCCGCTCACCGTCTCGGTCCGCCAGGGCCAGGTGCGTAGCTTCGCAATGAGGTCCTGCTCGGCCACCAGCAAGTTGAGGGCTTCCTTTTGCATCCCCAGGTCCCCCAACTCGCTGTTGTCCACCCGGCCATGCACCGTGGCAATGGTCGCCTCGATGCGTCGCGCCACTTCGTCCTGGAGCCGCTGCTTCTCCCTTTCCAGGAGACCGTGCGCGCCCAAAAGCGGCCAGACAAACGTAACTACAACCATGCTGCCCAGGAAAACGGTCTGGATGATATCGGACACCGTGGTGCCCGTCGCGGACAAGCTGTTGGCCTGGAACCACAGGTAGGTCGGAATGGCAATGCCAATAGCCGTGCGGGCGGTCAGTCCGGACAGCGCGTAGAGGGGGCCGAGCTGAAAGAGGTTGATGCGCGTGTGCTGCGTGTAGATGGTGTTGACCGTTCGCAGTTGGTGCAGGGTATGGTAAATTAGCACCGCCACAAGCACGTAGACGGGCACATTGTAGCCGACGACCTGCACAACCAGGAGCGGGACCATAACCTCCGCCCCCAGGCTCCCCAGGCTAAGGATATTAACCGCGAGCACTGCAAACGTATACGCCGCGCCAAGTCCCGAGGCGAACAAGGTTGTCCGCGCGGGCAACGTGGTGAGTTGGTAAAGGAGCTTGTGGTACCCGGCATCGTCAACCGTCATCACCGGGCGAAACCGGGACAGGGCCGCAGCCGCCGACTTGTCGAGGTAGTGGATCAGGCCCATGAGGTACGGGAAGGTCAGCCCGTTGAGGAAGCTGTAGAACAATAGGCCGCCCAGGTCCACCGCGCCACTCGCCCACAAGGGAGAAGCTAGCAAGAGCAGCATGTATCCAAGCGACAGGACGAGGCCGAGTGCCAGGTAGAAGGCCCAGGCGGGCAGCGGCAGGCGGTCCACCCAATCGGTAAGCCTGTCTACCCAACTGGGGCGGTATGGTGGGCTTTCCCTGGTTGCTTCATGTACTGAGGTCAAAGGGCGCTCGGCGGCGGCCGCACTGACCGCCTGACTAAAATCCCCTGGAATGTCACCGGCAGGACGAGAAACCCCGGTGGTCATAGGCTTACCTCCACCGACTGAGTATTGATAACGTTATTTTAGCATATTTAGTCGGAGGTCTGGCTCATGAAGGGTCCGGTAGCTTGACACGCTCCCTACCTTGCATGTATACCGCTAGCAGTCGAGCCTTCCAAGCTAACCCGGCCCCATGCTGCCCTATGGACGTTCCGTTAAAGCCTTACAAGCGAGAGTTCGACCATTCTTACTCGCTGGGCGTGTTCCCCACGCTGGAGCTTGTCGAGGCACAGCCGGGGCACGTACTCAAGGTGCTGGTAAGCTCCAAGGGCCAGCGCAACGAGGGCGTCCGCAAGCTGGAGAGGCTCTGCGAGCGAGCGGGCATCCGGCTGGAGACCAACGACCGGGCGGTTGAGCGGCTGGCGCAGAAGGAGAACACCTTCGCGGTAGGGGTGTTTCGCAAGTACGCCGCTGACCTGCAACCTGAGAGCAACCACGTGGTGCTGGTCAACCCCAGCGACATGGGCAACCTGGGCACCATCGCACGCACCATGCTGGGGTTCGCCGTGCTTGACCTCGCGATAGTGCAGCCCGCCGCCGATATGTTCGACCCGAAGGTGGTGCGGGCCTCGATGGGCGCCATCTTCCGCCTCCGCTGCCGCTACTTCGACACGTTCGAGCGATACCGGGAGATCGCAGGCGAGCGGTCGCTGTACCCATTCATGACGGGCGGCGACCTGTTGCTGGACAAGGCAAGGTTCGACTCGCCTTTTACGCTCGTATTCGGCAACGAGTCGTCGGGCCTGCCACCTGAGTACCGTGAAATGGGTACTCCTGTAACCATCAGGCACACCAACGCAATCGACTCGCTCAACTTGCCTATGTCTGTAGGCATCGCGCTCTACGAGGCGACAAGGGGCGCTGTGTAGCTTGCACAATTGGAGGGGCATGTGACCAGGAAGCTTCATTACTTCATCGTGGACGTGTTTACGGACCGGCAATTTGGCGGCAACCCGCTGGCTGTCTTCACCGATGGGCAGGGGCTTTCTACCGAGATGATGCAGCGGCTCGCTAAGGAGATGAACCTCTCCGAGACGACCTTCGTGCTCCCGACGGAAGACCCCGCCAACCACTTCAAGCTGCGCATCTTCACGCCGGGTAAGGAGTTACCGATGGCCGGGCACCCCACGGTAGGCACTTCCTTCGTGCTGGCCCGCGAGAGGATGTTCGACTGGTCAGGCGAGGCCGCCGAATTGCGGCTGGAGGAAGGTGTGGGCCCCATCCCTGTGCACCTTGAGTTCAAGGCCGGCGCTCCCCAGATGATATGGATGACCCAACCTAACCCTTGGTTCGGTCCCGTGCTGGACGACCTATCAACAGTAGCCGAGATGCTATCCATCGAGCCTGGTGACATCAACACCGACCTGCCCGTAGAGGTCGTGTCGTGTGGGGTGCCGTTCCTGTACGTGCCGGTGCGCGACCTGGCGACGATGCGGCGCCTGCGGATGCGGGAGGAGGTGTGGAGCCGACTGCTTGAGCCGACGGATGTGGGTGAGGTGTTCATTTTCGCGCCGGAGGTGGAGTATGAAGGCTCCACCGTGCACAGCCGCATGTTCGCTCCCGGCATGGGCATCACGGAGGACCCCGCCACGGGTGGCGCAAGCGGGCCTCTGGGTTCGTACCTGGTGCGGCATGGCCTCGTAGCCGCCGACCCCACGGCATACATAGTGAGCGAGCAGGGTATAGAGATGGGCCGCCCCAGCTTCATCCACATCCAGATCACACGCGATGCCGAAGAGATAGTGCGCGTGCAGGTAGGCGGGCAGGCTGTTTACATGGGTGAAGGCGACATAGAGCTTGCCGATTAGCACCGGGACTTCATGCGCCCAGTATGCTCGGCATTGTATTTGTACCCAGTATGGTTCTTGAGGACCAAAGGTAGTCTCTGTCATTCTGAACGCAGTGAAGAATCTAGGATGCTCCTCTTGCCCCTCCGCTGAACCACTTACACTGCGACCCATATGTTCAGCACCATCCCTAGTCACCTTCTTGAGATTCTTCACTGCGTTCAGAATGACAGAGGGTGGCTGCTGTCTCGTGTTTGTTACACTTCTACATGAGTAGCTATGGAAGACGAACGCTTCTGGTTGGCGCTGGACCAACTCGCCGCCGCTCATCCTGTGGTGGTAGACCGCGCTAAAGGCACACCGCACCCGCGCTACCCCGACTTCATCTACCCGCTCGCCTACGGCTACCTGCAAGGCACCATGTCAGGGGACGGCGCGGGCGTGGACGTGTGGGTGGGCAGCCTGCCGGGCCAGGTGGTGACGGGTGTAGTCTGTTGCGTGGACACAATCAAGGGCGATGTGGAGATGAAGTTGCTGCTCGGTTGTACGGAGGCCGAGATGAGGCTGGTGCTGGGCATTCACAACGACGGCGGGCAATCGGCTGTCCTGCTGGTACGCCCCGGCAATAGGTAGCAAGCTGCGATGGAAGTAACGAACCCCAATTATCAAGAGGCAGTACGAGAGGTATTCGCGCGGGCCGCCTTCGTCAACGACGTGGGGATAAGGCTGACCGGCTGCGGGCCGGGCTGGTGCGAGAGCGAACTGGCAATCGCGCCCCGGCACTACCAGCACCACGACTTCGTCCATGCGGGCGTGCAGGCCACGATAGCCGACCACACAGCCGGTGCGGCAGCGACCACCTTGATCCGCGCCACGGAGGTCGTGCTGAGCGCCGAGTTCAAGATAAACCTGCTCAACACCGCAAGCGGCGAGCGGCTGAGGTGTAGGGCGCAGGTGCTCAAAGCGGGGCGCATGCTTATCGTGGCCGAGTCGGAGGTGTTTGCCGGTACGGGCGACAAAGAGCGCCTGGTATCCAAGGCGACCGTGACCCTGGCGGTGGTCGCCTTGCCGCAAACAACAACAGGGGAGGTGGTCTAGCTGTGATGGACCCGAAGTGGCTCGATTGGGTGCGGCGGTTGCAATCGATAGCACAGAATGGCCTCACCTACTCCAAAGACCCCTATGACGTAGACCGCTACAACACCCTCCTCGACATAGCCGCCGAAATCGTGGCCTCTCAGGAGCCGGTGAGCGCCGAGCAGGTACGTGGCATCTTCGCCCGCGAGACCGGGCACGCCACCCCCAAAGTGGACGTGCGGGGCGTGGTCTTCCAGGGCGATAGGGTGCTGCTCGTCAAAGAGATATCAGACGGGCGGTGGACGGTGCCCGGCGGCTGGGCCGACATAGGCGACTCTCCATCCGAGGCCACGACCCGCGAAATCAGGGAGGAGTCGGGCTACGAGGCCCGCGTGGTCAAGCTGATGGCCCTCTACGACCGCATGCGGCACGAGCACCCGCCCCATGCCTTCCACATCTACAAGGTCTTCTTCCTGTGCGAAATCACCGGAGGCGCGCCCGCTGTTAGCAACGAAACGGACGGTGTCGGCTTCTTTCCCATAGACGACCTGCCCACGCTCTCGGTAGGACGCGTGACGGCCAGGCAGATACATCGGTTTTACGAGCACTACCGCGACCCCGGTCTGCCCACTGATTACGATTAGACTGTATAATGTAGCACCAGATGTTCTCAAGAAGGACGCCCTACCAAGTATGTTGCGCGACGTACAATCCTATAAAGAAAGTGATTGGGTAGTCTTTATTAGTCATGCAGGCATGGATGCGTGGGTAGCAAAGAAGATTGCTGACGAGGTTATTGCTTGTGGGGCTGTACCTTTCTTAGACGAATCTGATATCGACATCGGAGAGGACTTTGAGGAATACATATTGGGTGCTTTAGCAAATGCCAAGGAACTTGTAGTCTTGCTTACACCTTGGTCCTTGAAACGGCCTTACGTCTGGGCAGAGATTGGCGCCGCTTGGGGCAGGCGAATTCCTATAGTTGGTATATTGCATGGCCTTACGGCTGCTGATCTACAAGCTGATACGAGCGTCCCAGTTATACTCAAACGGCGCAATTTGATAAGCCTCAACGAAGTAGACGAATACCTGATGGAACTTAAGGGGCGAGTGGCGTTGCGTTCAACTGAGGGAGAAGCGTAAATGGACGTGAAAGATAAATCCAAGGGCTTCGACGTATTCCTATCATATTCACATCCCGACCAGGACTGGGCGACCTCTTTGGCACAGGCTCTGTCAAGACAAGGAGTCAGCGTCTGGACTGATTCGATGATTAAGTTGGGCGATTCATTAATAGACTCTATCGAAACTGCTATGGAACAGAGCAAGTACATTGTGCTCCTGGTAAGTCCGAACAGTACTCGCTCTTCTTGGGCGGCTTTTGAATTAGGCGCAGCACTTGGTATGGGTAAATCCGTCGTGCCTGTTGTGTCAGCGCAAGTGTCCACTGATGATCTGGCGGGTCCTATTAGATCTCGTAAATTCCTCAGGGAAGATGATCCAGAAACAATTGCATCTCAAATTGCATCTGTGGTTTTGCATCAGGATGAATCCTATATGAGCAATGGTGCATAGACGCCATACAGCAAAGAACCATCTATTGGGAGGATTATTTCTACAATGAAGGCATCTCCCTTGAGATGCCTTCATTCATACAACTTGTATAATTTACATGTTCTTTTGCTGTAAGGATGATCCGACAAATGTTAGCGCCTTGCGGCTAAACTTGTGCGGTTTGCCGCGCCAGCCTCTCGTTCAGGTCGTGCAACGCCTCTTCCACCTCGTTGATCACGTAATCGGGGGTGGAAGCACCGGCGGTGAGGCCGACCTTCTTGACGCCCTGGAACCAGGCTTCCTCTAGCTGCTCGGGCCGCTCGATGTGGTGGGCCGGGCAGAACTCGGAGGCGATATCGCGCAGGTGGCGGGTGTTGGCCGACTCGTAGCCGCCCACCACGATCATCACGTCCACCTCTTTGGCGAGGTCCACGGCGGCGGGCTGGCGCTTGGCGGTGGGCAGGCAGATGGTGTTGTGCGCGTGCACCTCGGTGCCGTGCTCCAGGAAGCGGTCGATTACCTCTTTGACGAACTTCTTGAACCACTCGGTGTTCTGGGTGGTCTGCGACAGCAAGGCAATGCGGCGTATCTTGGCAGCGGGGGTGCCGTCGGCGGCCAGCGCGGCCTCGATGTCGGCTACGCTGTAGGCGCTAATGGCGCGGCGGGCGTTCCAGCTCTTCACCTTAGACTTCGGCTTGTCGCCGTCCGCCTGCTCACCGCTCTCAGCCTGGGCCTTCATCTCGTCCAGCACCGAGTTGGCCCAACCGAGTATACCCTTGCTCTCAGGGTGCTCGGCATCGCCGTACAGGACAACCCAGTTACCCTCTTCCATAAGCTGGCGGGCAAGCTGCTGCACTCGCGTCACCAGGGGGCAGGTGGTGTCGATAAGCTCCAACCCCTGCGCCTGCGCCCGCCTGTAGATCTCAGGGGCCGCACCGTGCGCCGTCACAGCCACGGTGGAGGCGGTGGTCTGCTCCAGCCCCTTGACCACCTCCACGCCCTGGCCTTGCAACTTCTCCACAAGCTGCGGGTTATGCACCAGCGTGCCGAGCGTGTCGATGCGCGACCGGCTCTTGCCCGCCTCATCAATCTGGTCCAGGGTCATCTTCACCCCGAAACACATCCCCATCTCTTTAGCTCGTATGATTTCGAACATTGTTATACCGTCTCCTTTGAACAGCGGACCGCACGTGTGGCCCTCTGCCCATTACGCCTTGCTGTATATTCCTCGGCTCCTGTTCAGATAGCCATAATCCACCAGGTAGCGGCGTAGCATGCAGTAGTCTTCGTTTACTTCCTCTAATATAACGTTTACTTCTCGCTCGGGGTATTGCCTATCAGGCTCGAACTTGCGGGCCACTTCCTCGAGGATGATTACGATCTGGTCCTGTTTCTTGGGGTAGGCCGAGAGCTTGCCGCCGCGCATGTAGGTTTCGAGCACCATCTCGCGGGCGTCTGTGGGGCGGGGCTTCACACCCTTGTACTTGCCCATCGCCTTGCGCGCCTCGCTGAACACCTTCAGGTCGAGTTCGTACGGCGTATAGACGTCCGGCTGGCGCACCTCACCCAGCGGCTTTACCAGGCCAGCCTGCTGCATGTTGTCCATGTGGCGCACCAGGTCGCGGTGTGCCAGGCCGGTCGTCTCGTGTAGCTGCATCCTGTTGGCGGGGCCGTTCGCCAGGGCCGCCACTATCCTTATCCGGTCAAGGTCGAGCAGCACGCCCGCCACGGTGATGAGAGGTTGCAGACCATCCTCGTCCGTGGCCGATTGTTCGACTGTTTTATTGTCTGTTTGTACTTCCAGCATTGTATCTTTCTCACTCCCGTGGGCGTGCGTGGCCTGTTTAACGCCGAAATACCCCACAATAGAATCATACCAGGCGGGGGTGCTGGAGTCAATGATTTGAGTGCTTGCGGGAGCGACGTTAAGGGTCGAATCTACCCGTTGACTGCCTGCTTGCCACTCTGGTACAATTATCGACGGAGAGATGGCAGAGTGGACGATTGCGTCCGTCTTGAAAACGGATGACCGTTAAAGGTCCGTGGGTTCGAATCCCACTCTCTCCGCACTTGGAGCCTGTATGTAAGGCTCCTTTTTCTTTAGGCGGAGGCGCGCATGTCATGAGCAGAATCTTGCGGGTGGACCTGACGGATACCCTGATGATGTGGGTGAACGACTTGGAGGTCCACGTAGAGTCGGGCGACAGGTCCAGCACGTTCTACTTCAGCGTGCCCGACTCGTGGGTAGCGGGGCAGGACGAGCAACTTCAGCAGCGCGTATACGCCACGATGCAGCAGATGTATTACGACCTCAACGCGAACTTCCGCCTGGCAGAACCTGACGACCCCGGCTACCTGCTCGCCAAAAGCACCAGGGCCACTCCCCTCACACCCGAGGAGCTAATCGCCAAACCCTGGCTGCAAGCCCCCGCCCCCGCCATCTGGGAATGGACCCCCTGCGTGCGAGTAACCGAAGATGGTGCCTACTCCAAGGTCTCGCCACAGGAGTTTGCTTAGCGGACGATGGACGATGGGCGACGGACGATAGGAGACGAAAACGCCAAGACGCTAAGACGCCAAGGACGCGCCAAGATTAAGATTGGTTGGTACTATCTAACCACTTCGCCATCGTTCATCGTCCATCGTCCCTTAGTGCCCGCAGCCGCAACCGCCACCCCCGCAGGCGCAGCCCCCACCGCTCCTTGGCGCGTAACCTTCATCGCTACGCGAGACGGCCGCCACCACCGATAGCATCCTTCTGACGCTGGAGCCGCACTTGTGGCACGTCACCTCTGAGTCCTTGCTGCCCATGGGGCGTAGCTTCTCGAATTGCCTCTTGCACTCCGGGCACCAGTATTCATAAAGTGGCATCTGTCTATCCTCTCCTTATATAACGCCTGATTACATTATACCTCGTGTCGCGCATGGTTGTGATAGCTTCCGGCTATGCTATCGCAGCCTGGCATTGTAATGGAGGAGGGGAACATGGGAGAGAACACTCCGGGCAGGGCAGTACAAGTGCTTGGAGGTTGGCCTGGGGGCTGTTTGCGGTGTTGCTTTCTCGCAGGGGCTGAAGTCCCAGCCTGGGAAGTAATTCTCAGTATTCGCAGAATGGAATGGCGAAGTGCGGATTCAGCGGGTATCCACCTAAATCCGAATTCCGAAATCCCGACTCCCAAATCGAGGAACAACTCTTGCAACCTTCCGCCTGTTACCTCCCGCCGGGCAGTCTAGTGGGAGGGTTTGCGGTTTTCCGCGTGTTGGAGCAGTGTCGCTCACCCAAGAGAAGGAGCAGGAAGAATGCAAGATTCTACTCAGGCTGCCGCCCGGCCTCGTGCAAAGTGGCTATTAGTGGCTGGTATGTTGCTGGCGCTTATTGCCGTGCTAGGCATGTTGGTCGCCCGGCAGGCGCTCGCCGCCACCCCCTCAGGGGCCAGGTTGTCCCTGGCTAATCCCAGCGCCGACTGGGTCGGCCCGCTATACACCCCGGCCAATTCCGCAGGCGACAGGGCTGCGTGTGCCGTTCCCGGTAGGTGCGACGAGTTCGACCTGTACCTGGACCTGCCACCCAACTTTACCCAGACGCAGCAGGTTACCATCTCGATTGCCCTCTCCGTACCTAATATGCTCGACGACTATGACGTATATGTGATCGGCCCCAACGGCGTGACGGTAGCAAGTGGGTCGACCACGTTCGGGGCCGAAGAGAACGATGAGAGGACGACAGTCATCTGCCCGCAACTCAATTTCACTTATACGGTACAGGTGGTACCCTTTATCATCCAGGGCCCGCTGAGCCAGTACACAGGAACGGCCTCCATAGAGGTTGGTCCCGGCACCACCTGCCGTCCTCCCGCGCCGGTTCGCGCCAGCGGCGGTATTGGGTTCGACGTCAACACGGTGGTAGACCCTCAGCGCCAGGTGGGCGAGCCGGACATAGTCTGGGGCCCGCCGACCAGCACTAACCCTTTGGGTGACGTTTTGGCGAGCGGCCCGTGGGGCACGTCCACACAGCAATCGTTCGCCTGGCTCTCTACGGATAACGGCGATACCTTCAATGCCATCAGCAAACTTCGACCTGAGCCTGCCCAGCCCGGCGGCGGTGATACCTCCACCGAAATAGACGACCAGAATAACTACTACTTTACCGACCTGGAAGCCCTATTGAACGTGGCGGCTGCCGTCTCCACAGACCGTGGGAACACCTGGCCCCGCAACTCCGCTACCTCGTTCTTAACGGGCGTGGACCGTCAGTGGCAGGCCCTGGACAACGGCACCAGCCCCGACGCTTCCGATAATACTCAGTTCCTCACGTGGAGGCAGGCCGCGCTAGGCTCGTTCCTGATGTCGGCCACCGATGGCCTCACCTACCTCCCGGCCCAGGCTGACCCTACAGAAGCGATAAACAGTGGCGCGCCCTGTGGCGATCTACGCTTCGACCCTGTGTTGCGCTATCTGTACCTGCCCTGTGCCAGCAGCAACAAAGTGGAAGTCGCCTACGCCCATGTGGACGTGGGGCAGCGCACCGGGCTTGTCTTCGAGCAGAGCTTTGCAGGAGACGCGCTGGGCAGCACTGGCAGCCTCTTCCCATCGCTTGCGACGGACCGGGCAGGCAACGTTTACGTGGCCTATACCGATAGCGGCGACTTCAATACCTACTTGGTCTATTCGACCGACCATGCTCAGACCTGGAGCGACCCTATCCGCCTGAACGGCAACGACGCTAACACGACCATCTTTCCATGGATAGTCGCGGGTGAAGATGGGCGCGTCGCGGTGGCCTATATAGCAACCGACCAGTACGGCGCTCCCGGCCCCGACAGCTTCCCTAGCTGGTTCAACGACAAGCCTGCTTCCACTACGGTCAAGTGGTACCTGTACGTGAACTACCTGGAAAACGCCCACACTCCCAACCCTACCATCTACCAGGCGCAGGCCAGCCAGCATCCGATCCACTACGGGCAGGTGTGCACCAGCGGCACCCTCTGTCTCGCGACCGGCGGCGACCGCACGATGGCCGACTTCCTGACGATCCAGCACGACAACAGCGGTGCCATGCGCATCATCTACAACGACACCACCAACCAGCACCACGGCGCGAGCGTCATGGTGGCGAGCCAGATTGACGGGCCTTCGCTGTTCGGCACCCCGCTCAACGGCGAGTTGGCGCTCAACTCGGTAACCGACCGCACGGACGACGCCCAGTACCCCCACCGCGACCCTCTCGGTCCCGGTCCCAACTACGATGCGCTTGACATAAAGGGCGTGAGCGTGGCGTCGAACCTTGAGAATATCACGGTTACGCTGACCATCTCCGACCCGACGGCCACAAAGATCATACCGGGTGCCGACTCGGTGGTCTGGATGGCGCGGTGGCAGTCGAAGTCGGTGGGTGACTTCAACGAGGAGAGTTACCGCATCTACCACGCGCAGGCGGTCTCCACGCTGGGAGGCGACCCCGAGTTCTTCTACGGCACAAGCCTGGCGGTAGCGGGGGCGGACGCCGGTTGCACCACGACCACGCCCCAGACCTGCAAGCTGGTGCAATACCCGCAAGGTGAGAGCACCACCGGCACGTACGACGAAGCGACCGGCACGATCACCATCGTCGTCCCACGCGAGGGAGTTGGCTCGCCGCCTGTAGGCTCGACCCTCTACTCGATTACTGGCTACACCTACGGCCAGCGGAGCACCACGCCCGACTTCTACGACGACGTGGACGTAGCCAAGGCGTTCAACTACACCTTCGGCACGGGGCCTGAACCGCCCGTTGTCGTCTGCCCAATCCTGTTCCAGGACGTGCCGGAGAGTGACGAAGTATCGTCGTTCTACCCGTTCGTGCGCTGCCTGGCTTGCCGCCACATCCTGGGCGGCTACCCGTGCGGCGGCACCAACCCGCAGACGGGGCAGGCTGAGCCTTGCGGCACCACCGGCAATCCCTACTACAGGCCGAGCAACAACATCACCCGCGGGCAGATCTCCAAGATCGTGTCCAACTCGGCAAACTTCAACGAGGACGCGGGAGAGCAGCTATATGCCGACGTGAAGCCCGGCGACCCGTTCTACGTGTGGGTCAACCGCCTGTCTAACAGGCACCACATGGGCGGGTACCCGTGCGGCGGCCCCGGCGAGCCGTGCGACAACCAGAATCGCCCGTACTTCCGCCCTTCGGCTAACGCCACACGCGGCCAACTGTCGAAGATAGTGTCTAACGCCGCGGGCTTCAACGATGCGCCGCAGGGCCAGACCTACACCGACGTGCCGCCGAGCCAGAACGAGTCGTCGTACTACCAGTACATCGAGCGTCTGTCCTCACGCGGCGTGATGAGCGGCTACCCGTGCGGCGGCCCTGGCGAGCCGTGCGACAACCAGAACCGCGCCTACTTCCGACCCAACAGCCTGGTTACCAGGGCGCAGGCAGCCAAGATAGTGTCCAACACCTTCTTCCCCAACTGCCAGACACCCGCCAGGAGGTAAGCGGACGATAGATGATAGACGATAGACGAAGGACGATAGGAGAGGGTTCTCACTATCGTCCATCGTCCATCGTCCATCGTCCATCGTCCATCGTCTATCGTCTCTTCTCATCCCCCAGCCCAGACGTTTGACACCTTCTTGGGGAACAGGATGGGTAGAAGAGCACTCCCTGTGGCCGTGTTGGCCGTGCAGTCAGCGAAGGCGTGCTGTAGCTCTTCCAGCGACCTGTAGCCGAACAGTAGTTGCAGGAAGGTGAGGTCGGGGAAGGCCGCGTCTCCCTCTTCCACGCGGTCGGGCTTCCACCCTTCGACGGAGATGCTTCCCGCCTCGAACCTGAGGACCAGGCCGCTACGATAGAAGTTGATCTTCAGCTCCCCCGTGTAGCCCGCTTGTGAAGAACCGGCGAGGCGCTTTTCCAGGGCAGGCGCGATGTGGTTCAAGAAGGCGGGCAAGTCGGGCACTCGGATGTACCAGGCGTAGGGTTTGCGTATGCGGGGCAGCCTCTCCGTGACTGTATCGTACACCGGGTGCTGCTCGCCCAGGCCGAAGCCGAACACCTCGAACTCCTCGCCGTCGCGTTTCGCGTACTCTTCCCCGGTCGCGTACAGGTAGCGTATCACGCTATCGGTCGTCGCCAGCAACGACACCCCCGTCTTCACCTCGTACAGGAGAGCCGCCAGCCGTCCTCCCCGCAGCTTCCGCGAGTGTGCCAGCACGCCAATCGTCTGCCCCTCCGGCGTCTCAATCACGCGCAATTCGACACGAAAATCGCTCTTTTCGCTACGCCCCTCGACGTTATAGCGCCAGAGCGCCTCGTCGTGTAGGGAGGCTAACATGGAACGCGAAGTAGCCTGCTGGTACATCTCAAGGAAAAGTGGTACGTCCTCCGTGGCCGCGCGGCGGAAGCGGTATGGCTCCCCCTCGCCGTCCTTCAGCTTGGGAACGTGCGGTTTGAAGCCGGTACGTCCGCCGCCCAGGTTTACGATCATCTCGTAGCCGAACTGCCTGTAATACCAGGGTATGCCCGTGATGCCCTGCACCAGCTCGCCCCGCAACGCGCTCCACCTGTGGACCTCGTTGAACTGGGCGCGCACCAGCCCTCGCCTCCTGTAGGCGGGGTCGGTGCTCACTATCTCAGGCTGCCCGAACTTGAAGGGGATGCCCTCATAGGTCCATACCTGCGAGAAGTGTCCCATCGAAGAGACGATCTTCCCGGCGTTCGTGTCCTCAACCAGCACAAAATCGTCGGGCCTTAACGTGGGGTGCTCCCCACTCATCAGGTCGAGCATCCAGGCGTGCAGACCTTCGTTGGGGCCTACTTCCCCGACGTCGAGCAGGTTACTGGCGTGGAAATCGGACAGCGTCTCTCGGTCCTCCGGCCTTGCCTTACGCATCACCAGCCCGTCGCCTAGCTCCTGGGGAATGTCTTCCTCGGTCAGTGTGTCCTGCGCCAATGCCTTCTCCTTGCGTAGAAATCCGTCTCAGAAATGAGGATACAGGAGATTAGCACCTGAGGTACCCCTTGTCATTTCGAACGCAGTGAGAAATTTCGTCCCTCACCACCCAAATAGCACTTTTCCTACAGCAGGAGAGTGTCGTAAGAAAGCGGGAACATTCCGGTGAAGGACGAGATTTCTCACTGCGCTCGAAATGACAAAGGGGGACTCCGGTGCTCATTCCTCGTACTGCTATTCTTGAGATAGCTCCTGGTATCGCCCTACAATAACATGGCGCACTTACCCAGGCATCAGCCCTCAGTCCCATCTTTCACCGGAGTCGTGCCGTGCACACCCATCGTCCATCGTCCGTCGTCTATCGTCTAATCACGATATAGATTCCCAGCAGCACCAGCAGCCCGCCTCCAACCTGGTAGAGACTCAAGCCTTCCCCGAGCAGGGGCACGGCCAGTAGCGCGGTTATGGCGGGCTGCAACAAGAGCGTGACCGAAACGAGCGAGGCGGGCAGGTGGCCCAGGGCGTAGTTGATCGCCAGCCAGCCTATGACGTGGGTGATAACGCCGAGGGCGATCAGCGCCAGGTACTGTTCGAGGCTGTACCCGGTAAGCGGCTCGCCAGTGACGAGCACGTAGACCAGCAGCAGCACCGTGGCCGAGGCCGACGCCACCCACATGAACGACAGCGTGCCCATGTACCGGCGGGCGCGCTGCGTCAGGAGCATATAGGCCGCGTAGAAGAGACTGCTGCCCAGCGCCAGCAGGTCGCCCAGACCCAGGTTCGGGTGCTCGAAAACGTCGCGGCCCACGATTATGGCAGCCCCTATCACGGCGGTAGCCATCCCTAGCCAGAAGCGGCGTTTGAGCGCCTCCCTGAACAGCAGCGTCGCGCCTATCGCCACCCACAGGGTGGAGGTGTTGCCCAGCAGCGTGGAGTTGGCTGCCGAGGTGAACAGCAGCGAGGTGTTCCATAGGCCCAAGTCGAGCGCGAAGAACAGCCCGGCCAGCGCGGTCAGCACGAACGCGATACCCGGCAACTGGAACGAAGATTTGTCCGTGCCCCGCCGCCTCGTCTCGCTCACCACGTAGGGAATTGACAGCACCGCGGAGGCAATCGCCACCCGGTAGAAAGCCGACACCGGCCCAGGTGTCGCCGCCCACTTGGTGAATATGGCCGAGAAGCCGATGCACAGCGCCCCCACACCCAATGCGGCATATGCCCTGTAGCGCGGCGACATGGCGTTTAGTCTGGCCCTTTGAGTTCTAAGTTGTGTGTTAGCTATGTTCATTATTCTTGTGTTATGGCTGACCCAGTTCAGCAGCTTCTCCGGTATTTGACTTGTGTAACGCGGTCCTATAGGATGCTGTCGAGCAAGTTGTTGAAAGATAGCATGAGTTTGGGAGGGTAGTCACATGGGCACTGTTGGTAACGGCGTTCGCGGTGCTGTCTTGATTATCCTGCTTTTCTTGGCCGCTGTTTTGTTGTTAGCGGGCAACACTGCTTCGACGAGGACTGAGCGCCTTGCTGCGCCTTCTGTAGCACAAATACCCCTGCCGGTAGACACTTTTCAAGCCTCAACTTCGACCCCCACTTCTCTAACACCCGTGCCCACCGCCACCTCTGAGCCTCTCCCATCGCCGCCCGTGCCTGTTACCTTCTCTGTATCTGCTGAAGCTGCCAATATCGCCTGGACTACTCACACCGAAGCTGGGGTGACGGTTTGGACTGGCTACTACAGCGATGTCCCTCAGCCCTCTATCGAGCATACGAGACCCCTTGTTCGGTGGGACTGGCCGCATCGGACGGGCCAGGGCGAACACTACATCGTAGAGGGCATGGCCGCGTCACCGGACTTCAAGTCACTTGCAGTGGTGCTGGGCACTGCCTATGGCCGCACGCCGAAAGCCACCCCGCTTCCAGGTGAAGCCGTGCTGCCAAACACCGGTCCCTGGCAAAGCTTTGCTTATATCTATGTGATAGACCTGTCCAGCAACCATGTGCAGACGGTACCCGACTACTATAAGAACTATCCCCTCTATGAACAATCCTCCATTCTTACAGGAAGTCCAGGTGTTGAAACCAATTTACTCGATTGGCTAGACAACGACAGCTTTGCTGTTCAGCGCGCTAGTAGAGAGCCAAGCATTGCCTCCAAGGACGGCTCCACTCTTCGGGAAGTACCCTTCCCCGAACAGGCCCAAACTGGTTCGTTGAAGGACTTAGCGTTGTTGCCCGACCGCAAAACTCTTGTGGTCAATACGTCGGCCGGCTACTATCATTGGGATATCCATAGCGGTAAGGCAGTCAAGCTCAACGACGTACCGGGTGAAAGCTCCTGGCAATTGGCCGCATCTCCTGACGGCAGGCGTATTGCTTTCATC
>DASVRN010000021.1:0-11742 GCA_036388595.1 Chloroflexia bacterium
GCCGTTGTAGTGATAGCTACTGCCTGAAAAGTCATAGATTATCGGCCAAATACTAACCGTGCCCGCGCCGATGACTTTGACTGTATAGACCGTCGTCATGTCGCCGCCCGCCTTACCACCCGGGTACTTGACCGGCCCCACACAAGCGCGGTAGTTAGCAGTGCCTGGGACGGAGTTCCAACCGCACGCGTCCGCATATTCCTTGTCATTGGTGCCGTTGGGAGGGGACGTATACGTGGTGGCGATGCTAAGGATCTGAAATACAGAGTTGGGGAACGCCGTAGAGAAGACCAGTTGCTCGTACCCCTGCGTGGCGGTACTACCGACGATTGTGTACTGGTAGATGCCTCCTACCACTACGCTGTTAGCGCCCGTTATGCTGGCTACGTTGTTGCGTTCCTGCGAAACGAGGTGTTCCACATAAAGCTCGCGTGGGGTTGGAGTGCTCACGGGAGTGAGGCCGTCTGCCGAGGCAGTGATGTGATACCGGCGCGCGGTGTCGTAGGCGGCCGCGTTGCGGGTGACGGCCACCCTGAAGTAAGAGTTGATGCAACTTCCCGCTGCCAACGTTGAGTGCGTCAGGGTGCTTTGCTCGCCGGAGGCCAAGTTTATGTAGCTATTAGCGGTGTCCCAAACAAAACTGACCACTACGTTCGTGGCCGCGGCATCGCCGGTGTTACAGACGCGTGCCCCAACCATGTAGATATTAGGCCCGTCGGTGACTTTGTTGCTGTCGAGGCCAATCACGTCCCAGGAAATAGGGGTGATGCTGAGTGCGGCTGCCTGGGGAGCGGCACCGACTATATTAGCGGGCAAGAACGCCGCCGGATTTACCAGGGAAGTGCTCGCCAGTTGAGCTATTGGGATGAGGGATATTATGATGGCAATAACAGCGGCGAAAAAGATGCGTGCCAACCGCCTGTGTGTCACTGAGTCCTCCTGTAGAACGCTCTACCGGCCTTCTATCCCCGGTCCGCATGCGGAAGGTGCTGGTGCTATAGTGGCCCGCGCTTGAAGGTCCATTTATAGCCAGCACGCCTTGCCGGGCTTGTACCCTACAATTGTAGGACAGTAGTCCCGAAATCGGCAGGACCAATAGGTCCTAATCAGGCTACTCAATTTGGCTAGGATAGGGAGTACCCGCATAGGAATATTTGGCTACTACTCAGGCGTGGGTGAGGCGTGGAAGCGGTACGACAGGTAGGTCGTCGTAGTGGCAGGTACTATGCCGGTCTCCTCCCCGCAAGTGGCGCAGGGCAGGAGGCAAAGAAAGAAGCCCCTGCTGTACAACAGAGGGGCTGGCGGGGTGTTTGATTGGTGGGCCCGGTAGGATTCGAACCTACGACCAAGCGATTATGAGTCGCCTGCGCTACCGCTGCGCCACAGGCCCAACTACTTTCGACGCCCTATTATACCAAACCGGCAGAGATTTGTCACTGCATGCTGTAGGTCGTTTTGAAGGCGATAGCTAGCTTACAGGCGTCAGGTCGAACTCGGCTAGCAGGGGCAGGTGGTCGGAGGCTTCGTGCGCGGTTGGCTCGTCAATGGCGCGTATGGAGCGACAGCGGCTAGCGAGGTTGGGCGTGGCGAACATGTAGTCGAGGCGCACGCTAATGTCCGACTCCTTCTGTTTGCGCTCTATGCGGGTGGGGTAAGTCGGACCTACCTTGGAGGCCCCGAGGTCCACGAAGCCCTGGGTGAGTATGGCCTGGATGGGTAAGGTGTCTACCCGCCCGTCGGGACCGGAGAGCCGCCCCGCCAACTGTGGACCTGCGGCATCCAGGTCGAAGGGCAGGTCCGAAGGGGCGAGGTTGTTCATGTCGCCCATGATGATCGCCTCAGTGGAGGAGCGGGCGCGACCAAGTATCTGCTGGACCTCCGTTACCCGGTACCAGCTTGAGAAGGGGTGCAGGTGGGTCATAACTACGGTGACTGGGCCAAGCTCTTGGCTTTCAAAGGCCACCCGCGCGAAGCCGTTGTACATGGTGTTGGCGAGGTTGGTGCGGCTGAACGTGCGTAATCCTCGGCGGTGGAGGAGACAAACATGGTGCCCGCTGGGTGCCCTGGTCATCGCGCCGTCCATCCTCAGGCGGCTGCGGAAGTACTTGAAACGGGCGGCGCGTTCCTCGTCGAACCCGGTGCACTCGCACAAGCCGATGATATCGGCATCGGCACGCTCTATGAGGTCAAAGACCAACTCGGTGCGGTCTCCGAAACGCAAGTTGGCCCCTTCGAGTATATTGTAGGTCAGTACCTTCATGCGCCCACTCCTTCACGCACCTGGAAGCGACTGGCAGGCTCTCCGGTGGTACCTCCGATGGGAGCAAGAAGCACACCAGGCAGACGAGGTTACCTGCCCTGCCCTGGTTGAATCCTGGCCCGGTTCGCATTACACTATCGCAAGTGTAAGACTTCTAATCCCTCCAATACTTGCTGAGTACCCACATGAACAAACTAACCTTGCTCCTTCTGCACGGGGCTATTGGCGCGAGCGACCAATTCGCATCGCTCGTGCCCCTGCTCAGCCCGGCGTTCGACCTGCATCTTCTCGACTTCGAGGGGCATGGGTCCGCGCCGCCGCGTTCGAGACCGTTCAGCATGGAGCACTTCACGGAGAACGTGCTCGACTACCTGGAGCAACACTCGATTGAGGGCGCCCACATCTTCGGCTACAGCATGGGCGGGTACGTGGTCTGCGTCCTGGCACGCTCGCACCCACACGTCGTGCAAAGCATCGCCACGCTTGGTACGAAGTTCTACTGGGACGCAGACATAGCGGAGCGCGAAACGGCGTTCCTAGACCCTCAGAAGATAGCCGCTAAGGTGCCCAACTTCGCGAGGACTCTGGCCGGAAGACATACCGCCGCCGGGTGGGAGCAGGTGCTGGACAACACGAGGGATCTGCTACGCTCTCTAGGACGGACCGGCGGCCTGAGACCCCCTGACGTAGCCGGTATCGAGCAGCACGTCCGCGTCATGATAGGCGACCAAGATGCTACCGTGACCCTGGCTGAAAGCCTCGACATATACAAGGCGTTGCCGCGTGGTGAGTTGGAGGTGCTGCCCGCAACCCCTCACCAGTTCGAGAGGGTGCCGCTTGAGCGGCTGGCGTATACACTCACCCAGTTCTTCACGCAAGGGTAGCTGTCTAGTTTAACCTTCGCTCGCGTTGGCAGTGTGCAGACCGTACCGGAGCAGCACCGAACCGCCTTCATTTAGCTGCCGCACTTCCAGCAAGGTGGCGCGGCGGTCGAACGGCACCCCCCGGAACAGGTCGATGCCCAGCCCGAAGATGTAAGGCTCGACGGTGAGCCAGATTTCGTCCACCTTATCGGCCGCCAGGAATAGGGCGTTCACCTGCGCCCCGCCGGTGAGCACTGCTTCCGTGTAGCCCCGCGCCTCCAGGTCAGCCACAATCTCGGCGGGGGTGCGGTCGGTGAACTCTATCTCGCCGGGCCGCTGCTGCTTATCCGCCAAGTTGGTGGTGAGCACGATGTGCAGCCTGCCCGGCAGAGGCGAAGGGAAGGTCTCATACGTGTTGTTGCCCAGGATGACCACGCCCGCGCGCTTGGAGGTCTGCATGAAGAGCTTCTTGTCCTCCTTCGAGGACCAGTCCACGAAGTGATGCTCGTGCCGCGCGATCTTGCCGTCTATCGTGACGGCGGCCATGAGGATTACTTTCATGCTGACAACTCCATTACGTACGCTCACCGAGGGTTACTGATCGCCGCCGAACTCCACAAGCAAAGTTATAATCGCGTGCGGCGGAAGGGTGATCTCCACACGGATGCGGTCCGGCTGCCTGTGCAACTCCAATCGCTCCACCGGGCGTTCCATCAGGTCGCAGCGCCACACAGCCGAGACGGGTCCGGTAAAGCCGAAAGTTGTAGTGCGGGGTGTTCCTAGTGGGTCGGCGTACCGGATTATCAGCCCTGGGCCATCATGCCGGGGCCGCATGCTCAACATCGTCAGGCGGGAACTGGGTTGGATTGGGGCTGCCTTGAACTCGGCAGATTCTACAGCCAGACCTCGTGCTCTTTGCATAGCGATGCTGTACATTGAGATTGAGCCTCGCTGAATCCGCCAGTGCAGGCCGAGTCGCCAGTCGCCCGCGTGAGGCGACAACCGCACCCGCCAGGTGAAGTTGCCTTCCAACCACTGCGGGAAGTTAGTGCCCCATTGGGTATTGGACAGGTGGGCGTAGACGAGTGGCTCAGAGGGTATGCGGTCGGCGTCGAACCTGTAAATACCGGGATCGCCTATGGATACGAGAGGCATGTCCACAGGGAGAATCGCCAGGCCCACCCGGTCGTCCGAAGCGTCTAACCAATCGTCCACGCACCAGAGATGATGGTTGGCCCCCGCGCTGATCTCACGAGCCGGGTCTATCACCGATCCCACCTGGCCCAGCCTGAAGGTCGGCTTGGGCAGGTTGAGGGGGAACGGTACAACGGTGCTCTCGGCCAGTGGCGTGGCTTGCTTGCCTGTGACGCTGTATTCCAGGTCTATGTACGGGGAATGCTCGCCCGCCGTTATCTTGATCGACACCCACTGCGCGGGCAAGGGCACTCCTGGAGCGGAGGTCGCGGTCAACCGCCCACCATACAGGAGCAACGATTGCTTGCCCTCCGCGTGGACCTTAGAAAGCGAGAAATTGCGGGCGTAGGCGGTCACGTGGGGTAAGTCTTCGGGGTAGCCTGCTTTGCCGAAGTCCTGCACGAACCAGTCCTGGAAGTAGAGGCCGTAGGCGCGCATGAACTCACCGATATCAGCGGCGGAATAGAGGTCGTAGCGGTACCCACCAAAAGGCTCATTGCCCAAAGGGTCCACCCACTCGCGCCCGGTGCTCTTATCGACCAGCGATACGATACCCCCAGCCGCTGGGTCCACCTCTACGCGGAACTGATGGGTTTCGATGGCGTACTCCCGCGCGTCGTCTGGAGCGGGGTTGCGCTCACGGTAGTTCAACGGCTCTTCTTCGGTAGCTATATCGGGCACCACCGCACGTGCGGCGCTAAGAGCCTGTAGATAGAGTTCTTCGGCACGGTGTACATACGAGGCTTTGGCGGCCCACGACCCTTCCAGCCTCCGGTATGGCTCGGTGGTGCGGGCACGCTCGAACTCAGCACCATACACTCGCTTGATGGTGCTCTTCACGTCGAGGCCCCAGGTGTGCTCCCCGAAAAGCAGCAACTGCTCATAAGCGGCATCTATGAAGGGTGCTATCTTGCGCGACAGGGCAAAGTCACCTTGTTCCAGGCCTTCCGTAGAGCCGTTGCCGGGCCACTCATGTGTGACCACAGCCTGCTCAAGAGCCACCAGCTTTTGCCGCAGCTCCCTGACCTTTGCCACCTCACGCGGCATGGTACCCACTCCATGTATCCATGTGTCGGCCAGGTCGTAGGGCACCACCGGCACGTCGGCCAGTTGTTCCGGCTGTGCGAGCAACGACTCGAAGAAGTCGCCTAACTCCCCGAACACCAACTCAGCTTCTGACGCGCCTTGCTCCACGGTTCTCCGCAGCCTCAGCAGGTCTTCGGGCGATTGGGGGCCGTGGTTATCCACCGTCTGCTGGAGGGCGAGCCAGGTGTCGAAAGGCCAGTCCTCCGGCGGCAGGGGTGGCGTGCCGTAGCCGCCTGGCGAGTAGTAGGTCAGCAACCGCGCGCCGTCCGGGCCCTCCCACCAGAAGAGGCGCGGCACGTGGGGCGCGTGGCTGCCGGAGTTCGCCCCCAGGTGGAGGAACCTGACCCCCGCGCCGTGCAGCAACGAGGGAAGGACCCAGGTGTGCCCCGGCACGTCGGTCTGCTTGGCTCCGATAGGCCACCGCCCGAACTCCTCCGATATTGAACGGGAGATGTGCAGACCGCGCACAAGCTCCTCCAGGCCGCAAAAGGCGGTATGCGTGGTGAAAGGCCAGGCGTGCCAGTTCAGCCGCCCCTGCTCCACCAGTTCGCGGGCCTGCTGCCGGGTCTCGGCGGGCACGGAGGGGTCGTGCAGGAGGAACTTGAGGGGCCAGGCGGGCAGGGTCCAGTTGTACCGCAGGTGCTCGGGTTCCCGTTCAGTAGCCAGCATCACCGCCCGCACCGCCGCGAACATCGGCCCGGTGTACTGTTGCATCACCTCGTGGGGCAGGCCGGTGAAGCCCAGGTCGAAGTGGGTCTTGAAGACCACGACCACCTTGCGGAGTGGCCTGCGCCCGCCTGGTGCCCGGTTTGCCAAATTTGCCTCCTTACCACCCTGTTCCGGTACTTATGCCCCAACTACCTGACCCTAAGAACCACACTCCCCCCTGTCATCCTGAACGCAGTGAAGGATCTCAAGAAGGTGGTAAAGCGATGCTGTTGAGCGTCAAGACGCATAGTGCTACGGGTTCAGCGCAGCCGCAAGAGGAGCATTTTAGATCCTTCACTGCGTTCAGGATGACAGGGGGGAGTATGGTCCCGAGAACCTATTCCGGTACAGCGTGTATCAAAATAGGTTCTCAGGTAGTTGCCATTCTAAGCGGCAAGAGGAATTGAGGTCAAGCACGAGTCCTGTGTAAGGACAATGGGCATGATGAACGAGCAGAACCAAGGCCCCACCATATCATTTCGAACGTAGTGAGAAATCTCGTCCCTTGCCCGGATGTTACGCTTTTCTTATGGTCCTTAGTGGCTGAAAGAAAGAGGAAACCTTGTGCTAAGGGACGAGATTTCTCACTACATTCGAAATGACAGGGGCGAGGCATTAACTAGAAATTGGCACTCAGAAAATTGGTCCAGCAATTTGGGCCTGGCCTATTGACAAGATGTCATTCATGCTTTATCATGCATTCAAATATTTTTGAATGATACACGGAGATAGAATGACCGAACAAGGTCAAACAACAACTGCCGGGGAGTTCCAGCCCGCCGACAAGCTCACCATCACCAGCCTCGATACTGTGAAGGTGCTCTCCGACCCACTCAGGCTGCAAATCTTGGAGCAGATGCTTGAACAGCCCGTCACGGTCAAGCAGCTTGCCGCCGAACTGAAGATACCCCAGACCAAGCTCTACTACCACATCAACACGCTGGAGGAGCATGGACTGGTGCGGGTGGTCAGTACGCGCGTGGTCTCCGGCATCATCGAAAAGCAATACTGGGTGACAGCCTACAGCATCGACCTCGACAAGACGCTTTTCGCGGCCCCCGGCGGCAAGGGTATCAGCGACGAAGTCAACGCCCTCCTGCAAACCATGTTTGACGGTGTACGGGTTGACCTGAACAAGAGCGTCGAAGTGGGCCTGGTGGACATCACGAAAGTGTCAGATCCCGACGAGCACACACCCAAGAACATGATCCTCATCCGTGCTCTCGCCTCTATACCTGAGGACAAGGTCGAGGAGCTATATAAGAAGATGAACGACGTCATCAAAGAGTTCGACGCCTACGGTGTTGACGACCATGGCACCCAGGTGCATGGTCTGATGGTGGTGATGTTCCCGACCACGCACAAACTGCGCGTCAAGAAGCGCAGCAAACAGAGCAACAACGGCACCGAAGCATAAGCTAACCCATTCCACTCCACGTCTTAGCCCCGTCCTAGTCGCAAAACGATACATCGTAAGCCCGGTGAAAGCTGTTCACCAGGGCCAGGATAAAGGCACCCTATTACAGAGGAGATATAACCATGCCCGGTACAACAAGCACACCCAGGAAAGAAGCCCCGCGCTCGGCCCGCCTCTTCATGTCGCCAGATCAGCGTGTTCGAGGACGAGGGACACGACGCGTTCAAGTCCACAACAAAGTGCGCTGCTACAACACAACCGTAGAGTTCTTCAGCCGGCACCTGCGGCCATAGTCAGTGGGTAGAAAACGATCCTTGTAGGGGTGCCCCTGCAACAGAAATGTGAAATGGCAATCGGCGGCATAGGCACAGCAGCAAATAAATCAAACAACATTGACAACAAAGGAGACCAAGGCAATGAGTGAAACACCTACACAAGAAACAAGCAGCAAAGCGGCAAAGAAACCCGGCATTGGCGACCTCTTGAAGAACCGCAACTTCCGCTACCTGTGGACCGGCCAGAGCATCTCCGACTTCGGTGACAGCCTGACCAACCTGACCCTGCTGATCCTGGTGAACCAGCTTACCGGCTCGGCGGCCGCGATTGCCACCATGCTGATAATGCTGGCGATACCCCACATCACCTTCGGCCTGCTGGCGGGCGTCTTCGTGGACCGCTGGGACCGCAAGCGCGTGATGATCGCTTCCGACGCGATAAGGGGCGTGCTCGTGCTAGGCTTCATGCTGGTAGGCTCGGTGGATACGCTCTGGCTGCTCTACCTGATAGCCTTCCTGCAAGCCTCGGTGGGCACGCTGTTCACCCCCGCCCGAGGAGCATTGATGCCCCACATCGTGGGCCGCGATATGCTCATGGCCGCCAACTCGCTGTCGCAGACCAGCCGCATACTCTTCAACCTGTTGGGTACGGCTGCGGCGGGCGTGATTGTGGGGCTGTCCGGCAACTACTGGATACCGTTCGTGATCGACGCGCTGACCTTCTTCGCTTCGCTTTTCATGATCAGCCTGATAGTCGTACCGGCGGCCGCCAACGAGCACCGGGCCGGCGGGGGCAACGTGGCGGTAGTGTTCAAGCAGCTACGCGAGGGCGTCGGCCTCATATTCCACACGCCCGCTCTCTCAGGCACGATGGTAGCCACCATGATGACGATGCTGGGCATAGGCGCGGTGAACGTGCTCATCATCCCGCTCATTGTGAACGACCTGAAGGTGCCGGTCACCTGGTTTGGCATGGTGGAGATCGCCCAGACCGCCGCCATGATATTGAGCGGCAGCTTGATAACCATCCTGGCGGCTCGCCTCAAGCCGACGAACATTGTAAGCGGCGCGCTATCCGTGATGGGCCTGATGACGATTGCGCTGGCCTTTGTATCGAGCGTCTGGCACCTCTTACCTGTGCTGTTCGTGGTGGGGCTGATGATGACACCGATGCAGGCCTCCATCTCCACGCTGATGCAGACCAACACGCCGCCCCAGGTGCTGGGCCGCGTGGGGGCCGCCCTCAACACGATCATATCGACCGCCAGCCTGGTCTCGATGGCCTTCGCCGGGGCGTTGGGAGAGTTGATAGGCGTGCGTAACGTGTTCGTGGTGGGTGGCATCATAGTGATATTGGCGGGCCTGACCGCCGCGTGGATGTTCCGTGGCTACAAGGTGCCCTCCACCGACCCTCACTCAAAAGCCAGTGTTTCAGAAGGGGCCGCTAGCTAGCGGCCGAGTAATAGCCAATCACCCAATATAATTTCTGCGAGGTACCAAAATGAGCCAGACAAATATTGCTGAAACAATCGACAGTAGAGCCACAACAGACGACAGCAAATGGCGAATACGTTTCTACCGCGACGGCGACGTACCCGGCATCGTCGCCCTGTACAACGAGGCTGCTACCCTGGACGGGCGTGAAGCCCACATAACGGTCGAGGACTATACGGGGCAGATCAATATGCCAATCGTAAATGCTTACAAGCAGATGCTGGTGGTCGAGGGCGCAACTGAGGGCACCTTTATAGGCTACGGCAGAGCAGTGCCCATAGACGACCCGAACACCGGCGAACGCATCTACCAGATGGGCCTCACCACGCATCCTTCCGCGCGTGCCGAAGGACTGGAACAGGCGCTCGCCTCCCGCATCGGCCGCATCATACGCGACCACGAAGCCGACCCTGACACCAAACCCGCCGTGCAGGTGAACGTACTGGCCGGGGCCTCGGAGAAGAGCACCAGCCTCATCGAGCTATACAGGGGGATAGGGCTGCGGGATGTACGGCACGGCTGGACGATGGAGCGGTCGCTGCTCGACCCTATCCCGGAGCCGAAGGAAGTGAGGGGCGTGGTGCTACGTCCCTACCATCGGCCCGAGGACAACGTGGCGGCGCGGGACGCTTTTAAACAGTCGTTCATAGACCACTTTGAGTACCACGAGCTGCCCCAGGAGGTGTGGGACGCGCAGATGGAACGCTCCGGCATGCGCACCGACCTGTCGCTGTTGGCCGAGGTTGAGGCTGAGCCGGGCACAATCGCGGGCTTCTGTATCTGCGAGGTCAACGCGGAGGAGAACGTGCGCAAGGGCCGCAAAGAAGGTTGGATCGCGCTGCTCGGCACCACCAGGAGTTGGCGGGGTGTCGGCCTGGGTAAGTCGCTGCTGCTCAGGGGCATGCGCAACCTGAAGGCGGCAGGGCTTGAAACCGCCATGCTGGGCGTGGACGCGGAAAGCCCCACGGGTGCCAACCGCCTGTACGAGTCGGTGGGCTTCACGGTGCGCGAGCACGAGATAATCTTCAAGGCGGCGCTGAGCGAACTCAAAGTTTAGGCGCAGATTGCCCACAAGGAGCAACATAGAGGGTACGGTGGCGGGACCGTACCCTCTATGTTGTTCTCAGGTGTGAAGCATGTGGCTCGTAACAACGAGCGATGTGGCAGGTGACGCATATGGTGCACAGCAGCCAGCGATGTGGCAGGTGACGCCCCGTGCTAAAGCACAGGGCTACGCTTTGCAAAGTCCGCTTCGCGGACTGCCGCTTCCGGCCAAGTCCCTAGAAGCCATCTGGGAAATAGCAGCCCCAAGTACTGGCGGCAAAGCCCCGCCTTTGTCATTTCGAACGGAGTGAGAAATCTCGTCCTTCAGCACCCAAATACCATCTTTCCTTCAGCAACAGAGTCCCATTAGAAAGATGGAACATCCCGGTGTAGGACGAGATTTCTCACTGCGTTCGAAATGACAAGGGAGGGACTTTGGGTGCTCATCTCCGCATCTCCTCCTCTCATCCTCTCCTCAACCCTGTTTGTGTGAGGGCTTCCAGTCACGACGCTGGGGCAGTCTGCCGGAGGCAGACTTCGCAGGGTGTAGCCCTGTGCTTTAGCACGGGACGTCGTGCGCTACCACTGTACAACTACAGCCCAGCGGAGCGGTTATTGCTCTGCCGCGCCTTCACCCCGTCCTATGCGCACCGGCAGCAGGTACGCTAGCGCCTCGCTAGCACCCGGCCTGAGCGCCTCAAGCTCGCCCAGCAGTTGCATAATGTTCTGCGCGTGGACCTCCATCACCAGTTGGGCGAACTGCACTCCCCCGGCTTCGACTATGGCGCGGCGCAAGGTGTCTTCGTCTATGGTTGCGGTGTAGTCAGGGTCGCTGAAGGCACGTTGCAAGGGGTTAGGTGCTTCCGACTCGTCGCGAAGGGTGAACACAACCGGCAGGGTGCGCTTGCGCAGGCGCAGGTCGGTCTTGAGGCCGGGCGGTCCGCCTTCTTCCATTAGAGCCACGTCGTCTGCACTTATGTCAAGAGGCAGTACGGCTTCGAGGTCGTTCGATAGCTGTGCGAAGCCCCCTATCTCGCGACCGAGCCGGGTCAACAGGTCCACCACAGGCTCTTCAGCACCCGATAGCACCGCCCCTACCCGCCAGGCCCCGGCTATGAGAGCGCCCGCCTTCTTGGCCGTTACGTCCGCGCTCATCTCCAGGGTAACTTCGTCAGGTGGCATACGGTCGTAGAGCATATCGAGGTGCTGGCCCACGGCTGCTTCCACCAGCATTTCCTGTAGCGCGGTGAGGGCCGCTAAGTAGCGCTCGTTGCCACCCTGCGCCGCCTTGAGCAAGACCTGTTGGGACATCACGAGCATCAGGTTGGCGGTATTCAGGGCCTGGCCGGGACCGTACCGCTCCACCACCGGGCTGGGGTCTTCGTCGGCCAGCTCGTCCAG
>DASVRN010000022.1:0-2297 GCA_036388595.1 Chloroflexia bacterium
GCCCATCTCTGTCCAGGTTCCCACTAGTCCAGACTGCTACGAATGCTCTACAGGCACGAAAGCTAAAAGGCTAAAGCTACTCCTCATTATCATGCCCGGGCGTTGCTTCGTCGCATAACCACCAAACAACAAAGCGGCTCACAGGGCATATAATCCCCCTGGGCCGCTTTACACTTTAACTGTTATGTCTTACTAGCCTTGCCGTCGAGCCTCTTCGGTGCTTGTGGCGGTAGTGGTGGTCGCGGGAGGCGGCGCTAATGGAGCGGCAGGGGGCGGGGTGGTCGTGGCTGAGGTAGTCGTTGAGGTAGTCGTGGTGGGGGTTGGGTCGCCTTCAGCGGCATCGCGGAACTCGCGCACGCCCTTGCCGAGCGAGCTAAACACCTGCGGCAGCTTGCCCGCACCGAATATGATCAATACGATCACAAGCACCAACAGTATCTCAGGTCCGCTGAAATTCATCATCTCATCTCCTCTAGCGACCTGCTATGCACCGCCGCTGGAAAATACTAACGTAATGCGTCTTTATGCGTCTTTGGGCAATTATACCACTAAGCACCAATAGTAGCTACAGCAGGGCCGTAACTTAGCACAAACTGCCAACCGGACGTAACCGTATCACTCCAAAGACGCCAAAGTCGTAGCAGAGACAAGGTGTATAGGGGACGGCGCACCGTGCTTTGGTGAGTAGCCCCATCGTAACTGGCAGAGCACAAAGCCCCACCTTGTCATTTCGAACGCAGTGAGAAATCTCGTCCCTTAGCACCCAAGTCTCACCTTTCCTTCAGCCACTATATACCGTAAGAAAGAGGAAACATCCCAGTAGAGGACGAGATTTCTCACTGCGTTCGAAATGACAAGGTGGGGGCTTGGTTCTTCAATCTATAGGAGAGGAGACTATCCATAAGGACACGATGCATCGCACCCCTACACAGCCCTATCATCATCTTCTTTGCTCGCTCTTTGCGTCCTTTACGCTCTGGTGTTTCGTCACTTAAAATTTCATAGACAAGACTCCCATTATGTTGTAAGATACGCTGCAATGCTTGTTTGTGCCTGGCGAACACCGCTTTAGTGTGCGTGTGGGCGCGCCATGAAACTCGCTTTGCAGGTACGCACGTATATAGTGTCGGGTGGGCGACCCGGCATAGCGCGATTACATGTGCAGAGGTGTGAAGCATGGTTGGTTCGGGAAGAGTAATCGGCCTGGTGCTTATCGGCGTGGCCGTGGTCATGTTCCTCGGCGCGGGCATCTTCGTCTTCGGGCAGATGAACCAGACAAGCACTCAGATGCAGTCGGGCGGGGCCGCGCTCACGATGGGCTGCGCCCTCCTGGTAGCGGCTGTGGTCGCAGGGTTCGGAGTGTGGTTCCTCATGCAGGGCCGCTCCGAGGCGGTGCAGTTCGCGGACGTTGAGAAGCAGAAGCGCATCCTCAACATCATCCAGACGCAAGGCACCGTGCAGCTAGGCACCGTGGCCCTCGAAACCAACATGCCGATGGACCAGGTAAAGTCGGCCATCTACGACCTCGTAGGCAAGGGCCTCTTCACCGGCTACGTAGACTGGCGAGGTGGCAAGCTCGTGTCGTCCGACGCGGCAGCCATCACCACCGCCGCTATCTCCGGCAAGTGCCCCAACTGTGGCGCTCCCCAGGTGGTCGGGGGCAAGGGCGTAATTCGCTGCGAGTACTGCGGCACCGAGTTCTTTCTGCCGCCCGCCGAGCAGCGGGCCGCCGCGCAAGCCGCCGAAGCCGCTCACCCACCCACTACCCCCCAGTAGCCGCATCATACATCCGGCGTAGCACTCTCTAGAAAAAGGTAGTCTGATGCTGAATATGCTCAAATTTTTCAGGGGCGCAACCGGTCCGCGACGTGCGCGGCGCTCCCTGATGCTAACCATGTGGCTCATGCTCTCGCTGTGTGTCACTGCTGGTGTAGCTTTAGCTCCTAACATGGCGCTGGCCCAGGAGCGGCAGTTCCACATGGAGCGGTACGACTCGCTGATAAATGTGAACGCCGACGGGTCCCTCGACATCGAGGAGACCCTTGTTTATGTCTTCCAGGGGCAGTACCGGCGCGGCCTGCGCATCTGGGAGACCGACAGGCTGGAGACCATCGGTGACTTCCAGGTAGTGGAGGTCGTGGACGGCCAGGAGGTACCCTACGACCAGTCCTCGTTCGCCCCGGACGAGCCTGCCACCAGCGGCCAACCCGGCACCTTCGGCGTGGAAGAAGGCAGCCCGACGCGCGTGCGCTGGATATCCGAGGGCGGCCCCACCCCGAGCAACGGCACCACCATCA